>JBBRWQ010000047.1:0-26253 GCA_038249115.1 Actinomycetales bacterium
CCGCTTCATCAACGCGAGACCACCTCCATAGCGTGTGTGGCAGGCCCCCGCGGGGCCTGCCACACATCGGCTGCCGATTGTGCCCCAGAATCCGAGACAAATCCATACATCGTCCGTGCCCAGATTTGGCTCTGAGTTCGGCCCGTTGGCCTCAACATTCGGCACTGCACCGGCTGAACACCTCCTCACACTCTTACTAAGCAGCCCCGAGACGCCTACGTGGACAATCCGCTACAGTTGGGAAAATACCACGTATTGGGAGGGACGTTGCGGAAGGTTACGAGTACGGAGTGTCGTCATGTGGTTCTGGGGTTCGTCCCGCGGTCGGCACGAACTCGCGCGATTGCCGCAAGTACGGCATCGCTCGAACTGTCCAACGCCGACGCAAGCGCAGACAGAGTTGCAGGGTCAGGGACTCGGGTACTGACTCCTTGTTCCAACCGGTGGCATGTCGTTCGTGGGATGCCGGCACTGGACGCAAGCTCGGTAAGCGTGAGTCCCTTCGTGAGGCGCAAGTCGGCAAGACTGGGCTCGAGTCCTTTGCCAACCAGCAGAGCCGTCACCGGCAGTTCCACCACCTTCGCGAGCTTGGGGATGAAGCGAGGGTGGGGCTGCTCAAGGCCGTGCTCCCAGGCGCCGATCCGAGCCCCGTCGGCCACACCAACCACCTCAGCCACCTCGCTGAGAGTCAGGCCGACGTTCAGGCGCGCCTGCCTCAGCGCGGCGCCGTCGACCCTTCTCTTTGCCACGAACGCAAACCCTACGGGAGACACGCCGTCACGCGGCAACGACACGATGCCACTTGGCTGTCCAGCCGCCCAGGATGAGGACCAGCCGGATTGGTTGTTGTGCGGAAGAGGACCTGTATGACGACCTGGCTGCGTTCAGAATGTCCATCGAACGCTGCTTTCGTCGCCTACCAGGATGAGGTCGATGTATCCGTCCCGGTGACAAGAGGTCCAGCCTGCGCCGCGGTGCTCGGAATGGAGATGACGTGATGAATGAGTACGAGGAGCTGGTTCGTTCCCTGGTGGCCGAACGTTTCACGCGGTGGAGACCGCCATCTCCAAACGGGGTGCATGTGGAGCCCACCGAGCACCCGCCGGCTGACCTGGACCCAACAAGAACATCAGTGACTGCCCGAATCAGCGCTCGGATCCACCATGACGAGACGAGCACCACGAAAAGGAGTGACCGATGACCAGCTCCAGTCTCCAAATGACCGTCGAGCAGATGCGGAACCTGCCGCCGGTCGTGGACGTGCTGACCGCGGCAGCAATCCTAGGAATCGGACGGACCGCCGCGTATGAGCTGATCCGAATTGGGCAATGGCCCACCCCAATCCTGCGTCTGGGCAAGCTCATTCGAGTACCCAGCGCTCCCCTCCTCGACCTCGTGGGCGTTTCTCGGTGAAGCACAGCACCGTGGCCCGGGCGGCAGGCGCGCAAACGCCCCGAGTGCCGACGGCAGCGGCTCCTTCGAAGTGCACCCATGCATGTCGAGGAAGTGACGCACTGGTTGAGATCCCGTCTCGCTTCGGACTCGACTAGGCAAAGCACGTGGGAACGGATGAAGCACTACCAACACAACGAGAGGGACAACAATGAAGGGATCGACGTTCAAGCGGTGCGGATGCCGTGAGGAACTCCCGGACGGGAAGCCAGGGAAGGGCAAGCCGCTCGGAGACAAGTGCCCGGCGCTCGGGAAGTCTTCTCATGGGTCGTGGTTCTACCGGGCAGACATAGGCCCGGACCCGCTCACAGGGAAACGGCGGGAACAGCGGAAGGGCGGCTTCCGTACCGCCAAAGAAGCACAGTCGGCACTGGCTCAGGTGGTCGCTGCGGTGTCCACCGGTGAACACCGGCACGACGAGCGGCTAACTGTTGGTGAGTGGCTGACGGCGTGGCTCGCCCGAAAGGTCGAGGACGGGCAAAACGATGCACATGGGGGCATCCGCCCTTCCACTGCGGTCATGTACCGAACCTACGTCGAGGGGACCCTCATCCCGCACCTTGGGCGGTTCCGGCTCGGCGAGTTGAGGCACAGCCACGTCGAGCGAATGCTCCGGGACCTCCACGCCGGAGGCAAAGGCGACGCGACGATCCGGCGTACTCACGCGGTGCTCAGGTCGGCACTGTCGCAGGCGAAACGCGCACGGCTGGTCTCTGAGAACGTCGCTCAGGACGTGAACGGTCTCCCGGAGCGCGGCAGATCGCGCCCGGCTCCCTGGGAGCCGGAGCAGTTGGGAAGATTCCTTGATGCGACAGCCTCTCACCCGTTCGGTCCGTTGTTTGAGTTCTTAGCCTTCAGTGGCCTCCGGCGGGGCGAGGCCTGCGCTCTGCGCTGGTCGGATGTTGTGCTCGAAGATCGGGCGCTCAACGTGCGGTCGTCGCTGGTGCAAGTCGGTCCGAAGTGGATCGAGGGCAAGCCCAAGACGGCCAGCGGTGAGCGACGGGTGGACCTCGGGGAGCGCACCGTCGGGCTGCTGCTCATGGTGCAGCTCGCTCAGGACGAGGACCGGAAGCGTTGGGGAGCGGCATACCAGGACAACGGTCGAGTGTTCGCCCGGGCAGACGGCTCGGACCTGTCACCAGAGGCTGTGACAAAGACGTTCAGGCGGCTGGCGACGTCCACGGGTCTGCCCACCATGCGACTGCACGACCTCCGTCACGTCGCGGCATCACTGATGATCTCGTCTGGGGCTGACATCGCCGTGGTGAGCAAACGACTCGGACACTCCACCATAAGCGTCACTTCGGACCTTTACGGGCACCTGTTCGCATCAGCCGGCCAAGCCGCTGCGGATGCTGCCGAAGCGCTCGTTCCGGACCGTTCGGCCGTGTCAAAGTGACCAATGCGCCCACAATGCGCCCACACGACTCCGGACGGCCGAACTGGAAGGGAAACGAACAAGGCCCCCGCACAGCGTTTCCGCTGCTCAGGGGCCTGTCGTCTGTCTCAACACAGAGCGCGCCCGGAGGGATTCGAACCCCCAACCTTCTGATCCGTAATCAGATGCTCTATCCGTTGAGCTACGGGCGCACGTGTTGCGCATGGCGAGATCGCCGAGCGCAACGTCGCGAAAGACTACCCGCTCACTGGTCCCTGACGGAAATCCGCGCCGCAGTGAGGCTGCTGTTCACAGGGAAGGGCCCTCGCCGCGCAACCTCTCGACCTCGGACAGGGCCTCGCGCAGCCCGGCCAGCCATTCGTCGGTGTGCTCTCCGACCAGATGCACACACCAGGCGAGCGCCTCCGAGCGGGATCGGGCCACACCGGCGTCCACCAGGGTGTCGAGCACCTGCCGCTCACTCTGGCGTAGTCGGGTCATCGCCGGTACGGCCAGGTGGGTGAAGAGCTGGCCGGTCTTGCCGATCCGCGCACCCCAGGCGACACTGCGGCCATACTTCGCCTGAGCTTCCTCGGCGATCCTCATCCGCTGCTCGCGGGTGTCCTCACGCCAACGAGTGATCCGCCCCTCAGCCGCGGCCGGCTCATCACTCTCGGGCGCGGGCAGCTCACCGATCACGGTGATCTCGTCACGGTCCACGGTGACTTTCAGGTCGCCGGTGAACCACTCATCGGGGATACGCCCCGCAAACCAGGCGGCTGCGTCGGTGGCATCGGGCAGGTCGCCCTGCTGCCAGCCTCCGTGCTGCCAACCGCCCGGGCGACCGAAGGGGCCGCCGCGCCGGGGGCCGCCCGTGCCGCGGCGACCGGGAGCACCGGACGGTGTGTGGTGTTCGTGTTTCATGACTACCTCCGTGCGTCACGCGTGTCGATTACAGCATTACAGCATTTCCAACATGTCTCGTCAATTCTGTATTCCGGGTGCTCAGCCAGCCGATCATGGGCTGTTTTCGAGACGAGGCGAGTACGCCCATTCCCTCCGGCTCACCCGAGGCCGTACCGTGTCCGAAGGAGCGCGTTCACCATCCAGACCACCGGATGGCTACGAACGTCATGGACAAAACCGACTGGCAGGTAGCCCACGGGCACCGCGCGAAAGGGATGGCCCAAACTCATGACCACCACGACCGAACCTCAGATCCAGAGCGATGGCACCACGAGCCACAGCCGCCTTGCGGCCTGGGTGGCCGAGGTTGCGGCGCTGACCACGCCCGACCGCATCTCGTGGGTCACCGGCTCCGAGGCGGAGTGGACCACGCTGACCGACAACCTCGTCGCGATCGGCACCTTCACCCGCCTCAACGAAGACATCAAACCCAACTCGTTCCACTGCGCGTCCGACCCCTCGGACGTCGCCCGGGTCGAAGATCGAACCTTCATCTGCTCGGTCGACGAGAAGGACGCTGGCCCCACCAACAACTGGATGGCGCCGGACAAGATGAAGACGGTCATGAAGCACCTCTACCGAGGGTCGATGACGGGTCGCACGATGTACGTGATCCCGTTCGTGATGGGGCGCCTCAATGCGGAGGACCCCAAGTTCGGCGTCGAGATCACCGACTCGGCATACGTCGCCGCGTCCATGCGTGTCATGGCATTCTGCGGCAGCGAGGTCCTGAAGAGGATCGAGGAGCTCGACGCCGACTTCGTTCCCGCCCTGCACTCGGTGGGCGCCCCGCTCAAGGCCGGCGAGACCGACGTCCCCTGGCCGTGCAACGACATCAAGTACATCGTGCAGTTCCCCGAGGAGCGGATGATCTGGTCCTTCGGGTCGGGCTACGGCGGCAACGCCCTGCTGGGCAAGAAGTGCTACAGCCTCCGTATCGCGTCGGTGATCGCCCGGGACGAGGGCTGGCTCGCCGAGCACATGCTGATTCTCAAGCTGACCTCCCCCCAGAAGGAGGTCCACTACATCGCCGCGGCCTTCCCCAGCTCGTGCGGCAAGACCAACATGGCCATGCTGGAGCCGACCATCCCCGGCTGGGAGGTCCAGACAATCGGTGACGACATCGCGTGGATGAGGTTCGGCAAGGACGGGCGCCTCTACGCCGTCAACCCCGAGTTCGGCCTCTTCGGTGTTGCCCCCGGCACCAACGAGAAGACCAACCCGAACGCGATGCGCACCATCGAGAAGGGCAACTCGGTCTTCACCAACGTGGCACTGACCGACGACGGCGACGTCTGGTGGGAGGGACTGGAGAACATGCCGGCCCACGCCACCGACTGGAAGGGCAAGGACTGGACGCCGGAGAGGGGCGAGGACGGTCACCTGTCCAGTCACCCGAACTCCCGCTACTGCACTCCCATCCTTCAGTGCCCGATCCTTGCGCCGGAGTATCACGACCCGCAAGGTGTGCCGATCTCGGCAATCCTCTTTGGTGGCCGGCGCAACTCCACCATTCCCCTGGTCACTGAGTCCCGTGACTGGGTGAACGGCACGTTCATGGGTGCGACCCTCTCCTCGGAGACGACAGCCGCCGCGACCGGCGAGGTCGGCCTTGTGCGACGGGACCCGATGGCGATGCTGCCCTTCATCGGCTACGACGCCGGTGACTACCTCAGCCACTGGCTCGACATCGGCAAGAGTGCCGACGCTGACAAGCTGCCAAGGATCTACTACGTCAACTGGTTCCGTCGCGATCACAGTGGTCGCTTCCTGTGGCCCGGTTTCGGCGAGAACTCCCGCGTGATCAAGTGGATCGTCGAGCGCCTCGAGGGCCGCGCTGATGCGACCGAGACCCCTATCGGACACGTGCCGACCCTGGAGTCGCTCGACACCGATGGCCTCGACATGACCAAGGAGCAGATCATGGCGGCGCTGCAGGTCTCGAGCGAGGAGTGGGAGACCGAAGTGACCCAGATCCAGGCCTGGTTCCACAAGTTCGGCACCAGCCTGCCGGCAACGCTCCAGGCCGAGCTCGACGGGCTTGAGGCCCGCCTCGGCCTGAAGTAGCAGCCTCCCCCGGCCGAACACAGGCGATTGTTGCGTGAAGGGTCCCCAGCCTTGGGCTGGGGACCCTTCACGTACTGCGGAGGCGGCGAGATTTGAACTCGCGATGGGGATTAACCCAAACCCGCTTAGCAGGCGGGCGCCATAAACCGGGCTAGGCGACGCCTCCGTGCCCCCCTGTCGATCACCGCGTGCGGCGACTGGTTCGGGAGCCTGCACAGGCTACCGGCGAGGGGTGCGGTTTCACAAAACCGAGCCGACTGCGGCCGTTGCTACGAGCAGATGTTCGTGTCAGCCGTCCGGGCTTGGATCGTCGCTGTGGAGGACGGCGTCGGGACGGCGGTGGCGGTCAGCGTGTGTGTGGGCAAGGGGGTCGTCCCGAGACGGTTGGGCACCTCGACGACATTGGGGCTACCTGCACCCAGGTTGACCCGGATCACGTCGCCCACGGTGTCATCCTGAACCAGAACCGCACCGGGGAAAGCCGCGGCCACGGTCAGGGCCTTGTCCTGGTTGGCCGCCGAGTGGGTGACGGTGACGCCCTGCTTGACGTTGTTGCCGCTGGAGAGCCCGTCGATCGTGAACCCTTGCAGCTTCAAGTCGTCGGCAGCCTGGCGCGCCAGGCCCGGAACCTGAGAGTCGTTGCTGACATGCACGGTGATCTGGTCCGGGGCGACCGTGAGCACCGGGGGGGTGGTCTTGGTGGGTGTGGGTGTGGGTTTGGAGCCGGGCGGCTTCTTGGTGCCCGGCAGAGGGCCGTCCTCGCGGATCGACTGCCACAAGGCGTCTGCGGCCGAGGTCCACTGCACACGGTTGCGGTCCGGCGGGTAGTCCTCGACCGGCACCGTCACGAACCTGATCTGCGACGACTTGAGGCCGATCACGCTCTGGGCCACCTCACGCAGCGCATTCAGGTTGCCAAGCTTGGGGTCGGTGGTCAGCGACTTGGTTGCCGCATCAAGGAAGCGGAAGAGCTTGTCCGGGCGCAAGAGCAGGTTGGTGCTCGTGGCCTCCTGGACCATCGAGGACAAGAACGCCTGTTGCCGCTTGATCCGGCCGAGGTCGGAGGCGTCGTTGCCGATGTTGTGGCGCACCCGGACAAAGGCGAGTGCCTCCTTGCCGGTGACCCTGCTGCGGCCGGCCGGGAGGTTCAGGTGGCTCTGGGGATCGTTGACGGCCTCGGGCATACAGACCTCAACCGAACCCAGGGCGTCGACCATCGACTGGAAACCCAGGAAGTTCACCACCATGAAGTGGTCGATGAAGATCCCCGTCGTGCCCTCGACGGTGCGAATCAGACAGGCTGGTCCACCGAGCGAGTAGTTGGCGTTCCACTGCCGGATCGGCCCGTCTGCGACCGAGCTTTTCGGGTCCTTGCAGTCCTGCGGAGCGCGGGTCATCGAGTCACGGGGGACACTGACCACCACTGCCGACTGACGGTCAGCAGCCAGGTGCACGATCAACGTCGTGTCAGAGCGGGCCCCAGCCGTCGTCCCGTACGAGGTGGTGCCCAGGTCACGGGTGTCCGAGCCGATCACCAGGATGTTCATCGGCTTGAGGTTGGTCTGCTTGTCGGCAGTGGCGCTGTTCTTCGGGCGCTGGCCCAGCAGATTCGACACGTCGACCCGGGTGATGTTGCCGTTCAGCTTGACGTAGGCGAGAGTGCCCAGGGTCAGCACCACCGCCAGAATTGCCGCAATGGTTATCGCGCCGCGACGAAGCAGTGGATGACGGTTGGCTCGTCGCTGCGCCAGCTGCACCTCATGCCTGGACGGATCAACCGCGGGCAGGGATGCCGGGTCAGGACGTGCCTGCTCGTCCCCCGACCCTGGTTCCGTCACCTGTGCATCACCTGTCTTGTCATCTCGCGGAGATCGTCTCGTGCACGTCATCTCGTACCAATGGCCCGAGCCGGGATCGCGCCTGCTGGAACCTGACCAGCCCTATGACGCAGGATGGATCACTGCATGCCCAAGGTCTTGTCTTTGACCTGCTCCGCGCACCGAAGAAACTGGGGACGTCGTCCTACCAGTATGCGGCCGTTATTCTGCAGAACTGACACCTGCAGCGTCAGACGAGCGTCTCGACGTTCAATTCTCCCTCGGCATACCGCTTGCGCAGCACCTTCTTGTCGAACTTGCCCACGCTGGTCTTGGGGACCTCGTCGATGAAGGCCCACCGCTCGGGCACCTGCCACCCGGCGACCTTGCTCCCGAGATACTCCTTCAGCCCGGCGGCGTCGATGGCGGAGTCGGCAGCGCGGACCACGGTGGCCAGCGGGCGCTCGCCCCACTTCTCGTCGGGGACGCCGACCACCGAAGCCTCGAGCACGTCCGGGTGACCCATCAGCGCGTTCTCGAGGTCGACCGACGAGATCCACTCACCGCCGGACTTGATCACATCCTTGGCACGGTCGGTGAGCTGCAGGAACCCGTCGGGGGTGAGCGAGCCCACATCACCCGTGCGGAGCCAGCCGTCGTCGAACTTCGAGGCCGCGTCGGCCCGCTCGGCTTCGGTGTTGCTCCCGTTGTCGTAGTAGCTGCCGGTGATCCACGGACCGCGGACCTGGAGCTCTCCCACGCTCTCGCCGTCCCACGGCACCACACTGCCGTCGGGGCCGACCAGTCGCGCTTCGAGCGACGAGGCGATGCGACCCTGGGTCTCGCGGTAGCGCCAGTGCTCCTCGCCGGTCGTCCCGGCGGGTGCCACTGCCACCGACCCGAGCGGCGACATCTCCGTCATACCCCAGGCATGGAGGACCTCGATGCTGTGTCGCTCGTCATAGGCCCTCATCAGGGATGGCGGGCAGGCTGAACCACCGACGATGACCGTGCGCAGGCTGGAGGTGTCGGTCGGGTGCTCGTCGAGGTAGCGCAGCAGGTCGGTCCAGATGGTGGGCACGGCGCCTCCGCCGGTGACCTTCTCGGCCTCGATCATCTTTGCCAGCGGCTCGGCCTGCAGGAACCGGTCGGGCATGATCAGCGACGCCCCCGCCATCAGCGCCGCGTAGGGCAGACCCCAGGCGTTGGCGTGGAACATCGGGACCACGGCCAGCAGCCGGTCGCCCTGGTTGAAGCCCAGGCTCATCGCCACCTGCATGGTGTGCAGGTAGTTGGAGCGGTGGGAGTAGACGACGCCCTTGGGGTTGCCGGTCGTGCCCGAGGTGTAACACATCGAGGATGCGTCGCTCTCGTCCAGCACCGGCCAGTCGAACGTCGTCGGCTGCGCTCCGAGCAGGGTGGCCCAGTCATGGACGCCCTCGATCTGCGGGGCGGCCGCGAGCGCCTCGCGGACGTCGTCGGGGATCGGGCCGTTGACGATGACGTGGCGCAATGTCGACAGGTGCGGAAGCAGCTTGCTGAAGGGTGCCGCCAGGCTGTTGTCCAGGACGATTACCCGGCTCCCGGCATGGTTGGTCACATAGATGATCTGTTCGGGGAAGAGCCGGATGTTCAGCGCCTGGAGGACAGCGCCCATCGACGGAACGGCCAGGTAGGCCACGAGGTGCTCGGCGTTGTTCCACATGAACGTGGCAACACGTTGGTCGCCGTCAATCCCCAGGCCCCGCAAGGCATTCGCCAACTGTGCCGCCTGGGTGCCCACCTCGGCGTATGACGTCCGCCGCCCCCCCTCTGCAGTCCAGGTGACAACTTCCTGGTCGGCATACAAGAGCGTGCCCGACAGGAGGATGCGCGAGATAAGCAACGGCGACTCTTGCATGGTGCTCTTCATGGGCGAGACTCTGCCACGCAAATCCCGCTGGCGGGAGGGTCCAGGCCAATTACATCGCCAGACTGGCGGTGGGATTGGATGGACCCCATGAGCAGACGCATCATCATCGCCTCGGTCGTGGCCGGGGTCGTCGCGGTGTCCGCGGCCGCAGGGGGGTTCGCGTATCTCAACAACCGCCAGCAGATCCGCCTCGACAAGGACGCACGCACGGCAGCCGACCGGTTCGCAGGAGCGTGGTCCCACCAGGACCTGAAGGACACGTCGTATGCCGGCCGAACCACCAGCCAGGTGGTCTCCAGCTTCAAGACCACGACCTCGGGGCTCGGCGGCGCGCCCGTCAAGGTCACGGTCACCTCGCTGACCCGTGACGGCGAAAAGGCATCCGGCAAGCTCTCTGTCGCCTGGACGGTGGCCGAAGGCTCGACCTGGGCGTACACGATGCCGATCTCCCTGCAGCGCGACGCCAGCGAGATCTGGGTTGTCGTGGCCAGGGAGGGAGCCTCGATGTGGGCTCCGGGCCTGGACGCCAAGGCAAAGCTGGTCGCCTCACGGACGTGGGGCAAACGGGGGGACGTCCTGGACCGCAGCGACTCGCCGATCGTGTCTGACGGCAAGGTCTATGACGTCGCCATCGACCCCGCACGAGCCTCCGCCCAGACGGTCGCGGAGCTGGAGAAGGTCGTCCAGGAGCCTGCCGGTTCCTTGGTCGCCAAGTACGCCGCCGCCAAGAAGTCCGGCTCGAAGGCGCCGATCCCGGTCGTGGCCTATCGGGAGGCCGACTTCCAAGCTCGTCGAGCACAGCTGGACGTGCTCATCGGTGTGATCTATCCGCCCCGAGAGCAGCCGCTCGCGCCCTCGCCCACGTTCGCGCGGCCACTGCTGGGCTCGTACGGCCCGGTCACCGCCGAGGCCATCAAGAACGGCAAGGGCCGTTACGTGGCCGGTGACTTCGCCGGGCTGAGCGGCCTGCAGGGACAGTACGACGTCACGCTTGGCGGCACCCCCGGTATCAAGGTGACCGCCAGCGGCAAGCTGGATACGCCATTGTTCGAGAAGCCCGCAGTCGATGGCACCCCGATGACCCTGACGTTGGACCCCAGAGTGCAGTCGGCTGCCGAGTCGGCACTGGCCGGCGGCGGCGCGGTGCCCTCCGCCCTGGTGGCGGTGGATGTCGCCACCGGTGACCTGCTCGCAGTGGCCAACTCGCCGTCGTTCGGCATGAACCGCGCGTTGTTGAGTCACTACGCGCCAGGGTCGACGCTCAAGGTCGCCACGACCTACTCACTGCTGACCAAGGGGCTGTCACCGTCGAAGCCGGTGCTGTGCCCCCCGGACGTCGTGGTCGACGGGCTCACCATGAGGAACTACGAGCACGAGACCCTGGGGCTGGTGCCGTTCTCGGTGGACTTCGCCCACTCGTGCAACACTGCCTTCGTGGGGCTCGCCGCCACGATGGGGGACTCCGACGTGCACGACGCAGCGGCCGCGCTCGGCATCGGCTCGGGCTGGGGCGAGCACCTGGGGATCGCCGGGGCTTTTGATGGCTCGGTGCCGGTGGCCACCTCCAAGGTGGAGAAGGCTGCCACCGCGTTCGGCCAGGCCAAGACCTCTGTGTCTCCGGCATCGTTGGCGGTCATGGCAGCCTCGGTGGCGCGCGGGAGCTACATCGAGCCCGCCCTGATCCTCACTCCGGCAGTTGCCGGAGCTGACCGGACGCCACAACCGCTGGACGCCACGTCGGCCGGTGAGCTTCGGGATCTCATGCGCCTCGTCGTCACCAAGGGCACCGCGACCGCAGCCATGAGCGGTGTGCGCGGGGGCGCGGTATTTGGAAAGACGGGCACCGCCGAGTTCGGGACCAGCAGCCCCCCCGCGACCCATGCCTGGTTCGTCGGCTGGCAGGGAAATGTGGCGTTCGCGGTGTTGGTGGAAGAAGGCAAGAGCGGTGCCACCGTGGCGGGGCCGATCGCCAAGACGTTCCTGGACAACCTCCAGCGCTGACACCCCACCGATACCCACAGATATCCACAGACGACAACGCCCCCAGGCCGAGGCCTGGGGGCGTTGTGCGAAGACGACTTGTGAGCCGCAGTCAATGCAGTGAGACAAGCGAGCTTCTCAAACGAGAAGAGCCTCTCAAATCAGAGAGCCTGAACTTTCTCAGCCTGGGGACCCTTGGGACCCTGGGTGACCTCGAACTCCACCCGCTGTGCCTCTTCGAGCGAACGGTAGCCGCTGGTCTCGATCGCGGAGTAGTGAACGAACACGTCAGGTCCGCCGCCATCCTGGGCAATGAAGCCGAAGCCCTTTTCAGCGTTGAACCATTTAACTGTGCCTTGTGCCATGGGGAATAACTCTTTCTTTGATATCCAATGGAGCCCACACTTCGTGGGCGCCAGGCCGCCGCATTACCCCCACAACTGGCGGGACAAGCCCGCTGTAATAAAAATGACCCGCCGGTTAGCGGGCACTTCTTCGATCTGCGAGGAACTGCAACTGCAACCACTTGTCAGGCTAGCACGCAAAACCACCCAGCACCCAAGGAAGTTTGAGAGGTCCGTCAGATCTCGCGGACGTTGCCGCGCAGGTGATCGCCGGGTCCCTCTGCCGGCCGGACGGCGAAGTCCCAGCCATGATCCTGTTGTGCCACAAAGAGATTGGCCACGGACGGCAGCAACAGCGGCTCGTCGAAGGTGACGTCCACGGCATACGACTCGGGCAGTCGGGCCTCAATGGCTGCCAGAGCGTGTGCCTTGGTCCACATGCCCTGCACCAGGGCGCCAGGGAAGCCCATGGCTCTGGCGGCGAGCGAGTTCAGATGCATCGGGTCCACGTCGCCGCTGACCGACGCGTAGCGCCGCCCCATGTCCCCGGGAACGTCCCAGACCGCATTCGGAGGGGCGTCGGGGCTGATCTCTACGTCGACCTGCGGCTCCGGAGCGACCTCTCCGGGCGTCGAGGCACCCCGCGAAAGGTAGGTGCTGACCTCCTCCCAGACAAGCTCATCACCGACGCGCACGACGCTCACGAGGTCGACCTGTGCGCCCAACGCGTGAGGACGCAGGTCCCGGGCGCTCGCGCGCAGGCTGAGCAGCTCGGAGGCGTCGACCGGCCGGCGCTGCACGATCCGGTTGCGAACGTGGACAAGGCCGGGCAGACCCAGCGGGAACCTCCTGTCGGCCATCAGCACCACCTGGAGCGGAAAGGCAAGAACGTGCAGGTAGGTCGCCGGCAGCGTGTCCCGCAGCGGGAAGCCGCAGGTCTTGTCGTAGGCCGCCAGCTCGGGCAGGGGGACCCCCGCCCTCGGGCGACGCACCTGAATATCCTCGAGCGGGCCACCACGGCCGATGGATGTGGCAGCGGCACGCGCATAGGCGACGGTTGCATTTTGGGTGCTGTCCAGCGTGATGGTCCTCGGGTCGGCCATGCCAGGTCGCCGATCAGGCTCTGGCCGCGGGCGCGGCCTCAAGGATGGCCACCACACCCTGGCCGCCGGCTGCGCAGATGGAGATCAGGCCCCTGCCAGATCCCTTCTGGGACAGCAGCTTGGCCAGAGTCGCGACGATGCGTCCACCGGTGGCACCGAACGGGTGGCCGGCCGCGAGCGAGGATCCGTTGACGTTGAGCTTGCTCCGGTCTATTGAGCCCAGCGGGCGGTCTAGCCCGAGCCGCTCACTGCAGAACTTCTCGCTCTCCCATGCCGCCAACGTCGCGAGGACCGTCGAGGCAAAGGCCTCGTGGATCTCGTAGTAGTCAAAGTCCTGCAAGGACAGACCATTTCGCGCGAGGAGAGGGGCAACGGCATAGACGGGAGCCATGAGCAGTCCCTCACCTCCGTTGACATAGTCCACAGCCGCCGTCGCGGCGTCGACGAAGCGAGCCAGGACCGGTAGCCCGCGTTCCTGCGCCCACTGCTGGGAACCGAGCAGCACCGCCGAAGCACCGTCGGTCAGCGGTGTCGAGTTGCCGGCCGTCATCGTGGCGGCCTCACCCGTGCCGAACACCGGTTCGAGCTGGGCAAGCTGGGTGACCGTGGAGTCGGGTCGCAGATTCTGGTCCCGGGTCACTCCGAGATAGGGCGTGACCAGGTCGTCGAAGAAACCTCGGTCGTATGCCGCGGCCAGGTTGCGGTGGCTGGCTGCGGCGAGCTCGTCCTGGGACTCACGGCTGATCTGCCATTCGGCGGTACTGATGGCCTGGTGCTCGCCCATGGACAGACCGGTGCGGGGTTCCAGGTTGCGCGGGATCTCGGGGACCAGGTGTCCCGGCCGGACCCTCTTCCATGCCTTGAGGCGGTCCATCGCGGTCTTGGCCCGGCTGGCGGCAAGCATCGACTCCCGCAGCTCGTCACTGATGCCGATGGGGGCGTCACTGGCGGAGTCCACGCCACCGGCGATGCCACTGTCGATCTGGCCCAGGGCGATCTTGTTGGCCACCAGGATCGTCGCCTCCAGGCCGGTGCCGCAGGCCTGCTGGAGGTCATAGGAGGGCGTGGTGGGCGCCAGCCTGGAGCCCAGGACGCTCTCGCGGGTCAGGTTGTAGTCACGGCTGTGCTTGAGCACGGCCCCTGCCGCGACCTCGCCAACCGCCTGACCGGACAGGTCGAACCGGGCCACGAGCCCGTCCAGCGTCGCGATCAACATGTCCTGGCTGGAGGCATGGCTGTACGGACCGTTGGCGCGGGCGAACGGGATTCGGTTGCCACCAACGATGTAGACCGATCGCGGGCCTGCGTCGTTGCCAGCCATGCTTCCTCCAATGTCGTCCAGTGCTCAACACGAGGGTAGCCAACAGAGGTCACCTGGCCTGCGATGCCCCGACTGCGTGGCGCTGACAGACCTCGGCAGGGCCGGCTAGGGCGCGATACCGACGTACTTGATCTCGAGGTACTCCTCGATGCCCTCGAAGCCACCCTCACGACCGAAGCCCGAGTGCTTGACCCCACCAAAGGGCGCCGCAGGGTTGGACACAATCCCCTGGTTGATGCCCACCATCCCGAACTCCAGCGCCTCGCTGACCCGCAGCGTGCGCGAGAGGTCCCGGGTGAAGACATAGGCGACCAGTCCGTATTCCGTGTCGTTGGCCCGCGCGATCGCCTCCGCCTCCGTGGAGAACGTCGCGACCGGCGCCACCGGGCCGAAGATCTCCTCGCGCATCATGAGAGCGTCCGCAGTCACCCCGGTCAACAGCGTGGGCGCATAGAAGTAGCCGTGGTCCCCCACCGTGGCGCCTCCGCAGACCACTGTCGCGCCCTTGGCCTTGGCGTCCTCCACCATGGCGGCCACCGACGCCTGGGCCGTCGCGTCGATCAGCGGTCCGACCGTGACACCGTCCTCGGTTCCCCGGCCGACTGTCATGGCAGCCATCTTGGCGGCGAACTTGGCCGAGAACTCCTCGGCAACGCTTTCGTGGACCAGGAACCGGTTGGCTGCGGTGCAGGCTTCGCCGATGTTGCGCATCTTGGCCAACATCGCACCCTGCACCGCGGCGTCCAGGTCGGCGTCCTCGAACACGATGAACGGCGCGTTGCCTCCGAGCTCCATCGAGACCCGCAGCAGCTGCTCGGCCGACTGCTCGACGAGCTTGCGCCCCACCGGGGTTGACCCGGTGAAGGTGAGCTTGCGCAGCCGCGGATCGCGGATGATCGGCTCGATCACCTCTCCCGTGCGGGACGTCGTGATGACGTTGACGACACCTGCGGGCACACCGCATTCGGTGAGCACGTCGACCAGGGCCAGCATCGACAGCGGCGTCTGTTTGGCCGGCTTGACCACCATGGTGCAGCCAGCCGCCAGCGCGGGGCCGATCTTGCGGGTGCCCATCGCCAGCGGGAAGTTCCACGGGGTGATCATCAGCGTCGGGCCGACCGGCTGCTTCATGGTCAGCAGCCGGGTCGCACCGTTCGGGGCGGTGGACCACCGCCCGCTGATGCGAACCGCCTCCTCGGCGAACCACCGGAAGAACTCGGCGCCGTAGGTCACTTCGCCGTGAGCCTCGGACAGTGTCTTGCCCATCTCCAGGGTCATCAGGAGCGCGAACTCGTCGGCACGCGCGGTGATCGTCTCGAACGCCTTGCGCAGGATCTCGCCGCGGTCGCGAGGCGGCGTGGCAGCCCAGTCCGCCTGTGCCGCAACGGCGGCGTCGAGGGCGGCCGCACCGTCGGCGACAGTCGCATCCGCCACCGAGGTCAGGATCTCCCCTGTCGACGGGTCCTCCACGTCGATCGTCCTGCCGTCACTGCCGGCACGCCACGTGCCGTCGATGAACAAGCCGGTCGGGACACGTGCGAGCAGGGACTTCTCAGAATCGGTCAGCGCCACGGGATCGGCCCTTTCGGTTGGCAATGCAGGTGATTCAGATCAAGAGCAGGGACAGCAGGTACGGCGGGGAGCGCACTCACGGCAACGGGGTGCGATACGGCGAGGGCGTCAGGCGTTGGCCGCGAAGGCCTGCCCGAGGATGTCGAGCCCCTCATGAAGCAGGTCGTCCCCGGCAGAGAGCGGTGGCAGGAATCGCAGGACGTTGCCAAACGTACCGGCCGTCAGGGTCACCAGACCATGGCTGTGGCAGTACGCATTGACGGCACTGGTCACCGCGGTGTTGGGGGTCTTGTCGCCGCGACCCGACACGAGCTCGAGGGCAAGCATCGCCCCGCGGCCGCGGACGTCGCCGATGACCTCGAACTTCTCAGCCAGCTCGTGCAGGCGGGGCAGGAACAGCGCCTCAATCTCGCGGGCACGACCGCAGAGGTCCTCGGCCTGCATCGTCTCCATGGACGCAAGAGCCGCGGCGCACGCGACCGGGTTTCCGCCATACGTCCCGCCGAGGCCACCGCTGTGAACAGAGTCCATCGCGTCCGCGCGACCCGTCACCGCCGCCAGGGGAAGCCCGCCGGCAATGCCCTTGGCGCTCGTGGTCAGGTCGGGTACGACACCCTCGTGCTCGCAGGCGAACCAGTCGCCGGTCCGGCAGAAGCCGGTCTGGATCTCATCGGCGATGAACATGATCCCGTTCTCGGTGCACCAGTCCGAGACCCTCTTGAGGAAGCCCGGCGGCGGCACGATGAAACCACCCTCACCCTGGATCGGCTCGATGATCACCGCCGCGGTGTTCTGCTCGCCGACCTGGGTATGCACGAGCGAGACGAGCTCCTCGAACGCCTCATCGGCGCAACGGTCTTCGCCGGTCGGCCAGCGGTAGGGATAGGCCATCGGCACCCGGTAGATCTCGCCGGCAAACGGGCCGAAACCCTGCTTGTACGGCATGTTCTTTGCAGTCAGGGCCATCGTCAGGTTTGTGCGGCCGTGATAGGCGTGGTCGAACGCCACCACGGCAGTGCGCCCCGTGAACGTGCGCGCCACCTTGATCGCGTTCTCCACGGCCTCGGCGCCGGAGTTGAACAGCGCGGTGCGCTTCTCGCCGTCGCCGGGAGTCAGGGCGTTGAGGCGCTCGGCGACGGCGACGTACTCCTCATACGGCGTGACCATGAAGCAGGTGTGGGTGAAGTCCTCGACCTGGGACTGCACCGCCGCGACCACCCGAGGCGCCGAGTTGCCGACCGTGGTGACCGCGATACCCGAGCCGAAGTCGATCAGGTGGTTGCCGTCGACGTCCACCAGGATTCCGCCGCCGGCCCGCTCGACGTAGATCGGCAGACCCGTTCCGACGCCCGCGGACACCGCCGAGAGCTTGCGTTTCTGGAGCAGCTCGGAGCGGGGGCCAGGGATTGCCGTCACCAGGATTCGCCGCTGTTCGACGGGCACGGTGGTCATCGGGTGCTCCTTGGGGCGTAGGTCATGGGCCTGGGCAGCGCTCCGCCCGGCGTCGACCATGCTCCGGCAGCCGTACCATGTTGTCCAATACTTGTTTGGCACCTGTCTGATGCCTTGGAGGCATACCCGTCCGAAGGGAAGCCGATGGAGCTGCGGCACGTGCGCTACTTCCTGGCCGTGGTCGACGCCGGCTCGGTCACGGCCGCCTCACAGCTGGCCCATGTCACCCAACCCTCGTTGTCTCGCCAGCTGCGGCTGTTCGAGAGCGACCTCGGGATCACCTTGTTCACTCGTTCCGGCGGGCGGCTGGCGCTGTCCGCCGCCGGCCGCCAGTTCGTACCCGTCGCCCGCGATCTGGCTCGCCGGGCCGACGCCGCTGCGGAGGCGGCAGCGACCTTGGCCGCAGGCCGCCTCCAGCACATCACCATCGCCGCTCCGGGAACGACCTTCACCGATGTCCTGGCCCCGTTCCTGGCCACTCTCCACGCGGACGACCCGTTGCCCGCCGTCTCCGAGGAACACCCGCAGAGGATCTACGCAGCCCTCCGGTCAGGTGCCGACCTGGCCATCGCCACTGAGCAGCCACCCTCCGGCCTGGCCTTCCAGCCGTTGGCAGTGCTGCCCGTCTGGGCGTACGTCCCGCCGGAACACGTGTGGGTCGGCCGAGACTCGGTCACCGTCGCCGAGCTGGTCCAGCAGACGCTGCTCCTGCTCACCCCGGACTACAGCCCGCGCCGGGTGCTGGACCACTCGGTGGAGCAGTCGCGACTGAGCTACACCTCAATCCTGGAGTTCGGCACACCGCAGGTCGCCCAGGCGGTTGCCGCTGCCGGACGCGGCATTGCCGTGGTGTCCGATGACCCACGGTTCGGGCTGCAGCCACTCGACATCATCGGCAGACGGGGCGCCCTCAGCATCAGGCTGTATGCCGCCTGGGACCGCGAGCACCACGCCGCCGGTGCGATCGCCGACCTTGCGCGGCGGTTGAGCAACTACTGCGTCGCACGCTATGGGCCCCAGGTCGCGCCTCCTTCGCAACCGGCAAAGGCGCGATCAGGGAGCTAGTCCCGTAGGGGGAGAATGGGGTCCATGTCGCACCCAGATGGGGACCCGCCCCGGCCCATCCGTGGCAGACATAGGCCACCACGCCATGATCCAGCGGCAGACCAGACCCGACGCCGCTGGTCGCTGCTGCGGAAGGGGTCCATCTTCCTCCTCACCGCCATGGTGGGGTCGATGCTCATCAGGGCCTTCCTGCTCCAGGCCTTCTTCATCCCGTCCGGATCGATGGAACCAACCCTTCATGGTTGCCAGGGTTGCGCCGGCGACCGGGTGCTCGTCAACAAGCTGATCGACCAGATCGGAGGCGTACAGCGCGGGGACATCGTGGTGTTCCGCGACCCCGGGGGCTGGCTCATGCACGGGTTCGCGGCGCCGCAGACCCAGAGTGGTGTCAACAGCGCCCTCGTGTTCCTCGGCCTCGCGCCCGAAGGCGGTGCGGGCGACCTCATCAAGCGCGTCATCGGCATTGGTGGCGACACCGTCGAGGGACGGGACGGCTCGGTCTACGTGAACGGCATTCGGCTCGTGGAGCCCTATGTCTTCCCCGGCGACAGCTCCAGCGAGATCGACTTCAAGGTGACCGTGCCCGTCGACAACCTGTGGGTCATGGGCGACCACCGCGGCGAGTCAGGGGACAGCCGACTCCAACAGCAAGCACCTGGGAAGGGGTTCGTACCCGTGAAAGACGTCGTGGGGCGCGCCTTCGCCATCAGCTCGCCGCTCAGCCGGATCGGCATTCTGGACCGTCCGGCGACGTTCGACCCGATAAGTGCGACCCCCCAGCACTGAACCAGAGGCCAACCGAGGGCGGCAGTCTCTCAGCCCAGGTCCACAGCAGCTCCCACGACGCCAGCGCCGCGAAGCCGGGCAATCTCGTCGCCGGCCAGACCAATCTCGGCCAGGATCTCAGCGGTGTGCTCGCCAGCTGCCGGTGGTGGGAGCTCGAGCCGAGCGGTCGTCTGCGAGAACCGGGGAGCCGGCGCCGGCTGGACGACGTCATCGCGCGTGACGAAGGTGCCGCGGTCAACGTTGTGCGGGTGCTGCGGCGCCTCGGACATCGACAGCACGGGGAACACGCATCCGTCGACGCCGGCGAACAACTCTTCGGAGGCATCCCGAGTCCGCACCGCGAACTCCGCCGCGAGCCGGATCCGGAGCGCCGGCCAGGACCCGGGTTCGTACTGGCTGCTGGCATCGATGTCGTCGATCCCGAGTCGCTCCAACACCATCGCGAAGAAGGCCGGTTCCAGCGGGCCGACCGACACGTAGCCGCCGTCCGCTGTTGGGTAGACGTCATAGAACGGGGCCCCCGTGTCGAGCAGGTTTGCCCCCCGCTCGTCCGTCCAGCGCCCGATCGCCTTCATCCCGTAGAACTGGGCCATCAGCAAGGCGGATCCGTCCACCATCGCTGCGTCCACCACCTGACCGGCGCCGGTGCGAGCGGCGGACAACAGGGCGGCGACCACGCCATACGCCAGCAGTAGTCCGCCACCGCCGTAGTCGCCAACCAGGTTCAGCGGTGGCACCGGGGCCCCGCCGTGGCGACCGATGGCCGAGAGCGCTCCCGACAGCGAGATGTAGTTGATGTCATGGCCGGCGGCCTGGGCCAGCGGACCGTCCTGACCCCACCCGGTCATCCGGCCGAAGACCAGACGCGGGTTGCGTTGGAGGCAGACGTCGGGGCCGAGACCCAGGCGCTCCATGACACCGGGACGGTAGCCCTCGATCAGGGCGTCCGCGGAGTCGACCAGCTTGAGAACCAGCCCAACCCCCTCCTCCGACTTCAGGTTGACGGCGATAGAGCGTCGCCCGCGGGAGACCACGTCGGCACGGACCGCAGCCATCGTGGCCGGTCCGCGAACCCAGCCCGGCCCGCCCACGCCGTTGGAGAGCCGATCGACGCGGATCACGTCGGCTCCCAGGTCAGCCAGCATCATTCCGGCGAACGGCCCGGGGCCGATGCCTGCCATCTCGACGACCCTGATCCCTGACAGGGGCCCCTTCTCAAGCAAAGGATCCGTCCCGAGCATGGGATCCATCTCACGCACCGACACGCGGGTCGAAGCGCTCGTCCAACAACCTGCGCAGCCCGGGCACCACCTCGGCGGCGAAGGACGTGAGGAACCGCGACTGGTCGTGACCCGGCCCGTGGAAGACCAGGTGGTTGAAGCCGAGATCGACATAGGGCTTGATCTGGCTGAGCGCCGTCTCTGGATCGGATGCCACGATCCAGCGACTGGCCACCTGCTCGATCGAGAGCGCATCGCTGGCAGCCTCCATCTGGGTGGGGTCACTCAGACCATGCTTCTGTTCGGGCGACAGCGACAGCGGAGCCCAGAAGCGGGTGTTCTCCAGCGCCAGCTGTGGATCCGGGTCGTAGGAGAGCTTGATCTCGATCATCCGGTCGATCGCCCCGCTCCCGCGTCCGGCCGCGACCAGGCCTTCGTCGACCGCAGGGATGAGCTTGTCCCGGTACAGCTCCGGACCCTTGCCCGAGGTGCAGATGAACCCGTCTCCGGAGCGGCCGGCATACTTCGCGACCACCGGGCCGCCGGCGGCGATATAGATGGGCACCGGCCGGTCCGGGCGGTCATACACGGTGGCGTCGTGGGTCTGGTAGAAGTCCCCCTCGAAGGTAACCCTCTCGCCGGCCCACAGCTCGCGCATCAAGGTAACCGCTTCGCGCATCCGGGCGAACCGCTCCTTGAACTCCGGCCACTCGAGCCGGGAGACAGCCACCTCGTTCAACGCCTCACCGGTGCCGATGCCGAGCATGATCCGGTCGGGGTAGAGACAGGCCAGCGTGCCGAAGGCCTGAGCCACCACTGCCGGGTTGTAGCGGAAGGTCGGCGTCATGACCGACGTCCCCAGCAGGACGCCCTCGGTGCGCTCGCCGACCGCCGCCAGCCAGGCGATCGAGAACGGGGCATGGCCACCCGTATGGCGCCATGGCTGGAAGTGGTCCGAGATCATCACGCTGTCCAGGCCGACCTGCTCAGCCTGCACGGCGAACTCGACCAGCTCTCGAGGGCTGAACTGCTCGGCCGAGGCCTTGTATCCGATCCGTGACGTCATGGGTGACAGTCTGCCGCTCGTTCGCGTGGCCACGAGCAACCTGTGTCATCCACTGCCCTCGGGCACGAACCGCCCAGCCGCTCGGCACACTGCCGTTGGGTGGCCTCGTCGGCAATATCGGCACGGTACGCGCGGGAGAGGACGTGGTAGCCGGCCCGGACGCGCGCAGTCTGGTCCCGCGGGCTGTCGGCCACGTCAGCCGAGGTAGTCCACGAGCAGTGGAGCGAGCCCGACGTAGCTCTGTGGCGTCATCGCCAGGAAGCGCTGCTCGACGTCCGCCGGCAGCCCGAGGCCGCTGACGAACGCACGAAGGTCGTCCCCGGTGATGCGACGGCTGCGGGTGAGCTCCTTGAGACGCTCGTAGGGGTTTTCCATGCCGGGGACACCCTGGGCGCCGAGCGCACGCATCGCCGACTGGATCGGCTCGCCGAGCACCTCCCAGTTGGCGTCGAGGTCTGCTGCCATGGCGGCGGGCACTGCGTCGAGCCCGGCCAGACCGCGCCCGGCGTTGTCGATGGCGAGAAGTGAATGGCCGAACGCCGTGCCGATATTGCGCTGCATGCTCGAGTCGGTGAGGTCACGCTGCATCCGGGACTGCACCAGCGTCGAGGCGAGCACGTCAAGCAGGGCGGTGGACACTTCGAGGTTGGCCTCGGCGTTCTCGAAGCGGATCGGGTTGACCTTGTGCGGCATCGTCGAGGAGCCGACCGTGCCCTGGCCCCGAACCTGGGCGAAGTAGCCCATCGAGATGTAGGTCCAGACATCGGTGCACAGGTTGTGCAGGATTCGGTTGAAGCGGGCCATATCGCTGTACAGCTCGGCCTGCCAGTCGTGGCTCTCGATCTGTGTGGTCAACGGATTCCACTGCAGGCCAAGGGATTCCACGAACGCCTGGCTGATCGCGGGCCAGTTGGCGTTGGGTACGGCGGCAAGGTGCGCACCGTACGTCCCAGTCGCACCGTTGAACTTGCCGAGGTACTCAGCGTGGCTGACACGGGCGAGCTGGCGCTTCAGCCGAAACGCCAGGACAGCCAGTTCCTTGCCCATGGTCGTCGGGGTCGCGGGCTGACCGTGGGTGTGGGCGAGAAGTGGCACATTGCGCAGGTCGCGGGCCATCGTGGAGATAGCGTCGACCAGGGCGGTGGCCCTGGGCAGCCAGACCTCCTCGACGGCACCCTTGACCATGAGCGCGGTGGCGAGGTTGTTGATGTCCTCGCTGGTGCAGGCAAAGTGGATCAGCTCTGACATCCCGGTCAGACCGGTCGCCGGTTCGCCGATGATCGCGCTGAGTCGACGCTTCAGGTAGTACTCGACGGCTTTGACGTCATGAGCCGTCTCGCGCTCGATCTCGGCGAGCTCGGCCACGTCATCCTGCCCGAAGTCGTCGACGATCGTGCGCAGGGGAGCCTGTTCATCGGCGGTCAGCGATCGCACACCGGGGACGACCGCGTTGGTTGTCAGGTGGATCAACCACCCAATCTCAACGCGCACCCGCTCACGGTTCAGCGCTGCTTCTGAGAGGTGGTCAACGAGCGGGACGACGGCCGCGCGGTACCGGCCGTCGAGGGCACCAAGGGCGATGGGCGGAAATGCGTCAGCAAACGAGGCCATGACTGGAATCCTCCCAGAGTCGTGTGCCTCCGCCGCACTGCTAAGGAATATCTTCGCCCCGCGGCGGTGCCTGCATCAGCGAGAACACCTCTCCCTGGGGACCGGTCACCGTGGCCATCCGGCCGAACGAGGTGTCAGCCGGCGCCCGCATCACGGTGCCGCCGAGCTCAACCGCCGTGGCTACCGAAGCGTCGCAGTCCTCGACCCCGAAGTAGATGACCCACGTCGCGGGCACCTCGGCTGGCGTGCTGGAGGGGAGCTGTCCCACCCCGCCGACGATCCTGCCGTCGCCGCGTCGCCGGAACGCAGAGTAGGTGAAGGTGTCGTCCCCGATGTCGTCATAGGTGTAGCCGAATACCTTGCCATAGAAGGCTTTCGCGCTTTCGTAGTCGTGGGTCATCAGCTCGTTCCAGGCGAGGGCGCCTGGCTCGTTGTAGATGCCGACACCCTTGTGATCGCCGGCCTGCCAGACTCCATAGGTCGCGCCTGTCGGATCCATCGCGAATGCCATTCGCCCTGCGGTCATCACGTCCATCGGCTCCATCATGAACGTGCTGCCGGCCTCCCTGGCCCTGGCAACGGTCGCGTCGAGATCGTCGGTCGCCAGGTAGGTGGACCAGACGTTGGGAAAGGGGTTCTCCACTGGCTTTGGGCTGATGGCGGCAACCGGCCGGCCGTCCAGCATGCACATGGCGTAGCCCCCGGCCTCGGGCGGGCCTTCCTGGATGTCCCAGCCGAACAGTCCGGAGTAGAACTGCCTGGCGGCATCAGGATCGGTGACCATCACCTCGACCCAACAGGGGGTTCCGTTGGGCCAGCTCTCGTCGCGGGTGGGCATAGGGGTCCTCCATCGGCGGGCGACACGAGCGTCTCGGCGTATCGCGATGTGGGCGTTCCGGCTCGCACAGGAGCCTGCCACCGAGCCCCGACAGCCGCCACCCCCAACGTCCGTAGGGTGGAGCCCATGCCTTCGTTCGCCAGTCCGCACCCGCGATACCAGCAGTCGTTTCTGGCCTCTGTACGGGAGATCCTGCGGGCCGGCGAGAGTGAACGGCTGACCGGGCTGACCATCGTCGGAGACGAGCACTACACGATCGAGGATCTGGCCCACTCCGCCACGTTTGCCATCTTCACCCAACGCCTGCACGACCTGGCACTGCCCGAGACGCCTCCCCCCGAGGGGATCGTCGCGATGACGACGCTCTGGTGGGTGGAGGGCGATGACTACCTCGGACGGCTCTCGATCCGGCACGACCTCACCGACTGGCTGCGGGATTTCGGCGGACATATCGGCTACGTGGTGCGGCCTTCGGCGCGTCGCCAAGGCCATGCCAGCGCCATACTCAAAGCCGCGCTGCCCCTCGCCCGCGACCTCGGCATCGACCCGGCCCTGCTCACCTGCGACGACACCAATGCCGGATCGCGGCGGGTGATCGAGTCCAACGGCGGGGTGTTCGAGGACCAACGCGGTAACAAGCTGCGGTTCTGGGTCCCCACCAGCTCCTAGGGCGCCATGCCCTCGGGCAGCGGCGAGGTCGCCACCTGAGGAGAGGTGCTCGCCTCCGTATGACGGGTGCCCGCCTCGCGCTCGCCCGGCAACGACGTGGGTTGCGGCGCCTGCCGGGACGTCTCGGCCAGCGCGATCCCCACGAGCACGATGAACGACCCGACGACCTGGGCGGTGTTGAGGGACTCCCCGAGCAGGACCCATGCGATGATCCCGGCCATCACGGGCTCGAGCATGCCGATCAGGCCGACCCGGGCTGGGCCCAGCCGCCCGACTGCGAGCAGTACCAACAGGAACGGCGCGACGGTCCCCAACAAGATGATCCACAGAACCAACAGCCACAACGGCGCGTCGCCGGGCAGTGCCCCGGGCAGGTCGACCGTGTGGACGAGCCGTGCGAACGGGAAGGTCCACCATGGCGTGACAATCGCCCAGAGTATGGCCGAGAAGCCAAAGCTGAAGGCCATCAGCGAGATCGGGTCGCGTTCGCGCTGACCGTGTTCGCCCATGAGGTAGTAGCTGGCCAACGCCGCACCGGCACCGACAGCTGAGATCAGTCCGACCGGGTCTAGGGTCATGCCCTTCCAGAACTGGGCCACCATGGCCAGGCCCGCCAACGCGCAGGCCAACCCCAGCCAGAGCCGCGATCTCACCGGCTGTTTCTGCACAAACCGCACCCACATGGCCACCATCAGCGGCGCGGTGTACTCGAACAGCAGGGCAATGCCGACGGGCATCCGCTGGATCGCCACGAAGTAGAGCCACTGAACCATCGCGATGCCAGTGACTCCGTAGAGCGCCAGGAAGCCCAGCTCCCGCCGCCCGATTCGCAAGGCGGCCGGGCTTCTCAGAGCCGTGATTCCAAACAGAATCAAGGCTGTTCCGGCGCTTCGCACGGACACCAGCTGAAGTGACGAGATGCCGTTCAGCAGCGCGACCTTGCTGACGTTGCCGTTGATCGCGAAGAACACGGCCGCTCCCAGGGCCAGGAACATTCCGCTCGAGGCGCGCGACGACCTGGTCATCTGCGGGTGTCGACCGGCTCGGTTGAGGTGGGCAGCTCGGTTGAGGTGGGCAACTTGGCGACGAGGTGGTCGACGATGCCCCGGCAGGCGCGCTCGACCACGTCCAGGCAGTGGTCGAAGTCCTCAGCGTCTCCGAAGTACGGGTCGTCGACGTCGAGCGTCTCGGCTTCGACTGCGGTGGGGTCGAACTCGCGCAGGAGACGCACCTTCGCGGACGCATGGGCATCGGGAGCCCAGCGCCGCAGATCCCGGGCGTGTCCGTCGTCGGCCACCACGATCAGGTCCCTGTCGCTGAACCACTCAGGCCGGAACTCGCGGGCTCGGTGGTCAGTGCCGTCATACCCGTGCGCTCGCAGTGTGCGCACCGTTCGGGGATCCGCCGGGTCACCCTCATGCCAGCCACCTGTGCCTGCGGAGTCGACGGCTACTCGATCGTCGAGGCCTGCCGACACAAGCATCGACCGCATAATGACCTCGCCCATCGGTGACCGGCAGATGTTCCCGGAACAGATGACACACACGCGGTAGGTGAGGGTCGGGCCCATGTGCCCATTGAACCGCACGCGCAAAGTTTGTCGTAAATAATTGACACAAACCGCGAGGCACGCC
>JBBRWQ010000048.1:0-26099 GCA_038249115.1 Actinomycetales bacterium
CAGCACGATGGTGTTGGGTGCATCCACACCGGTTGGGGCGCCGTTGGCGATGTCGATGCTCGGGAACACGTCAGTGCGTGACCCGGCCACGCCGTCGATGGTTGACCGGCCGGTGACCGGGTCAAGCTGGCCGATGCCGGCTGTGGCCATGATGATCTTCGGCCGGGTGAAGTTTTTGCCACCGTTGTCCGAGGTCACCTGGTAGAACACGCCGCTGTTCGACTTCTGGTCGAAACCCGACCACACGATGATGATGCGTCCCATGCTGTCGGTGCGAATGGCGCATCCCTGCCGCCCGCCGGTCTGCGCGTTGTTCGTTGCTGCGGACAGCTGGGTGGTGGTCCAGCTGTCGCCGCCGTCGGTGGAGCGGTGGAACATCACCGGTTCCGGAGCGCCGCTTCCGTTGCTGCGGAAACTGACGTTGCAGACGTACACGTTGCCGAAGAACGGGCTGCTCGCGGCGTTGTCAGCCCACAGCTGCTCCTTGTCACTGAACGTCGCCGAACTCTGCCTGGTCACGATGACCGGGTCCTTCCACGCGCTCGCGTCCCCGGCGGCAGCCGCTGCCACGTCGTCGGTTCGGGACACCGCAATGGCTCCCGACCCCTTGAACGCCTGGTCGTCACGCGTCGAGCCGAAGTTGGTCGCGATGTTGGCGTAGTACAGCCGCGAGCCCGCGGCCCAGGAGAACTTGCCATCGGTGCCGCGAATCGGTCCAAAGGCCAGCTCTGGGTCACCGTTGGACACCAGTTTGTTCTCGAAGTATTTCGGCAGCGTCCCGATCGGTCCGACGTGTGGGGCACAAACTTTCGGTCCGAGGCAGTCCCGGGCAGTCCAGCCCTGGTAGGTCGGTTGGGTCCATTTGTGTCCGGAGTCGGTGGAGAAGTAGACGCCGCTCACGCCGACACCGGGCGTGAACGGGCACGAGGCGGGGGTGCCGGCGTTGCATGCCTCCATGTCGATCTCGTCGTTGGAGCCGGCAACAAGAATGTTCGGGTTGTTCGCGTCGAGGGCGAGGCCCGGCTCGTTCTGCTTGTTCTGCGAGAAGGGAGCTGACGGGCTGCCCGCGCTAACCCGGATGCTCGTGTCCGGGCTCGCAGCCGGGCTCGCAGCCGCGGCCAGGCTGACAGGAAGTGAGGCCACAAGGGCGACGGCCCCGGCGGCGAGAAGACGGTGTACACGCATGACGGACCTCCACGTGCTGGGGCCGTGGCTCCAGGGCGGGGCCACGGATATTGCAAACGTTGCGCAACCGGCAGTATCCGGCGGAAACGACTACCGTATTCCGGCCAGCCGATGATGACTAGAGGTTTGGTTTGCCTTGCCTAATATTCTCGGTAATGCGGCTGGAACGCTGCGGCCATAGAACGCCCAACATCGATCGGGGCGACCGTTGTGACGGCCACACCGGAGGATCCGAGGGCCCTGGCGAGCGACTGTCCAAAAGCGGCGAGTGCCGCTTTGCTCGCTCCGTAGGCCGGGTTCTTCGGCTCGCCACGGAAGGCCCCTCGCGACCCGACGTTCACGATGCGCGCGGAGCCGTCGTGCGGCATGTGGCGAACGGCGCACCAGGTCACGTTCGCCGCACCGATGAGGTTGACCCCCAATGTGTCAGCCCACGCATGCTGCCACTGCTCGTAGGTCACCCCTTGTGGTGAACCTACGGTCCGGCGCCCTCCCTCGCCCGCCTGAGCCTCGATCCACCACGACGGTATTCACGGGTGGTAGCGAAGGATTCGGTGTCGGCGTAGGCGAGCGGGCATGAGGTAGCTGCCGGTCTGTCCGGTGCTTCCACTGGGGCTGCGGTTGTGTCGGTTTCGGCTTGGGTGGTCAGGTGGTTGCTGTGGCGGGCGGTCCACAGGCCGTGTTGAACAGTCCTTGCCAGCTGTCCCACCAGGGCCAGTTGGTGGGCAGGTGCATGACCAGTCGCCGGGCGGAGGTGGCCAGGCGGGCCGGGACGGCGATCAGGTGCCGGCGGATGGTCGCGGTGCTGGCCTTGGCGTGGAACACCGATGCGATGGCGCCGGCGGCGCGCATGAGGTTGAACGCGATCGCCGCCAACACCAACCACGCAGCGTTGGACGAAAACTGGCCTGAGGGCAAATGTGCCAGGGGACCGCTCTTCATGTCGGCGATGGCCTGCTCGACGATGGCGTGGTCGCGGTGGGTGGTTTCGGCTTGGAGTATGACCAGTGGGGAGTCGGTGAAGATGCCGTGGTGGCGGTAGACCGAGAACAGCTCACCTTGGCCTTGGGGGACGGACTTGGGGTTGAGGCGTTTGACCCGGCGCACGATCAGCCGGGCGGTGATGTGCTCGGCCTTGCGGCGGGACGTGAACGCCGTGAACTCGACTTCGGCGACTTCTGCGTCGGAGATGAACCGTTGCTCGTCTTGGTCCCAGATCGCGTTCGGGTACCGGATCGGGGTCCATGCCGACTCCGGGATTCCTGAGATCGCTGTGACCACAGCGTTGTTCATCCGTACGGTGACCGAGAACCGGGCACCGCCTCGCCGGGCCGCGGCGAGCACGTCATGGGCGTAGTACGCGCTGTCGGCGCGCACCGTGATCAGCCCGCCAGTGCCGCAGGCCTTGGCGGTGACCAGGGCGTCGGAGACCAACCGGGCCGCGCCGCGCACGGAGTTGGTGCCTCCCCTGCGCAGCCGTGTCGCGGCGATCACCGGCGCGCACACCGGCGTGGACACGATCGCCAGTAACGCGTTCAAGCCCTTGGCCTTGGTGTACCCGTACCCGACGCCCTGCTTCTGATACCCGTAGGTGGCTTTGATCGTGTCGTCGATATCGACGAAGACCCCTTGGGCTGCGCCGGGCAGGATCGGGGCGTTCTTGGCCAACCCCACCAGGAACCGGGAGGCGACAGCGTCTACCTGCCTGACGTGCCCGAACGTAAAGGACCGCAGGAACGTCCCCAACGTCGAAGGAGCCCGGACCCCGTCGAACAACCGGCCCATCCCGCCGTGTCGCAGCAGGTCCATATCCTCGATGCTGTCGGCGCCGGCGACCATCCCTGCGACCAGTGCCGGGACCTTGAGGTGGGCGTTGACCCCGCCCTTGGCCTTCAACGTCAGGGCGTCGGCCACGAGGTCACCCAGGCCCGCTCGCGCCGCCAACGCCATGGTCGGGGCCAGCCCCGCGCACGACACCAAGTTCGGGTCGTCGAAGGTCGCCGAGATGGCCGGGAAAGTATGAGAAACTCGCATCTCGTGGATGCCCCTCTGATCGGATGAAAACGACTCTCGACAAGCCGTATTCTCCCTGGTCACAGGGGTATTCGCGTGTTCCGACCCGCTCTTTAAACTATTTCAACGGTGGATCGAGGCTGAGTCTGCTCAGAACATCATCGCCAACTCCGCTTCGTCCACATCGTCACCCACGCGCGCTACCGCAAAGCCGCCAACCGAGAGAAGCAAGCGGATCCTCTCCCGGACGACAACGCCCACCCACCGCCAGATGTGCGCGCTTGGCGGGGAGCGTTGAGCGGGCGTGGTTCGCGGAACTCCGGTAGGGAGGGGAGGCCGACCGTGGCCGTGTCCCTCGAGGACATGGGTGACGCCTAGGGTCGACATTCACCTCTCGAGATCAGCCAGCGCCTCCCCCACCACATCGATCGACTCGGTCGTGATCGGATCCAGCACGAGCTGCAGGTGCGTCGCGCCGGCGTTCGCCAGCCCCCGCACGTGGTCGCAGAGATCGTCTGGTGTGACCGTCGTGACGTTCGCGTCGTAGGTGTCACCCATCACCCGGCCCTCACCACCCGGGAGCGTGACCAGGACGGCAGCCGTCGCCTCGACGTGTCGGCCCTCCGGCATCACGGCATCGACCTCGGTTTTCACCTCCGCGAAGCGCTCAACCGAGTTGCCGTACAGGCTCCACCAGACGTTCCACGAGTCCACGACCGGCAGCCCAATGCCCAGCATCCGAGGGCTGATGGAGCCCAGCATGATCGGCGGGCCACCCTCCCGGACCGGGCGCGGATCCAGCACACAGTCCTCGACGTCGTAGAACTGCCCGTGGAAGGTCGCGCGCCCTGCCCGCAGCAGCGGCACGATGATCGCCATCGCCTCCTCGAAGCGTGACACGCGCCGGTCGTAGGGGAAGCCGAACGCGTCGTACTCCCGCCGGTTCCAGCCTGCCCCAAGGCCCATGATGAGCCTTCCGTGTGAGATCGCATCGACGGTCGCGGCCTGCTTCGCCAGCATCGCCGGCGAGTGAAAACTGGTCGACGCGACGAGCGGCCCGATCTCCGCCCGCTCGGTTACCGCCGCGATGGCCGCGAGCGTCGTCCACGCCTCGTACGGTCCCCGCGTCGACCCGTCTGGCAGGTCGTAGACCAGGTGATCGCCCACCCAGATCGAGTCGTAGCCGGCGGCCTCCGCTCGCCGCGCCAGGTCCAGGTACTCGGGCCACGGTACGAACCGTTCCACCTCGGGCAACTGGACACCGACCTTGCACAGGCGCGTCATGGGGCGACCCTAGGCACTGGCCGGCCGCATTGCCAGACCCAGACCCGAACCGAAGCACCGGGAACGACCACCACTTGACTGATATGTAGGGGGTTCTCGTCAAGAGGGCAGGGCGAAGCGGCGCCCGGATGGCTTCTCGGGCGCCGCTTCTGTGACCGGATCAGGTTGACGAGTTGGCGTGCGTGTCGGTACGCGACGGCGCGGTCAAGACTGATATTCGCGGGTTGGTTACCGCAGGACGGGCTGTTCGGCTGGAGCGCTTCTGCTTGTCCAGGAAACGAGCGTGGTTTCTGGGGGATGAATCCCGTTGCTGCTCATAGTCAGAACGCAGTCACCGCGGGCCACCCAGCCCCGCTGCTCCTGAGCGACCACCGTATCGTGGCTGAGCTGAAAAGCCCTACGACCCTGCCGGTCGGCTATGGAGGGGCCACGCCGGTGGTCACCGACAGAGCACTCGAACAAGGTGATCGGGTGTTGTTCCTCACCGACGGCGTGGTCGAGGAAGACCGGCGCGGCGGCGCCGACGGTCAGGCGCGGCTAAGAGTTCTGGTCGAGCGTGTCTCCGACCTCGACGGCTCGGTGGGGCTTACGCGTTCCCTTCCTAACGATGCCAGGCTGCCCCGTTGGCCTCGACAGGACCGTTCCTGATCTCGCCCCCACCCGAATTGTCGGAACCGACCGCAACCCTCAAGACGCCAGCGGCACTCTGAAGCTCAACGGATCGCCACCGAGGTTCCGCGGAGTCGGGATGACCTGAGCCCAGTGGCTCACAACACAGTTGACACGCCTCGTCGCGCGACTTTGCCGTGTCACTCGGCTGCTTCCGTGGACATCGCCAAAGTCACCCAGTCGTGCAAGCCGCCCCGGTAGTAGGCCAGTGATGCGGCCGGGACCCCGACCTCGAGCAAGGCTCGGATCGCCGACGGCGATTGTGGGCACTGCGGACCATTGCAAAACAGGATCGAGACCCTAGAAGAGTCCAACTCTCCCCGACGCTGGACCACCTGGTCATGCGGCAGCGCTTTCGCGCCGGGAAGGGTGAGGCCACCGCGGGAACCCACAACACGCGTATCAATCAACACGGCTCCCCGCGCGACCATGTCCACTAGTTCCAGCTCCCCGACAGTCTGCACACCGGGCGCACATTGAATCGCTTGAAGTGAACCCCACGTTGTGTCGACGGCCACGACATCGCGCTCACCCGCCAGAGCCCACGGGACGCTGCGCGGGTCCTGCGATCTGCCCCGCACACCGCGTTCGAAACTGACGGGTCCAAGGTTCATAGGTGGAGTGTGAGAATTATCAGACATGGACATGGCCTCTCGTGGGCGTAGTTGCAGGTGTTTGTGATGCAGGGCGCTGCCCGAAGGCGGTGTCGCTGGTGCTTGCTAGGCCAGAGTGAGGAAGAGCTTCTCCAGGCTCTGCGCGTCCGCGGACTGGGCGTCTCCCGGCTCGGAAAGACACTGTTTGAGGCTGGACGAGATGAGCGCGAAGCCGGCCCTGTCGACTGCCCGGTTGACCGCTGCGAGCTGGTTGACGATGTCCTTGCAGTCGCGATCCTGCTCGATCATCCGCAGGATGCCGCCGATCTGGCCTTGGGCCCGGCGCAGCCGGTTGACCACTGAGCCCATCCCGTCGGGGTTCAGCTCAACCATGGTGACTCCTTGGGTTGTTGAGGGGGGTCGGGCTCTGCGGTGGCTGTCCCATGGGGTGCAGCTCAGCTGTCTGTGAGTGCGGGCGTCAGTGTGTCCAGCGCCGCGGCTAGCCTGCGCCCGGCCTCGTCAGCGACGAAGGACAGCCCTTCATTCTGTGTCAGGGTGACCATGACCTCGGGGTCTAGGGCCTCGACCACGGTCGTGTCGTCGTCCAGGTATCGGACGACGACGTTGCACGGCAGCAGCAGCCCCACCGATGGTTCCACCTGAAGTGCGGCGTGCGCCAGCGGTGGCCGGCAGGCCCCGAGGATGACCTGGGCGGGAATGTCGACGTTCAGCTTGGCCTTTAGCGTGGCCTGGATGTCGATCTCTGTCAGGACGCCGAAGCCCTGGTCTGTGAGCGAGACACGCGTGGCGTCCAGGGTGTCGGCGAAGGAACGGTGGACCGTCGTGGTCAGTGCGTAGGTCATGTTGGTTCTCTCGTTTGCGTTGGCGTTTCAGGACGCCGCGTTGGCGGCCTGGGACTGTTGAGCACGGTCACAGTGGGGAATCGGGCGCTCGCGATGTGCATGTCAACATCCATAAGTGCTGGCGCTGTTATGGGCTGCTGCGGCTCCGTCACGCGGATGGTCATCCTCAACCGTGGGCCTAACTTTCGACCCGTTGCCACTGGCCCGCAGTTTGACGAGCATCGGAGCGATCCGGCGAATCGGTGGTGGGGGAGGTCGTCATGGTCATGGTCATGTCCATGTCCATGTCCATCCCCGACATTGCTTTGCGCATGGTGGCGGGGTTGTGTGTCCCAGAAAAGCCCATCGTCCTGGCGCAATCGGAGACGTGCTGGCCAGGCATGGGCTCTGCGGCGGGCGTCGCTGCGGACGCGACACCGGCGGACAGCAAGAGGGTGCCGGCCGCCAGAGTGGTGGTGATGAGAACGCGGACTTTATGCATGATCGATGCCTTTCATGGTGGTGAATGTGCCTGGTCGATCCGCAGGACCGATGTTGGTGGTTTCTTGTCCCGCCGGGATCCTGTGGCGTCTTCGACTCTGATGCCATGGAGTATCGGTTCCAGCGAGGGACTATGTAGAAACCATGAAGAAAGCCCGGCGAACGCGGCAGCCCGTCCACTCGGGACGGCCGGCGCGGCCAGCCTGCCCGATACCACCGGCGAGGCGGTGCACGGAGGCGTCCGGGCTGGTGCGTCTGAACGTCTGCCGGGCGGTGAGGACCCCGGCCGGGTGTTCATCGGCGACCTCGGCCAGGAGTCAGCCCGCGTAAGACTGCTCGAACGCTTCGGGGTACTCCTGGCGGATGGTGGACTCGATCGAGCACTGTGTGAGGAAGCTTTTGTGGGCTTCATCCATGTTGTGGCTGCGCTGTTGCGTGGCCATGGTCGCCAGGTGGCTCCTGGTGGAGAGCAGACCGTCGAGCCTGTTACGGGCTTTGACAGCGCCGAGGGCGACGACGTCGCCGCCGTGGTCGTTCCCGGGCCCGCTGGTGGGCTGGGCGTTCTCCACCCACTCCTGGGCCGCAGCGGAGGCGTTCTCACGGTTCCTGGACGACCGAACCCACACCCGCGCCCAGATCGACTTCGTATGGGTGGTCATCACGCACCTGACCGAGCGGGGCGTCATGGACGTCGACCTGCTCTACCAGGCACCGTTCACCGACCACGCACCCCACGGCCCCGAAGACCTCTTCAGCGGCTCCGACGTCGACGCGTAGTCAAAGCGCTCAAGGCAGTCCGCGCAACGGCCGAACCCGCCGACAGCGTGGCCTGACCGATGCCCGTTCAAGGGGTCATATCCACATGCCACACATGAGCCATCAACGATTGCATCCGGGATGGGCACCAAGCCTCAGTGCCGGAAGCCCAGCATCGGATGAGGAAGGCACTCATTGCCCATGACGAAGCACACCGGACAAGTCGCTAGGGTGGGCCTCCGGTGTGGAGTTGTTCCTAGCGTTCTTCCTAGGGTTGTTCCCATACCCCGGGCCTCTAGCTCAGTTGGTAGAGCATCGGACTTTTAATCCGTTGGTCGTCGGTTCGAGCCCGACGGGGCCCACTTCGTGCTCATACTCGTGGCATCTGTGCTGGTCAGAGGCCTGCGGTCCGCCCCCATCCCTTTCGGAACCCTCCAGGCGTGAGCGCGATTTCGAACCCATTGAATCCGCGGGTCGCCGATTCGAGCCTGACTGGGCTCACGAGTGTTTGTGCTGGTCAGAGGCTCAGGGTCTGCCTCATGCCTTCCAGAACCGTCCTTGAGCAGCGGCGCTATGGCACATTTATGGCACATCGCAAGTGGGTTCGTGCCTGGTGCCTCATGCCCGTAAGCCCGCCGAGCCATTCCGCTGGTTGGCGCATGGCGGCGACTCACGCCACTTCGGCTGCCCCAGAACTCGTCGCGCCAGCTGCGCGCTTTGCCAAGCCTGCCCAGCAAACAAGCCAGCGCAGTGATACCGAGACCAGAGTCCGGGCCGATCGGGTGAGCACGCCCACATAGGTCCCTGCGCGAGAATCCTTACCGGACAAGTGCCACGGGACAGACGTCCGCGCGCACGGTGTCTGACCTGCGGCGTTCCTGCAAGGGGTTCCGCTATCGGACTTGCTCTCGTAGCCGTGTTGGGGATCGGCATGCTCGTCCGACTTGACCGCTGAAGGGGACCGTGAACGTCGCGTGGGTTGCAACGGTCCTACCGCTAGGGTGGCGTCGTGCTGGGGCCGTTCGTCCTCGTTCGGTGAAGGATCCCCTGCGTGGACGGAGACGGCCCTCCTCGATCGTCGTCAGCAGCTCAGCGTCGCCGATGAGGTCGGGCACATCGCCCACGTGTCGCGGCGCTGGCCGCGGCCTGGCCGGCTGCTTGAACTGGGAGCCCTGTCTTGCTGCGGATGCAACCGTTGGCCGTTCAGCTCGAAGAATTTTGCCCGGGTCGGGTGGGTGCTGTGCCCCAGGCGTTCGGGCACGGTCAGTGTGCACGCTGAGAGGACGAATCCAGTCTTCCCAAGGAGTGCATGGTGAAGAACAAAGATCTGATCAGGAGCGTTGCCACGATCGTGGTCACGGGAGCGTTGAGCGTTGGTGCGGCCAGCGCGTCCGCGGCCTCGCCAAGCCCGGTATCGAGCTGTGCCGGTCAGCTGAGCCAGGGTGGGACACCGCATGGTCTTAGCGAGTCCGCGCCCGGTGACCTGGGCCGGTTCGTGTCCGGTATGACGAAGGGAAGCGCAGGCAGTCTCGGTGACCTGACCTCTGGCCTCGCCCAGCAGCATGGCGACCTCTTCGCCTGTATCTCCCTTCGTCCCAGCCCTGCCGTGACGGGCGACCGCTCATGAACGACGACGGTTTCACTCAGCGCTTGGCCGTCCCCGGGTGGCCGACGTTGCGCATTGCCGGGTTGGCCCTGGGCGGCGGTGGGCTGCTCTGGCAGCCGATGCTTGCTATCGAGATGCTGGGGCACCTCGATGAGCGGTCTGAGACCTGGCAGTGGTTTGCCAACCAGTCCGGGTTCTTGGTGGCCATGGCGCTGCTGTTCGTGGGCTTGGTGGCGCTGGATCAGGCGCACATCACCGGGCCGGGTCGCGCCGGCCGCGTGGCGATGCATGTCCTGGTGTTCGCCTGGGGGCTGTTGGTCACCGGCCAGGTGGTCTCGTTGGTGACCGGATGGGAACCGCCGGGGGTGGGGATTGTGGGTGGTCTGCTGACCTACCCGACGGCGTTGATCGCCGGGATCGCGGTGGTGCGTGCGGGTCGTATGACGGGCTGGCGACGCTGGGCCCTTCTCGTCGAGGGCACCTATGAGACCGCCGTGATCCTGGTTCCCCTGTTGGCCGCGAACTGGGGGCCATCCTGGGCGACCGAGGCCGGGTGGCAGCTGTGCTGGGTCCTGGTCGGCGTCGCAGCGTTGAGTGAGGCACATTCTCATTCGCTGCTACCGGTTAACCGCACACGACCCGTGATCACGCCCATGATGGGCACATGACAGACGAGTCCAGGTCGCCAGCCGGCGTTCGTCCTGCACGCTGGCTGGCTGTGGTGCTGTTCGGGCTCATTGCGCTCGAGGTGGTCGGCGCCTCGGTGGTCGGGTTGGCCTCGGGCCAGTCCCTCTCGCAAGCTGTCGAGTCTTTTGCGGCCACCAACCTGGCGATCGCGTTGAGCTTCGGTGCCTGCGGGGCACTGCTGGCCTGGCACCGTCCGAGTCACCCGACCGGCTGGTTGCTCGCCGGATCAGGGTTTGCCCAGGGCGCAACCGGCGTGGCGGCGGTACTGCTGCTCGGCGGCGACCTGGCATCCGTGTCACCACAAGCCGTGGCGGCAGCAGCCACGGTCTTCAGCTGGGGTTGGCCCTGGTCAATGGGCCTGGGGTTTCTCTTCGCGCTCCTGCTGTTCCCTGACGGCAAGCTGCCCAGCCCTCGCTGGCGACCGGTCGCGTTGAGTCTGGCGCTGACCGGTCTGGCCTTTGTGGTGAGCACCGGCGGCGATCCCGCCAGCTCCACCATCGACGGCCGTAGCTTCGTGCACTGGGGCGCGATTCCCGGCTACTCCCGACTGGGCCCGTTGTGGTCGGTCGTGGGGCTGCTGAACGTCGCCGGGTTCTTGGCGGTACTCGGGTCGTTGGTTGTGCGCTATCGCCGGGGGGGTGAGGACACTCGCCGCCAGCTGCTCTGGCTCGTGCTCGCGGTCCTAGCGGTCGTCCTGATCGCGCTCCCGGGGGTGGTGCTCCATACCGGCTCGGTGCTGTTCTTGCTGGTCATCGTGCTCGTCCCGGCAGCGATCGTCATCGCCGTACTGCGGCACAACCTGCTCGACATACGGCTGGTGGTGTCACGAACTGTGTCGTGGGCAGTCCTGAGCGCGGCCGTCGGGGCGGCCTACCTGGTTCTGGTCAGTGTGCTCGGCGCAGTGCTGGCCGGGACCGCCAGCGCGGTGGTTGCCACGGCGACCGTCGCTATGGCGGTCAACCCGGTGCGGCGCCGTCTGCAACGACGTGTTGACCGGCTGTTCTACGGGGACCGAGGTGACCCCCTGAGGGTGTTCGGCCGGGTGGGCGCCGAGCTCGGGGGGCGCGACGACCTCACGGCGCTCGCGACCGCGATAGCCGACTCGATGCGACTTCCGTTCGTGGCGATCCGCACCGGTGGACGCGAGCTGGTGTCGTCGGGAGAGGCGTCCTCGGTCATCCACACGGTCCCACTGATGCATGGCACCGAGCGGTTGGGTGAGCTGCTGGTCGGTGCGCGGCGAGGAGACCGCCGACTCACCGGCGCCGACAAGGAAATGCTGGAGCTCGTCGCAGCCCCGGTCGCGATGGCCGTGCACGCCACCTTGCTCGCCGAAGAGCTCCAGGCCGCCCGCGCCAGGATCGTTACTGCCCGCGAGGAAGAGCGACGCCGACTGCGCCGCGATCTGCACGACGGGCTCGGCCCGGTCCTGACCGGCATCGGCTTCAAGGCCGACGCCGCACGAAACTACGTCCATGGTCACCCCAAGGAGGCGGTGGAGCTGCTTGGTCAGCTGCGTCTGGAGACCACGAGCGCGTTGGAGGATGTCCGACGCCTGGTCTACGACCTGCGTCCTCCGGTCCTGGACGACCACGGCCTGGTAGAGGCCCTGCGCCGGCAGGCGCAGCGACTGGATCGCCGCGGCGACGGCAGCCCGTTGGATGTCAGGATCGACGCACCGGCGGAGCTGCCACCATTGCCGGCGGCCGTGGAGGTTGCGGCATACCGCATCGCCACCGAGGCGCTTGTCAACGTGGTTCGGCACTCTCAAGCGGCGACCGCCGTCGTCAGTCTCCGGGTCGACGACTGCCTGCACCTGCGCGTCCTGGACGACGGAGGCCCGGCGACCCATGCGTGGATCCCCGGCGTCGGGCTCGCCAGCATGCGGGAACGCGTTGCTGAGCTCGGCGGATCGATCACGGCGAAGCCGGGCCTGACAGGGACCGAGGTCTCGGCCAGGCTCCCGATCGAACCGCTGAACGTCCATACAGAAGGCTTCGAACCGCAGAAGGCCGCCGACGTCGGCAGTGGATCATGAGCCCGCCAGCCGACTCTGACGTGAGGGTGGTGCTCGCCGATGACCACCCGGTGGTGCGTGACGGGCTCAAGGCGCTGCTCGGATCGCTAGACGGGGTAAGCGTAGCGGGCGAGGCCGCCACCGGCCGCGAAGCCGTGCGTCAGGCGGTCCTGCTGCGGCCCGATGTCCTGGTCATGGACCTGCAGATGCCTGACCTGGACGGCATCCACGCAACCCGAGAGATCGCCAGAGTCGCTCCGGATGTCGCCGTTCTGGTTCTCACCATGTTTGACGACGACGACAACGTGTATGACGCGATGCGTGCCGGCGCCCGTGGGTACGTCGTCAAAGGTGCGCCCCAAGAAGAGATCTCACGGGCGATCTTCGTCGTCGCAGCAGGCGGTTCGGTCTTCGGACCATCGGTCGCCAACCGTCTGCTGTCCCGGCTGGCCCACCCCTCACCTGCCGGCGAACCAGCCTTCCCTGAGCTGACCGCCCGCGAACGACAGGTCCTTGACCTCGTTGCAGCCGGCCACGCCAACCCGGCGATCGCCGCTCGTCTGGGTGTCTCCGGAAAGACGGTCGGCAACCACCTGTCCTCCATCTTCGCCAAGCTTCACCTGAAAGGACGCTCCCACGCCATCGTGATCGCCCGCGACGCCGGTCTGGGACACGACGGATAGCCGAAACATCCCAGACCATCCGTGCGGATCTCCCCCAGCGGGATTGTCGCCCCATGGAGCAGGTGCCCGAGTCATTCGCCCATCTGATCTTGGTGACGTCGAGAGGCCCATGCGCCGATTTGAGCTTTCACGTCGGCCGGGAACGATTGAAGGATGCGTCCTCGGTGATCCGCGGGGAACCTGCTCAAGAGGCTACGTGGGTCCGCCCCCGCTCTCGGCGAAACCGCCAGTTGCATGTTGAGCTGACCGAGGGTGGGCCTTCGGTCTGCCCCCGCATCGCAACGAAAGACCGCGACGACACTCATCGGAGGTGTTGCGTCGCCCTCGAAACGGCCACGGGGCCGTCAGCCCGCGGTGACGGCCGGTGTGCGAACTTTCGATGTGCGGCCTGCCTAGAAGTGCCCAGGACAACCCCGATAGCTTCCCAGGAGTCGCCGGCCGCTCGCGCCGACTCCACCGCTTGGTGCAGGTCGGCATCGGCTTGCTCGAGCGCGCTCAACGCCCGGCCGATCTCACGCAGATGCCGTCCATCCCGCGCGGGGGTGGTGGCCGGGGCGAGGCTGTCGAGCCAAGTCTCGGCGCTGGTTTCGCTGATCGTCTTTGCCATGGTGGTCACCTCACATGTAGTCGTAGAACTTGGGTCTGAGCACATCGGCGTGAATCACCCGTTGCGGTGCCAGCCCACATCTCATTGCTCAGCTCGGCACGTACGCTGCCCCGCCACCTTTCCGCTCTTGCGGTAGTACATGCACCAGCAGCCACGCACAATCGAGCCGCCCGGCAGGTCGAACAACGCCACGAGATCGGCCCAGGTCTCCGGTGTCAGCGGACGCGCCTCGAAGGTGTACCCCATGACAGCCACGGTGAGCTGGTCAGTCGATGTTCATGACGTAGGACTCGCCGTCGCGGCGCATACCCAGCCGCTCGTAATACGGCGCCATCATCCCGGCCGGCGTGACCACCATGCGGAAGCCGCGATCGTGGAACAACCCGCTGCGACGATAGACGAACTCCCCCGGCGAGAAATCGCGGAACCGGGGCGTCACGTAGTCGAGCACGACCTGGGCCACACCATTGCCCGCGTCGCGAACCAGCACGACGCCAACGGTCTCGGCGCCACGCTCCACGAGGTACGCCGTGTGCCCTGGTGCCGCACCGTCCCAGACGAATCCGGGCTGGAACTTCTCGATGTCATGGGCATGGACCCGCAGCGTGTGGCGCAGGTACTCGTCCAGCGGCCCGACCTCGAGCACCTCGAACGCGACTTCGGAGTGCCGTTCGTTGGTGAGCTTGCGAATGAACCACAGGTTGATGCCGCCGAGAACAACGTTCATGGCGACCATCGGCCAGATGCCGAGGACGGCGTTGAAGACCACCAGAATGACGCAGGCGACGAGGTTCAGCAGCCGGAACCTCAGCACCCTGGCCCGCATCAGCGAGTAGATGAGCAGCGCCGATCCCGCCCAGCCGAGAACATCCAACCAACCCATGTCATGAGCCTAATGCGGGCCAGACATGGTGCCGATGACGCAGGTGCACCCACTGAAGAAGACGCTTCCGGCGCGAGCGCGCCTGCTGCATGATGGCGTCATGGCCTACCTGAAGCCGTCATCGACAACCAAGTTCTTCAACAGTCTCGCGATGCGCAGCACCATGTGGGACGTGCACACCCTCGAGGTTGCCAGGCGCAACGCCGCTGAACCGCAACGGGTTCCGGTCATTCCGCTGGAGCTCGACGCCTCTCTCTTCATCGTGTCGACCCGTGGTGAGTCCGACTGGGTGAAGAACGTGCGCGCGGCTGGGAACGTCCGGCTGGGTCAGAAGGGCAACCTCCAGACGTATGCCGCCACGGAGGTCCCCGCAGATCAGCGCTCGGCCATCATCGCGGCCTACCTCAAGAAGGCTGGGCGCGAGGTGAACGGCTACTGGAAGAAGCTGCCCGACGACGCCGACCACCCCACGTTCAAGCTCACCCCGCGCTGAGCCGACCCGGCGGGGAAAGGCGGGGGACGTGCGCGAGTCTGACGAGATTGACGGCCGGGATCGAGGCCAACCCCGCTCGTCCGGACTGACCCTCCTCGGTCTGCTCGGCGGCGCGGTCATCGCTGCAGCCCTCATCGGGCAGCTCACCGCCCCCGACCCAGCCCCCAGATCCAACGCCCCCCTTGTTACCACCCCTGCTTCCGACCAGCCGACGACGATAGGACCGGACGTTCCGATCGGCGTGGAGTCGCTCAAACGGTGCGCGGTGCACTTGGGTGGGCTGACCTTGGGCGACCACCTGGAGAACCCTGGGTACCCGCTCGAACGGTGGGACTGCGACGCCGTCGCTCACGGACCCTGGTCGGTGGTCATCAGGGCCGTCGGCGGCCACTTCGGTGTCCACGGCGCAGTGGTGACATTCCCCATCGACCCCGTGGGTGGCGGGGTGCCTTCGACCAAGCCGGCGGGCGGTGTGTGGAACCCGGGCGCCCAGATGCTCGTCTTTCCGCTCGGCCAGTTCCATGCTCAGATCGTCGGAGATCTCGGTCAGTCGACCCTGGAGAACCTGGCGGCCCGTGTCACGGACGTGGCAGGCAGGCCACGCTTTGCGGGGCTGGACGGGTTCGGCGTCGTGGCCACCACCACGTACGGCTCCCTCGTTGTACACGAGATGCGCTACGGCGCCAAGGAACTGGGACAGAAGAACACACTCGGAGACGGTTTGGTGTTCACCGGAGTCACGTGGGCAGCTTCCTTCGAGACCCTGGCGTTCGAATCCCACGCAGAGCCGGCCGGGGTTGTTCGCGGCAAGCCGGCGGTCTACTCCAGCGCCCTCGGCGGCAGCGGGACCCTGGCCTGGGAGTCCGCCCCGGGCCAGGTGAGCTACGTCGGCTACAGCGGCGCCCTGTCCTCGCCCAAGGCGATGAATGCCCTGCGCGCCCTCGCCGACAAAGGCCGGATGCTGACTCCAGCACAGTGGGAGACCAGGAACCGCGGACAGATCGACGCGCAAACGGACACCTCGCCCTAGGATCTGATCTCAGACCACTTCGCAGCGCCGCCCTAGGATGCAGGGATGACGCGCCACGACCCGGTCCTCATCAGCGGCTGCTCGTCGGGGATCGGCGCCGCCACCGCCGCGGCCCTGGTCCAGGCCGGGCACACCGTCTACGCCACGGCCCGTCGGACAGAGACACTCGCCGATCTCGTGGCGATGGGTTGCCACCCGCTGGAGCTGGACGTGACCTCCGAGGACTCGATGACCGCGGCCGTGCGTGCTGTCGAGGCAGAGCACGGAAAGGTCGGCACGCTGATCAACAACGCCGGGTATGGCGAGTACGGACCCATCGAGGAAGCCGACCTCGACCGTGTGCGAACCATGTTCGAGACCAACGTGTTCGGGCTCGCCCGACTCTCCCAGCTCGTCCTGCCCGCGATGCGTCGTTCGCGTTCGGGTCGCATCGTCAACATCGGGTCGATGGGCGGTCGGATCACCTTCCCCGTCGGCGGTTTCTACCACGCAACCAAGTACGCCGTCGAAGCCATCAGCGACGCCCTCAGGGTCGAGGTCAAGCCCTTCGGAATCGACGTCATCCTGGTGGAACCGGGCCTGATCCGCACCAACTTCGAGAGCCGTGTCAACGAGGGGCTGGTGGTGAGCGTTCCCTCGCACGGCGAGGACACGGCATACGCCGACCTGTTGGCAGCGAGCGGCAAGAACACGACCAGCGGCTACGCGAGCGACTTCCTGACGACCAGCCCGGAGGCAGTCGCCGCGGTCATCCTCAGAGCGGTCGAGTCGAACAGGCCGCGCGCCCGTTATGTGGTCACCTCCGCGGCAAAAGCCATGATCAACCTGAGACGATTCGGTGGCGATCGAATGTGGGACGCGACCATGCGCAACAGGTTTGACCTCTAGTTCGTTGAACACCGGGCTCGCCACAACCATGCGGCTGTTGGGGAACAGATGACCCTCACGCCGTATGACGCGCTGCGCCGGATCGCGTACCTGCTGGAGCGTTCTCGGGCGGGGACCTATCGCGTCCAGGCGTTCCGTGCTGCAGCCGCTACGGTGCTGGCAATCGAACCTTCCGAGCTGAGGTCACGCGCCGCCGAGGGCACGCTGGCCGAGCTGCCCGGCATCGGTTCAGCAACCGAAGCGGTCATCCGCGAGACGCTGGAAGGCGAGCTGCCGGAATACCTGAAGTCGTTGGAGGACAAGGCAACTGAGCCGCTGGTCGCAGGCGGGCTCGATCTGCGCGCCGCTCTGCGTGGCGACCTGCACTCGCACTCGGACTGGTCCGACGGCGGGTCCTCGATCCAGGAGATGGTCGTGACGGCCATGGACCTGGGGCACGACTACCTGGTGCTGACCGATCACTCGCCGCGGCTGAAGATCGCGAACGGCCTTTCGACAGAACGCCTTCAGACCCAGCTCACAGTCATCGACAGCATCAACTCAGCGGTCGGGGAATTCCGCCTTCTCAAGGGCATCGAGGTCGACATCCTCGACGACGGCACACTGGACCAGAGCGAGGAAATGCTCCGGCGGCTGGACCTGCGGGTGGCCTCGGTCCATTCCAAGCTGGCGATGCCCGCAGCGCCGATGACCCACCGGATGGTCGCGGCGGTCGAGAACCCGCTGACGAACGTCCTCGGGCACTGCACCGGGCGCCTCGTCGAGGGCTCACGCGGCACCCGCGCCCAGAGCGCCTTCGACGCGAAGGCAGTGTTCGAGGCCTGCGCCGCACATGGCGTCGCAGTGGAGCTCAACGCGCGGCCGGAGCGTTGCGATCCGCCCGACGAGCTTGTCGCCCTGGCGTTGGAGATTGGCTGCCTGTTCTCGATCGACAGCGACGCCCACGCGCCGGGGCAGCTGGACTTCCAGATCTACGGCTGCGCCCGCGCCGAGCGGCTGGGCGTGCCGGTGGGGCGAATCGTCAACACCTGGGAGATGGACCGACTGCTCGCCTGGGCAAGCCCGCCCTAAGCGGTGGGCCTGCTTTGGAGATTTAGCGCCCTCTCCCCTATGCTTCCCTAGTCCTCGACGGACTCGAGCTGCTGCTCGCTAGCGGCGAGGGGTCCGGCTGAGCATGATTCCGGGTCCCCATCGTCTAGCGGCCCAGGACTCCGCCCTTTCACGGCGGCAGCACGGGTTCGAATCCCGTTGGGGATACGTACCAAGGCCTTACCCAAGGCCCCGTAGCGCAGTTGGTTAGCGCGCCGCCCTGTCACGGCGGAGGTCGCCGGTTCGAGCCCGGTCGGGGTCGCTCATTCGTGCCCGTTCCACGCTGCAAAAATGCAAAGGTTCACGTAAGGCCAGGTAGCTCAGTTGGTACGAGCGTCCGACTGAAAATCGGAAGGTCGGCGGTTCGACCCCGCCCCTGGCCACCACAAACCCGCAGGTCAGAGCCTTGGCCCGCGGGTTTCGTCGTCCCCAGAGCTGGTTTCTGGCAGATTTGCTAACAGATCTTGCTAACACCGCCGCTCTTGCTAACAGGCTTGCTAACGGCAGCCTGCTCGATCGCCCCTGCGAAGCCGTCCGCGACACCAGAGGCGGCCTTCCGCAGGACGTGGACATAGAGCCGGAGAGCTCACGCGGGATCGGAGTGTCCGACCCGGGTCGTGTTGACGCACATGTGGTAACCGGATGCTCGTTTTGTGGCAGGGGCTCCGCGGGGTGGTTGCGCAGAGAGCCACTGTGAGCCGAGGCCGCGAAGGCGATTGGAACGGGCACCCGCGGCCCAACCACCAAGGTCGAAGACTTCATCGAGTTCACACCGTCGCATTTGCCGTTCCTCATCACCAACCACCTACCAAAGGTGCCCGCCGACGACCCAGCACTCTGGGCGAGGCTGCTCGCCATCCCGTTCGACCATTCCTTACTCGGCAGGGAGGATCGGGGTCTCGAGGATCGTCTCTGTGCTGGGCTTCCGGCCGTGCTCGCTTGGGCCATAGCCGGCTGGGACGACCACCGACAGCGCGGCCGACTTGACCCGCCCGCTGCAGTGAGCGACGCGACGTCGACCTACCGGATCAACAACGACAGCGTCGCCGAATTCATCGACGACTGTTGCCTGCTCAACCCGCGACGGCGAGCTGAAACGGTTCGACACCCTCCCGAATGAGACTCGCCGAGAGCAAGCCAAATCCGATTCGCTAGGTCCGCCAACGGCCGGGGGTCCTGTATGGAACCCGCAGAATACGGTAGGCGGATGTTCGTCGAAGCCGACCCCTGAGTGGAAAACTCACGTCACACGCGGCGATGTGACGCAGTTCCGTGCGAGCTGATCGCTGATCTGCGGATGTTGCCTGCTGACTCACCATCCGAGCTCGCGCAGCCGCGCGTCGCCGATCCCGAAATGATGACCCACCTCGTGAATGACCGTCCGCCGAACCTGCTCGACGACCTCGGAATCGCTGTTGCACACCGCGCAGATGGCACGCCGGTAGATCGTGATCCGGTCAGGCAGGGCGCCGGCGTAGAACGTCGACCGACGCGTCAATGGCACTCCCTGGTAGAGCCCCAAGAGGCCGGCCGGGCCACTGTCGTGTTGCACAGTGACGGCCACGTTGCTCATGAGTTCACCCAGCGCTTCGGGTATACCGTCGAGCGCCTCGCTCACCATCACCTCGAATCGCTCGGGATCAACTTCGACCATGCAGCAAGTGTCCAACCCGACGCCATACGCGCCGCGCTGAGGCATCCGCTCATCCGGATCTGAGCGGACAGCAGTTTCGGTCGCCCGCATGCCGACAGGCGGCGGTGTGACGCGCCCGTCGCGGCTATAGCGGACGTTTCGTGGATCCAGCGGGGTAGGGGCACCTTCCCGCCTAGATTGGCTGGTATGGACCGTCGGTACCCGTACTCCACACCGCCGACGGCGGCCAGGTGATGCGCCTCATGCTCGCCGCGATGCTGCAAGCTCTCGTCGATGCCGAGGCAACCGCTCACATCGGCGCCGGCTCCTACGAGCACACCCGCCGCGGCATACAGCAAGGTCGTACCCGCCGGCCGGGTCCCGTTAGGCCACTTCAAACAGGGGCCAATAGGTGCAGCGGAGCCGGACATCGGCGGTCACCCACGGCGCCGAACGGCCACGCGGGGCGGTCAGTCCCGAGAGATCTCCGTGACCTCACGACGGAATGCGGGCCTATCGTTGGGCTGTGGGTCCAGGTCGAACTCCTCGGCGTACCGACGTCCTGACCAGACGGCCGCCGCGATGGTGCCTGGCGCCCACGCGTCCCCGATCGCCTTAACCGAGCGCAGCTCGCCGGTCGCCTCTACCTCGAGCAGTTCGAGGTAGAGCGCATCGTGCGGCAGTCGCGCTGTGACGAGCACGACCCCGTCGGCTGGCAGCTCTGCATCGGTCTGGGAGAAGACGTGCTCAACCCGAACAGAGCCGTCCGCGACCGACGTCAGCGCGTGGTTCGCCAGAATGCTCACCCCTGCGAGCAGCAGCCTGCGCTGCACCTTCTCGACCTCGAGGGTGTTCGCCGTCCATGCTGAGGCCAGCGGCGCGGGCGTGACCAGGTGGACCGCGTACCCCTCGGCCTGCAGCAGTTCGGCGAGGACGCCGCCGAGGTAGTAGTGGTCGTCGTCATACAGCACGACCCTGCGCCCCATCGGCCGACGCCCGGCCATGAGGTCGTCGGGTGTCAGCACCCGGGCCCCGGGCGCGATCGGGATGGGGGTGGTGTGCCAGCGGGCGACGCCGTCAGCGCGCCAGGCGGCGCCGGTCGCCACCACGACGTGCTCGAAACCGAACTCGGCCACGTCCGCCGCGCTCATCTCGCTCTCGCGGTAGACCTCGACATTGGGCAGCGCGGCGATCGCGTGCACCCGATGGTCGACCACGCGGTGCCACGCGGCCAGGCCGGGCAACGCCGCCTCCCTCGCCACCCGCCCACCCAGGTCACGGCCGGCCTCGGCCAGCACGACGTCGTACCCGCGGACGCCCAGCGCACGAGCCGCTTCGAGCCCTGCCGGCCCCGAGCCGACCACGAGGATCCGCGCGGCCGATCCTCGTGGTCTAATCGTCTCGGGGTGCCAGCCGCGCCGGAACTCCTCGCCCATGCTCGGGTTCTGCGTACACCGGATGGGCGACATGGTCAGGTCACCGGACACGCACATGTTGCAGCCGATGCACTCCCGGATCAGCTCGAGCTGGCCGGACTGGATCTTGTTCGGCAGGAAGGGGTCGGCGATCGATGGTCTAGCAGCGCCGATCAGGTCCAACACCCCGGATCGCACCTGCCGCACCATGAGGTCCGGGGAGGTGAACCGGCCCACCCCGACGACCGGTTTGCTGGTCAGCCGCTTGAGCCCGGCGACGTACTGCTCCTGCTCGCCCTCCGGGCCGAACCGGGAAGTGGTGGAGTCGTCCTCCCAGGCACCCATGACGAAGTCCCACAGGTCGGGCAGCTCACCGAGCTCACCGAGCACCTCTTCGATGTGCTCGCGCCGGATGCCGTCATGTGCGAATGATTCGACGACGCTGATCCGGCAGGCGACCGCCGCCCGCCCGTCCGCCAGCTCACGCGTGTCCTCGAGTAACTCGCGGAGCAGCCGCATCCGGTTGACGGCGCTGCCGCCGTACTCGTCGGTGCGCTGATTGAAGTGCGGCGACAGGAAGTGCTGCACCCCACCCATGGAGTGGCCGGCGTACACGTAGACCAGGTCGTAGCCGGCGCGGAGCGACAGCTGGACCGCGTTGCGGTGCCACCGCCTCAGGTCGGCGATGTCACGCCGGGACATCGCGCGCGCTTGGACGGGCGGGTAGCCGTAGGTGGCCACGGGCAGATGGTGCGGCGCCAGCGGGGTCTCCCTGGTCGTCAGGTTCGCGGCGCTCAACCCGCTGTGGCACAGTTCGATTCCGGCCAGGCCGCCCCCGGCGTGGATCTCGGTGGCGATCAGCGACAGTGCCGGCAGGTCCTTCTCGTCCCAGGCACGCAGCTCGATGTAGGGAGTTACGTCGGAGGTCGGGTGGATCTCGACCTGCTCGGTACAGACCACCGACCAGCCACCCTCGGCCTTGATGCGGCGCATCGCGGCCTCCCCGCTGGGGTCGCGGTAGCCCATGCCGTTGCAGTGCGGCACCTGGAAGAACCGGTTCTTGGTCACGATCGGCCCGATCCGCACCGGCTCGAACAAGATGTCGTACGGTGACGCCGGTGGCTGCGACCCAGTGCCGTGGGGGTCGTTCACGCCTTCACCCGGCTGCCGGCAGGGTCGTACAGCGGTTTGACCGAGATGCTGGCCGGCACCCGCTGGCAGGCCACCTCCACCTCGTAACTGCCCGAGTTCAGGAAGTCGAGGTCGGCGACGGCGTCCTCGTTGGCGACGTAGCCCAGCCCGAGTGGCGCACCTACCGAGTGACCGAACGCCCCGGACGTGACCCGGCCCACCAGACGGCCGTCCCGCCAGACCGGTTCGTTCTGGTAGAGCAACGGGCCGTCGTCCGGCAGCCGGAACTGCACCAGCCGCCGCCGCGGACCGGCGTCCCGGTGCCTGGCCAGTGCGTCCCGACCTATGAACCCTCCCGGCTTGTCCCACGCCACCGCGAAGCCCAGCCCGGCCTCGACCGGCGTGTCGTCCGGGGAGATGTCGTGCCCCCACTCGCGGTACGCCTTCTCCATGCGCAGCGAGCCCAGCGCGTGGTACCCGTACAGCCGAAGCCCGACCGGGCGCCCGGCCAGCTCGATCGTCTCGAAGACACCGGCAGCGAACTCGGTTGGAACGTAGAGCTCCCAGCCGAGCTCCCCGACGAAAGTGATCCTGCTCGCTCGCACCCTGGCGTATCCGAGGTCGACCAGCCGGGACGTGCCGAACGGGAAGTGCGCGTTGTCCAGCTCCACATCCACCAGGTCGCTCAGCAGCTCACGCGAGCGCGGTCCCATCACGCTCAACACCGCCAAGGACGAGGTGACATCGGTAACCCAACAGCGGGCCTCCGCGGGGATGTGACCGGAGAGCCAGGCCAAGTCCCTTGTCTGGGTCGCCGCGGCGCTCACCACGAGAAACCGGTCTTCGGCCTCGCGGGTGACGGTGAGGTCCGCCTCGATCGTGCCACGCTCGTTGAGCCACTGGGTGTAGACGATTCTCCCGACCGGGACGGACACGTCGTTCGCGCACACCTGGTTGAGCACCCGCTCGGCGTCCGGTCCCTGCACCAGGAACTTGCCGAACGACGACTGGTCCAACAGGCCGACACCCTCCCGAACCGCCCGGTGCTCCTCGGCTGAGTACTCGAACCAGTTCTGCCTGCCGTAGCTGTACTGGTAGACCGGCTCGACCCCGGCGGGCGCATACCAGTTGGGCCGTTCCCAGCCGGCGACGACGCCGAAGCAGGCACCGCGCGTGGCCAGCCGGTCGTGGACGGCGGAGCGGCGCACCCCGCGGGCGGTCTCCGGCTGACGGTAGGGCCAGTGCATGGCGTACAGCAGCCCGAGGGCCTCCACGGTCCGGTCACGCAGGTAGGTGGAGTTGTGTTGGAACGGCATCATTCGTCGGACGTCAACGTCCCACAGGTCCATCGGTGGGTGACCATCCACGATCCAGTCGGCTAGCACCTTCCCGGCTCCGCCGGAGGACTGGATGCCGATGGAGTTGAAGCCGCAGGCCATGAACAGCCCCTTGACGTCGGGGGACTCACCCAGGAGGTAGCGGTCGTCTGGTGTGAACGACTCGGGGCCGTTGAAAAACAGCCGGATGCCCGTGCCGGCAAGGATCGGCATCCGGTGGGTCGCCCTGTCCATCAGCGGCTCGAGGTGCTCGAAGTCGGCGGGAAGGGTGCCGAACGCGAAATCCTCTGGGATGCCGCTCCGGCCACCTCGTCGCGGCGAACCCCACGGTTTGGCTGTCGGCTCGAACCACCCGACCAGCAGCTTGCCGGCATCCTCCTTGAAGTAGCTGTAGCCGTCCTGGTCCCGCAGCACCGGAAGGTCCGGCGACAACCCGGGTACCGGCTCCGTGACGACGTAGAAGTGTTCGGCGGCGTGCAACGGCACCACGGCTCCCACAGCGCCACCGAGCTCGTGCCCCCACATCCCCGCGGCGTTAACCACGACGTCGCAGCGGATCTGGTGCGGTTCGCCCTCGACGGAACACTCGACGCCGACGGCCCGGTTGCCGTCGAGCAGGATCCGCTGCACCGCCACGTGCTCCCGGATGACCACACCCTTGGACCGGGCTCCCCTGGCCAGCGCCCGCGTGGTGTCCACGGGGTTGGTGACACCGTCGCCGGGCAGGAAGACCCCGCCGACCAGGTCGTCCACCCGGGCCAGCGGCATCAGCTGACTGATCTCGCCGGGGGTGATCAGCTCCACGGGCAGCCCGAAAACCCGCGCCATCGACGCTTGTCGCTTCAGCTCCTCGAAACGTTCCTGACCAGCAGCGACGCTGACCGAGCCGCTTTGCCTGAACCCGGTGGCCTGCCCGGTCTCGTCCTGCAGGGTCGCGAACAGCTCAGTCGTGTACTGGGCGAGCCTGGTGAGGTTATGGGTGGCCCGGAGCTGCCCGACGAGCCCGGCCGCGTGCCACGTGGTGCCGCTGGTCAGCTCCTTCCGCTCGAGCAGGACGACATCGGTCACGCCACGTCGGGCCAGATGGTAGGCCACGCTGCAGCCGACGATCCCGCCCCCGACGATGACGACCCGGGCGCTTACCGGCACGTTGTCCACCATCTGTCATCAGCTCCTGTTCTTCCGTTTCCTTCGCCGTCTCATGACCCGTCGTCGCCGGCCTCGGCCGGTATGCCGACGAGTCTCGCCACTGCGGCAATGACCATCTCGGTGACTGTGCCGGGGGCGCGCGGCAGCGCGGGGTCCGCCAGGGCGACCGGGATGGCGATCCCGTCGACGAGCGCGGTGATCTGAAAGGCGACCACTGTCGCGTCGAGGTCCGACGCGAAGCGTCCGCTCGTCACCCCGGCGCGTACGACCCGTTCGACGAGCTCGCGCCAGTGTCGGTAGACCCCGTGGGCCTCCTCGCGCAGCTCGACATCGCGCATCGCCGCACGCCAGAACTCCACCCACGTGCGCCAGGTGGGCACGGACCGCTCACCGTCGGCCACACCGACCCGAACCAGCTGGCACAGCTGCTCCCAGGGGTCGGTGCTGGCACCCAGAGCCTCCCCCAGGGCCGCCAGCTCCTGAGTGCAGACGTGCCGGAAGGTGGCCACCAGTAGGTCCTCGCGGTTGCCGAAGTAGTACTGCAGCGTGCTGACCGGCACACCACTGGCCAGGCTCACATCGGCGAACCTCGTCGCGTCGGCGCCTCGCTGAGCAACCACTCCGGCCGCGGCAGCGAGGATCGCCACCTTCCCTCGCCCCGAACGGCGGCCACGCCGAACCCGGACGGGAGGGGGGCCAACGTCGACACCAGCCACTTCAGAACCATCCATCCGTATGACCATACAGGTAATCTATACGGCTAGTCTAGACAGTATGAAGTGAGCTGTGGGTTGCACCCCTGGCGTGTAACCCAGACGAGTCACTTGCTGGCGCAAGAGCGGTTGACTGTTCACATGCACGAGGCTCAATGCACTCAGGAAACGCACTCAATTCGCAGGTATGAGCGAGCGTTTCGTCGAGGGCGGCGCCTGCGTCTTAGTGGGCGGTATGACGCGGGTTCGCTGTTGCCCACCGCGGCCCTATAAGCTCTCCTGTTAGGCGTGAGCGGATAGGCAGACCCGATCGCCCCAGTTTGCTAACGGATTTGCTAACACGCGCTCCTGAACTGCTGAACGGATAGGGACTGAACTCCTCTCTCCTGAGCACGAATTCGGCTCAGAACGCCTTTCCCGGACCGGCTCTTTAGGCCTGAAAATCGGAAGGTCGGCGGTTCGACCCCGCCCCTGGCCACCACAAGCAGCACGAGCGAGACCAAAGCGAGGTCCTGGCGATTGCCCGGGCCTCGCCTCGTTTCCGCTGGTCAGCGACCTAGCGACGTACAGGCGGACGAGCTCTGGGCCATCGGGGTTGGCGGTCGGACCCATGCGAAGACCGATCCCTGAGCTTCCAACCAGGATGTTTGGTCACCGAACTGGTCACAACGGTGTCGAGCGAGGAGGTTTGTTCGAGGCCATCGAGCCCGAGCAGGGGCGCCGCGGCACCCTGTGACGCTGGAGGCATGAACGCCCCCGGGCGGATGGTGGGTACCCTGCCGGCGTGAGCATCGTCGCGCGGCTGGACCGCTACCAGCGAGAACACGGCTGGTCGGGATTCCCGCTGGCGGTCGCATACAAGGTCCTCGACGACCGGGCCCCCTACCTGGCGGCG
>JBBRWQ010000049.1:0-25752 GCA_038249115.1 Actinomycetales bacterium
ACCGCTGGCCTCCCTGGCTTTCGGGAACATCGGCTTCAGCGGTGTGACCAAGCCCAAGCCCAAGCCCGTTGTCCGTACCACGACCGTCAGCTCCAGCCGCTCGGCCACCCGCGCGCCACTGACCAACGTGGCCCCGGCTCCCGCCTCCGCCGGTGTGCTCGCCATCGCGGCCAGCCTGGCCGGCATCTACTACATCTACGGCGGCACCACCACTGCCGGCTTCGACTGCTCCGGGTTCACGCAGTACGTCTTCGACCGGGTCGGTATCAGCCTGCCGCGCACGGCCGAGCAGCAACGCCAGTTCGCCACACCCGTGTCCAGCCCGCAGCCGGGCGACCTGGTGTTCTTCGGCGCCCCTGCCCATCACGTCGGCATCTACGCCGGTAACGGCATGATGTGGGACTCCCCGCAGACGGGTTCGGCCGTCAGCCTTCGCTCCATCTACGCCAGTGCGACCTACGGACGGGTCCGCTAGACCCACCCACGTTCAACCCGCGTGGCACACCTGCTGCGCAGTTTCTGGCCCTTCCCTGCTTCGGCGGTGAAGGGCCAGTCTCGTTGCCCGGTCGACGGGTGACAGCGCAGTGATGGGTGGTGGCCCGGTTCCTGAGCGGCGGGCGATACCGTGCAGCGTGCACTCCTTGGACCCCGTGGACCCGGACGTCGACCTGCACATTCCCATGATCCGTAGCGAGCTCGTGCGCCACCACCTGTCGGTCCTGGCCACGATCGCGGCCGGCGGGGCGGTGGGTGCGACGGCTCGCCAGCTCGTCGGGGAGGCCTGGCCGAGCGCGACAGGAACGTTCCCGTGGGGCACCTTCCTGGTCAACGTGAGCGGGAGCCTGCTGATCGGCGTACTCATCGCGGTCCTGGGCCACGTGCCCCCGCAACATCGGCTGCTGCGTCCGTTCCTGGGGGTCGGCGTTCTTGGCGGATTCACCACCTTCTCCTCGTATGCCGTGCAGTCCCATGACCTGGTCACGTCGGGTCATCCGCTGGTCGCCGTGGTCTACCTGGGCGGCACGGTGCTGTCCGCGCTGCTGGCGGCCGTGGCCGGGGTCTTGCTCGTTCGTCGGGTCGTCAGACCGCGGCAACGCTCCGGCGCCGGGAGCCTCTGATGACCCTGCTGATGGTTGCCCTGGGCGCTGCCGTCGGAGCACCGGCGAGATACCTCACCGACCGACTGGTGCAGAGCAGACACGACAGCTTGATGCCGTGGGGCACAGTGAGCGTCAACGTGCTCGGGTCCTTGATCCTGGGCGGGCTGGTGGGGGCAGGGACCGCGGTGTCGCCGGCGGTACTTGCGCTGCTCGGGACCGGGTTCTGCGGTGCCCTGACGACCTACAGCACCTTCAGCTTCGAGACCTGGCGGCTGATCGAGGAGGAGGACTACGGCGCGGCAGTGGTCAACGTCGTGGTGAGTGTTGCGGTCGCCATGGCAGCGGTGGTGCTCGGCTACGCGGTGTCGGCGGCCTTGATCGGCTGACGGGTTGCCGGCGGGTGCCCCCGGCAGGATTTGAACCTGCGACCTACCGCTTAGGAGGCGGTCGCTCTATCCCCTGAGCTACGAGGGCGGGGCGCGTACGGATCCACGTGCAACCGGGCGCGGCTGCCCATTCTGGCAGGAGTGGGGCATGAGCGGGGCAGGGGGTTGCCCGGTGCGATGACCACGGGCAACCTGGCTGGCGGCTTCCGCGCCGCAGCGACGAGCCAGGCCGTCGCATAATGGCGTGGTGTCAACCGCCCGCGCGCTGAGCGTTCCTACCGTTGAGGCCGTCCAGCGGCGTACCGTCCGCACCCTCGTCGGCAGTCAGATGCTCGGAGGCCTGGGGGTTGCCAGCGGCATTGCGGTGAGCAGTCTGTTGGCTGAACAGATACTCGGCTCGCCGGACCTGGCCGGCCTCGCCAACACCGCGCAGGTCCTGGGGGCGGCCCTGCTGTCGATCCCGGCGGCTCGACTCATGGCGGCGCGCGGTCGCCGCGCTGGCCTTGTCGCGGCATACCTGACCGGGATCGTCGGGGCCGTCCTGGCGATCGTCGCCGCCGTCAGCTCGAGCTTCCCCCTGCTGCTCGTCGCCACCTCGCTGTTCGGCGCATCCACCACGGCGAACAACCAGGCTCGGTATGCCGCGACGGACCTTGCCGCGCCGGACCACCGGGGTCGAGCACTCTCAGTCGTGGTCTGGGCGACGACCCTGGGCGCGGTCCTTGGTCCCAACCTCGTGGCCCCGGCAGGTCGGATCGCCGACGCAGTTGGCCTCCCAGCGCTGTCTGGAGCCTTCGTGTTCAGCGCGGTCGGATTCCTGCTTGCCGCGGCTCTGTTGTTCGTCCGGATGCGCCCCGACCCGTTGGTCATGGCGCGTCAGGTCGCAGTTGACGCCGGTGAGACCGAACAGACCCATGGTTCGGTGCGGCGCGGGCTGCGTGTGATCCGGGTGCACCCGATGGCGATGCTGGGGCTGGGCGCCATCGCACTCGGCCACACGGTGATGGTGAGCGTCATGGTGATGACCCCGCTGCACATGGACCACGGGGGCGCCGAGCTAAGGCTGATCGGGCTGGTCCTCAGCGTCCACGTGTTCGGCATGTTCGCGTTCGCGCCGGTCATGGGCTGGCTGGTCGATCGGATCGGTGGCCGCCTCGTCGTCGTGGGAGGCGCGGCGACGCTGCTGATCGCGAGCCTGATCTCGTCACGCGCACCTGAGGGCTGGTCTGACGGTCTGGTGCTGGGCCTGTTCCTGCTCGGAGTCGGCTGGTCCGCAACACTGGTCGCCGGTTCCACTTTGCTCACCGCAGCGGTCGCCCAACACGAACGTCCCGGCGTGCAAGGGGCCTCGGACCTGGTCATGGGGCTATGCGCGGGGCTCGGTGGTGGGTTGTCCGGCGTGGTGGTCGGTGGGTGGGGGTACCCGACACTGTGTCTGATCGCAGCGGCCCTGTCGGTGGCGTTGGGTCTGCGCGCCCTGGCCTTCCGCTCTGTCCGGCTCGGCTGATCCGCTCTGGCCCCGCGATGGCCGGCATACCGGTTCGTTAGCCTGCAACAGTGAGTCAGAGTCTGCAGGACCCCAGCAAGTCGTCGCCGACCGCCGCCCCCGACGCCGGGGGCGACCCGCGTGCCGAGAGGGTGGGCGCGGCGGTCCGCGCCTGGCAGCGGCACCTGGTGGACCTCGGCGGCCGCAACACGTTGTTGTGGTACCGCGACCTGCCCTCTGGAACCCTTGAGCTCACCACCCACCCGAGTGGTCTGGCCAGTCTGCTGGCTGGACGTCCGACCAGGCTCTCTGATCTTGTCCGCGAACCCGCTGCCCTGGAGGATGCCCGTCGACGGGCCCGGACGATCCGCGCCAAGACGCTCGAGCTACATGAAGAGCGAGGAATTGCAGCCGGATTCATGGCCTTCGGTATGGCGACCTGGGAGGTCCCGGGCGCACCTCGCCCGCCGTGTGCGCCGGTACTGCTGCGTTCGTGCGTGCTCAAGCCAATCGGCGCCGCCCATCAGGACTTTGAAGTCGACCTCGGCGAGGACATCGAGTTCAACCCAGTTCTAGAGCACTATCTGCGCTCCGAACAGGGCATCGAGATAGACACCGAAGCTCTCGAGGAGATGGCCACGGTCACCAACGGGTTCGACGCCCGTCCGGTGTACGCCGCACTCGGGCGGGCGTGCGCGCGAATCCCCGGGTTCCAGATCGCGCCTCGGCTGGTGCTGGGCACGTTCTCCTACGCCAAGCTGCCGATGGTCGCCGACCTCACGGCCCAGTTCGAGACCCTGGCCAACCATGACGTCGTCGCGGCGTTGGCCGGTGACCCCACCGCGCTCAAGGCGGTCCGCACCACGGTCCCGGACTCCCCGGCCGACACGGACCCGGCCCGTGAGCACCTCATCCTGGACGCCGACTCGTCCCAGCAGGCCGTCATAGACGCTGTGCGAAGCGGTGCCAATCTCGTCATCAAGGGACCGCCGGGCACCGGCAAGAGTCAGACGATCGCCAACCTGATCGCGTCGCTTGCCAGCGAGGGTAAGCGGACCTTGTTCGTGGCAGAGAAGCGTGCCGCCATCGACGCAGTGGTCGGGCGACTGAAGCGTCTCGGCCTGGGCGACCTGGTTCTGGACGTCTACGACGGCGCCTCCAACAAGCGACGGCTGGCGCACGAGCTCGGCGCCGCGCTGGATCGCGCAGGTGACGCCGCGGACGCGGACACAGCAGCCATCGAACGCACCCTGAGTGACCGTCGTACCCGCCTGGTTGAACACCTTTCGGCCCTGCATGGCAAACGCGATCCTTGGGGCGTCAGCGCCTTCGACGCACAGATCGCTCTCATGCAGCTGTCAGCCCGTCCGAAGCCACCGATCTCGCGGGTCCGACTTCACGGTGAGGCGCTGTTGGGTATCAGCCGCGATCGGGTCGCCGAGCTCGGCCGGTCACTGACCGAGGCCGCCTCGCTGGGAGCGTGGACGACTGGACGGGACGAGGACCCCTGGTATGCCGCCCGCGTCACCTCTCCCGACGACGCAGCGCGAGCGCTCGAGATCGTCAGCACGCTCGGCGGCGAAGGCCTGGACGCAGCGCAACAGCGACTCGCTGAGGCGATGCGCGCGGCCGGTCTGCCGGAGGCAGCTCGCCCGGCCGACTGGGGCCGGGCTCTCGGCATCGTGCAGCAGGTCCGCCAGACCCTGGAGATCTTCCGGCCCGAGGTGTTCGACCTGCCGCTGACCGACATGGTGGGCGCTACGGCAGGCAAGGCCTATCGCCGGGAGCATGGGCTCCGGTTCGGGATCTGGGCGCGGATCCGGCTGGGGCGCCAGGCGCGCCGTCTGCTCCGCCCCGGCACACCACCCGCCGATCTGCATTCCGCGCTCAAGGTCGCCCAGGAGCAGCGGGTCGCCTGGGGACAGCTGGCCGGTGCCGGAGGGCGTCCGGAGGTGCCCACGGGGATCGACGAGGCCGAGAACGCCTATGAGGCCCTCGCCGGCGACCTGACCTGGCTCGGTGACCGACTTGCCACGACAGCGACCGGCGGTGATCTGCTAGGCACGGCCTTGGCTGACCTGAAGGTGCGTCTGGTCGAGCTGGCCCGACGGCGCGATCGACTTGCCGTGCTGCCACGCGTTGTCTCGGTGATCGATGATCTGCGTCAGTCCGGGCTCGGACCCTTGGTCGACGATCTGGCGGGGCGAGGTGTGGCCTCGGGCGACGTGGCTGCCGAGATGGATTTCGTGTGGTGGACCTCGTTGCTGGACGACATCAGCGTGCGCGACATTGCCTATGGCGCCCACGACGGCGATTTCCTGCGTCAGATCGGGACCGAGTACATCGAGGCCGACCACGCGCATCTGGCCGGAACCGTTGACCGGGTGCTGGCCGCTGTCGGGCGCCGGCTGCGCGAGGTCCTGGCCGATCACCCCGAGCAGGAGGCGCTCGTGCGCGCTGAGGCGGGCAAGTCCCGGCGGCACCAGGCCTTGCGCGATCTCCTGCCCCGAGCCGGCGAGACCCTCACCGCGATCAAGCCCTGCTGGGCGATGAGCCCGTTGGTGGTCGCCTCGATCCTGCCGGCGGGTCGCTGGTTCGACGTCGTGATCTTCGACGAGGCGTCGCAGATCCCGCCGGCCCAGGCGGTCTCGGCCATCTCGCGAGCCACCCAGGTGGTCGTGGCCGGCGATGAGCGGCAGCTGCCCCCGACGAGCTTCTTCACGGCAGCGACCGACGAGGACGCTGCTGCAGATCCTGCCGACGACTCGTTGACCGAGGGATTCGAGTCGATCCTCGATGTCCTTTCGGCCGCATTGCCGGTGCGTCGGCTGACCTGGCACTACCGTTCGCTGGACGAGCGGCTGGTCGCCTTTGCCAATGCCGAGATGTATGACGGGGCGCTCGTGACCTTCCCCGGCACCGGTGACGAGGCGGTCGTCCGTCTCGAGGTCGTCGACGGGTCTGCCCCGGTCCAGCCGGGCCAAGAGGCGATCGAGTCGACCCAGGCTGAGGTTGACCGCGTCGTCAGCCTGGTTCTGGCTCACGCCCGGTCGCGCCCGACAGAGTCTCTCGGTGTCATCGCACTGGGCATCAAGCACGCCACCCGGATCGAGGACGCACTGCGCTCTGCCCTGATCGACGCGGACGGCGTGGGTGACTTCTTCGACGAGGACGGCGCCGAGCGCTTCTTCGTCAAGAACCTCGAGCGGGTTCAGGGCGACGAGCGTGATGCGATCATCCTCTCGATCGGCTATGGCAAGACGCCCCACGGCCGGGTGCTGCACCGCTTCGGACCGCTCAACCTCGAAGGCGGCGAGCGCCGACTCAACGTCGCGATCACCCGGGCTCGCCGCCGGATGACCGTGGTCTCGTCGTTCACCGCCGCTGATCTTGACCCGACGCGGCTCAAGGCGCGTGGCGCAACCATGCTGCGGGACTTCCTTGCGTATGCCGCGCAAGGCGGCTCCCAGCCGGTGCCGCGCCACGATGATGCGGCCGCGGCCTTGCCGGATCCTTTGGTAGCCGATCTGGCGTCCAGGCTGCGAGCCCAGGGCCTGGTGGTGCATGCCGGGTACGGGAACTCGGCCCAGCGCATCGACCTGGCCGTCGAGGATCCGCACCGGCTCGGTGGGGTTCTGGTGGCGGTTGAGACCGACGGCCTGCGTTATGCCGCGATGACGAGCACTCGCGATCGTGACCGACTCCGGATCGAGCAGCTACGCCGCCTCGGCTGGGAGCACGTCCGGGTCTGGAGCACCGACCTGTTTCGCGACCCGGCACGTGACGTGGCTCGGGTCAGTGCCGCTGTGCAAGCGGCCTCGGCGACGATTCCGGACGACGATGACACCCGATCGCCCTACTCCGGGACCGCCGCCACCGCACCCCACGTGGGCACCAACGGTTCCAAACTGGAACAGACCCGTGACGACACCGACGCCGGTTGGGGCGAACGACCTAACGAGGGCTCGCACGATCAGTGGCTGCAGGAGCAGCGCCCGCCGCACTGGGGCTGACGGCCGCGAGTCCTTTCGTTAGCTCTTCGAGCTGCTGAGCCGGCGTAGGGCAGCCCATGCCAGCGGCAGCAGTCCGGCGGCCAGCAACGCCTTCATCGCGTCGCCGAACAGGAAGGGCAGCACGCCCTTCTGGAACGACCAGACCAGGTCGTGCCCGGTGACAAAGGCGAGCACTGTGGCTCCGAACGCATAGATGACCAGTGTCCCCAGGGCGTACGAGGCGAAGACGCGGACAGGAGTCCGGCTCCAGCCGCCCTTTGCCAGGCGCCCGACGAGGTAGCCGGCCACGATGAAGCCCAGCAGATAGCCGGCGGTGGCACCGAGGACCGCCTGGGCGCCACCAGCGCCCTGCGCGAGGACCGGCAGTCCGACAAGGGCAGCCAACACGTAGAGGAGCTGCCCCAGTGCACCGCGCAGTGGGCCGAGCGCGGCCGCCGTGAGCAGCACTGCCAGGGTCTGGCCGGTCACCGGGACGGGGGAGCCGGGCACGGGGATGGCGATCTGGGCGCAGACCGTCGTGAACGCGGCAGCGGACACGACCGTCACCGCGTCGGCCGCTCGGGTGCGCGACCACAGGTCGGCGAGCACGAGCGGCGTCGGTGTGGGTAGAGCCAGGGACATCAGGACCACCTAAAGGTTCGGACTAAAGGGTCGGACGGTTGACCGGACGGGGGGAGTACCGGCGGACGCCATATCGCCCTCGTCTTCAGCCGAGATGGCACCGATGACTACGGTACCCGCCAAGTCGGTGTGCATCCGCCTGAGGGTTCGAGCCGTGAGCTAGCTGCGAGCCCGCAGGGAGTCGCGGATCTCGGTGAGCAGGGCAACCTCTTCGCTCGGGGCCTGGGTCTCGGGCTCGATGCCCCTGGCACGACGTTCTGCCAGCTTGTTGAGGGGCAGGATCACGACGAAGTAGATGGCACCGGCCACGATGAGGAAGGCAACCAGCGCGGTGATGAACGCGCCGAGCGGCACCTTTCCAGGCCTCCACAGGTCGAAGTTGGGTTGACCGCCGAGCTGGCCGATGAGCGACATGATGACGCCGACGAACGACGTGACCACGGTGCCGAATGCGGCGCCGATGACGACAGCGACAGCGAGGTCAACAACGTTGCCTCGCATCAGGAAATCCTTGAAACCCTTGAGCATGAGCGTGGTTCCTCTTCAGGTAGGGGGACTACGCAGACACGCTAGTGAAGTGTGGGTGGTGTCGACAGATGATTGTGGGTGCCTTTCAGAGGCTGGGCGCCCGGACGACCAGGCTGAAGGCGAGATCGGACATACCTGAGGGGTCGGCCTTGGCCAGCCGGATGGCCTCGTCGTTCGAGACAGCCACCACCACGCCGCCGGGTGGTCCTGCGCCCGACGTGGCCGACCAGCCGCCGACCTCCGCCTCGCCAGCGTCCACCGCCAGCACCATCACGCGCGCGGCCACCACCAGCCCCGATGAGCTGATGAGGTCCACGAGGTCGCCGGCCGAAGCCATCGCCGCCATGGCCGGGTCGGCCAGCCGGACGTGAGCTGCCACCAGGCCGGGGCGCGCCCCTGTCAACAAACCCGGGCCCCGAACCCGAGCTGGCGTGACCGGCTCGCCTCGCGCCATCCCGGCACCCAGGGCTTTGCCCATGAGCGCTGTTGGGTCTGCGACGGCACCCGTTGGTTTCAGGTCCGCGGGCCAGTCCGCCACCACGAGGTCGCCAGGTGTCAGCACGTGCCCGGGCATCAGGTCCTGGGCGACGACAACGACAGAAACCCCCCTCGGAATGGGTTGCGGAACAAACGAGCTCATCGCCAACCAGACAGCGGTCGCGACAAGCCCGGCCGTCACAACTCGACGCAGGCGGGTGCGTTGCCAGGCCTGACGGCGACCGGGACCGACCAGGCCAGCCGGCAGGAAGCGTGTGACCCCAACCCGATCCGCGCCCCGCCCAGCATCACTGCCCAGCGCACCGTCACTGCGCGGCGCGGTCCTCGGGCCGAGTCTCACGTTGGCAGGGTGAACGGCAGTTTCAGGCCATCGAGCGACCGGCGGCACGAACAGGTCGCAGTGGCGTCATCGTCGGTGGCGGGCAAAGCGACGATCGTCGCTTTCATGACTGCCTTCATCGAGTCGATGCTGCGCGCAAAAACCTTGAGCACCTCGTCGTGGGTCACGGCCTCGCCGCCGTCGACGCCGGCGTCGTGGTCGGTGACCAGAGCGACGGTGGTGAAGCACATGGCGAGCTCGCGTGCGATGGAGGCTTCCGGCATACCGGTCATGCCAACGACGGTCCACCCGGCTTGCTGGTGCCATAGCGACTCGGCGCGCGAGGAGAACCGCGGGCCGTTGATGACCACCAGCGTGCCGGCGTCAACCACGTTCTTGCCTGCCGCGCGGGCGGCGTGCGTGGCGGCCTCGCGACCCCGAGGGCAGTAGGGGTCGGCGAACGCGACGTGCACTACCCGGCCGACACCGTCGTAGATCGTGTGCGCGCGACCCCACGTCCGGTCGACGACCTGGTCGGGCACGACGATGGTGCCCGGTCCATGTTCTGGTCGCAGGGAACCGACGGCGCAGGGGGCGAGCACCTGTCGAACACCGACCGAGCGCAAGGCCCAGAGGTTGGCGCGGTAGTTGACCCGATTTGGGGGGAAGCGATGGCCTTGCCCGTGCCGGGCGAGGAAGGCCACACGCCGACCTTCAACCTCGCCGATCAGCAGGTCGTCGCTGGGCTCACCGAACGGGGTGCTGACATGGACGCGCTCGGTGTCAGTGAGGAACGTGTAGAACCCCGAGCCGCCGATGACGCCGATCTCCGCGCGAGCCGTGGTTGTGGCGGAGGTGTCTGTGCTGACTGTCATAGGCCGAGACTAACCGCGGACCGGAAAGGGGACGCAGCGTCCCCGACGCCTGTTGACGGCGTAGTGGACGTCCGGACAGATGTGGAGAAGGTCGCGCGGAGGCGGCAGTCTCAGGCTGCCGAGCCCTGGGACGTCGAGGCTGTCTTGGAGGAAGTGGGGGCGCTCTCGGACTTCGACGCGGTCTTCGTGGTGCCGGCCTTCGGTGCGTCAGAGGGCGTCGAGGAGGAGTCAGAGGATGAACCGCCCGCAGTTGATGACGCAGAGCCGTTCGCCGAGCCTGAGTCGCTGCTCGAGCCGGTGCCGTTCCGAGAGCTGCCGGAGCCCCTGCGGGTCTCGTTACGAGAGTCCGTGCGGTAGAACCCCGAGCCCTTGAACACGACGCCGACGGCGTTGAACAGCTTGCGCAGACGACCGGTGCACTCGGGGCACTCGGTCAGCGAGTCGTCGACAAAGGACTGGACGATCTCAAAGCGGTGTTCGCACGCAGTGCAGGCATAGGCGTACGTGGGCACAGTTCCTCCTGTTGGCACTCTCAGGGTTTGACTGCCAAGTGTAACGGCAGGCACGGCTGAGAAAGTCCCTGTCCGGTTGCGAGGACTTGTCACTGTCATCTGCGCAAAGGACATGTCGGTTGCAGCCAGGACATGTGTGGTTGCACCGATGACATCGCGTCGGCCCGAAAGACGCCATCGGGGCGCGGCGGGAGGGCGGGCAGCTACACGAAGGGGCTCGACACGAGCGTCGCACTGTTGGTGCTGGTGTGATAGCTGAAGAGCAACACCACGATCGTGATGGTTGACAGGAAAACAGTGGCTATGCGTCGCATGACCCTCCTTCGTGTCTCGCCGCCGCTCAAGAATCGCTCCCAAACTTTGGAGATTGCTGGGTGAAGTCAGCGAATCGGGTGTGAGATCTCCCCGGGTGATGCAGGGCTACGTGTTCCAGCCGGCCAGCCGGCCCGTCCGGCTGATCTGACGCACGCGGTTCTCGGCGTCGAGCCGGGACTCGGCGGTCGCGACGATCAACATCTGGTCACCATGGCGCAGGGCGGTGTTCGGTGACGGCACGAACCCCTTGCCACCCCGGACGACCATGGTCACGTTGGCACCAGGGGGCAGGCGAAGCTCGAACACCTCGACGCCGTGCAGCTTGGATGCAGGGCCGACGGTCATCTGCAGGATGTCCGCGCGGAGCTCGTCCAGCGGCGTTGACTCGACCTGGAGGTCGAGCGCACGGTCGGTGTCTGTGACGCCAAGCTTGCGCGCCACCCAGGGCAGGGTCGGACCCTGGACCAGTGTGAAGATCACGACCAGGACGAAGACGAGGTCGAACAGCCACTCGACGTGCGGGGTTCCTGCAGTGAGCGGCACCGTGGCCAGCACGACGGGAACGCCGCCACGCAACCCCGCCCAGGACAGGAACGCCTGGTCGCGCCACGGCACCCTGAGCGGCGTCAACGACAAGATCACCGACAGCGGCCTGGCCACCAGCAGCAGCACGAGACCGATCAAGATGGCCGGAACGATATGCGTTGCCAGGCTGGCGGGGGAGGCCAACAGGCCCAACAGGACAAACAGCCCGATCTGGGCCAGCCAGCCCAGCCCCTGCGCGAACCCCTTGACCGCTGCCCGGTGCGGCAACCGCATGTTCCCCAGCAGGAGAGCGGACAGGTATGCCGCAAGGAAGCCGCTCGCATGCACCAGCGAACCGGCGGCGTAGGCCAGTACCGTCAAGGCCACGACGCCGATCGAGAACAGGCCCGACGAGGACGATCCGATCCGGCGCATCAGGTGCCCACCGGCATACCCGATCAGCAGTCCGACCACGGCACCGCCGGCGAGCTCGGCAACGGCGAGGAGCAGCAGCAGCCACCATGAGCCGTGGCTACCTTGTCCGGGCGAGGACGCTGCGGCGAGGGCCAGCACGAGGATCACGACGGGAGCGTCGTTGAATCCGGACTCGGCCTCGAGCACGCCGCCGAGCCTCCGCGGCAGGGGGATCCGGCGCAGCACCGAGAACACCGCGGCGGCGTCGGTGGGCGCGAGGACGGCGCCGACCAGGAACGCAATGGTCCACGGGACGTCGAGAACGAAGTACGTGGCCACGCCTACTACTGCGACGGAGACCACGACCCCCAGGGTCGACAACGCGGCGGCGGGGGCGATCGATCGCCGGATGTCGTCCCAGGAGGTCGTCAGTCCGCCTTCGGCCAGGATCAGGACCAGCGCGCTGTAGCCCAGGACCTGGGTCAGCTCAGCGGAGTGGAACGAGATGCCAAGACCGGCCTGGCCGATGGCGACGCCGATGCCGAGGTAGAGCAGCAACGAGGGCAGCCCGGACCGGAGCGACAGGCGCACCGCGGCCACGGCGACCAACAGCACGAGGGTCCCGACCAGCAGAGCGAGGTCGAGATCGGAGACGGTGAACGCTGCAGAGGCTCGGATGTGTCCTAGTCTCGCAGGGTGTCCCGTGCAAAACTCGCCCGCCGCGTATCCCTCTCCGTCGCGATCCTGGTTGTCGTCGCCCTCGTGGTCGCCGGGGTGATCGGCCTCAGCCTCGTCCGGCGGTCCTTTCCGCAGACCTCCGGCCGGCTGGCCATCTCTGGCCTGACCGCCGATGTCACGGTGCTGCGCGACGACCGCGGCGTCCCCCAGATCTACGCCGACAACGCGGCCGACCTCTTCCGCGCGCAGGGCTTTGTCGCCGCACAGGACCGGTTCTTCGAGATGGATCTGCGCCGTCACATCACCTCCGGTCGGCTCGCCGAGCTGGTCGGCCAGGACGGCGTCGAGACCGACCGCGTGATCCGGACCATGGGCTGGCGCCGCGTGGCCGAGGCCGAGCTGCCGACGCTGGCGGCCTCGACGCGGCAGTACCTGCAGGCCTATGCCGACGGGGTCAACGCCTACATCAACAAGGCCGGCAGCCCGGACAAGATGGCGCTGGAGTACTCGGTTCTGGGGCAGAAGTTCCCCGGATACCGGGTGGAGCCGTGGTCGCCGGCAGACTCGTTGGCCTGGCTCAAGGCGATGGCGTGGGATCTGCGCGGCGACTACGACAACGAGCTCACCCGCGCACGTTTGTCGGGGAGCATCACCCCCGCCCGGTTCGCCATGATCTTTCCGCCATACCCGACCGACACTCACCACCCGATCCTCTCCGACAAGGCGTGGAGTCCTACCACAGCCAGCTCGGCCCAGAGTGCTGCGTCGGCGGTTCCCGCCATCGCGCAGGACGCCCGCGCGCATGACGCGGCGGCCCGCAAGATCTACGCGGAGGTGGCCGATGCACTGGACCAGCTGCCGATGATGGTCGGGCGCGGCGACGGGATCGGCTCCAACTCGTGGGTGGTGGGCCCGAAGCGTTCAACCACCGGGAAACCGTTGCTGGCAAACGATCCTCACCTCGGAGTCGGCATCCCCGGGATCTGGTACCAAACCGGCCTGCACTGCCGCAGCGTCTCGACCGCCTGTCCCTTTGACGTCACAGGCTTTTCCTTCGCCGGCCTGCCGGGCATCGTGATCGGGCACAACCAGAGCATCGCCTGGGGCTTCACCAACCTGGGCCCCGATGTCAGCGACTTCTACCTTGAGCAGGTCGTCGGTGACTCCTACCGCCGCGGCATCAGCTTTCTGCCGTTGAAGGAACACAACGAGACCATCAAGGTCGCTGGCGGCCGCGACGTCATTACCACCGTCCGGGAGACGGTTCACGGCCCGCTGCTCTCGGATGTGATTCCGTCAGTCGCCAAGGCAGGCGAGTCTGCCCTCGTCGAGGGCAAGGCCGAGGCAGGCTCGTATGCCGTGTCGCTCGCTTGGACGGGCCTGTTGCCCGGGCACACCGCGGACGCGATCTTCAAGATCAACACCGCACAAAACTTCGCCGAGTTCCGTGCTGCAGCAAGGGATTTCGCAGTTCCGGCGCAGAACCTGCTGTACGCCGACACGAAGGGCCACATCGGGTATCAGGCGCCCGGCCAGGTACCGATCCGGGCGAGCTCGACGGCCGGTGCGCCGCCGGGCTACTGGCCCGCGCCGGGCTGGGACCCGAAGTACGACTGGACGGGGTTCGTGCCCTTTGAACAGATGCCCACGGCATACGACCCCCCCGAGGGCTTCATCGTGGCTGCCAACCAGCAAGTAAGCGCCAGCCGGACCCCGTTCCTGACGACCGAATGGGACTACGGCTATCGCAGTGAGCGCATCCGGGACCTGATCACGGCAACTCCCAAGGTCTCGCCCGAGCGGATGTCCCAGATCCAGGGCGACACCCGCAACGAGTTCGCGCCCACCTTGGTCACGTCGCTGCTGGCGGTCAACCTCGCGGGCGACCCGTTCACCAAGGAAGCACAGAACCTGTTGCGAAAGTGGGACTACACCCAGCCCGGTGGCAAGTCACCGCAGGCGCCCGCCGCAGCGTTCTACAACGCCGTGTGGAGCAACGTCCTGGAGCTGACCTTCAACGACGACCTCGGTGCCTTGAAGGCCGACGGCGGCTCGCGGTGGATGCAGGCTGTCTCCGGTCTGCTGGAAGAGCCCACGAACACCTGGTGGGACAGCAGGGGGACGGCCGGCGTGACCGAGGGCCGCGACGAGATCCTGCGTCAGGCCATGGTCGCAGCCAGGCTGGACCTGACCAAGAAGCTGGGCAAGGCCCCGGTGACATGGCAGTGGGGGCGACTGCACCAGCTCACGCTCGAGCACAAGATCCTTGGTGGCGACACCGTGCTGGCACCCGTGCGGGCGATGTTCAACCGGGGTCCGTGGCAGATGTCCGGTGGTTCCTCGATCGTGGATGCCAACGGCTGGGATGCCGGCGTGGGATATCAGGTCGACTGGGCCCCGTCGATGCGGATGGTCGTCAACCTGGGCGATCTGGACGCGTCACGGTGGGTCAACCAGACTGGCAACTCCGGCCACCCCTATGACGCTCACTACGTCGACCAGGCAGATGCGTGGGTCGCAAATGAAACCTATCCGTGGCCGTTCGGCGAGAAGGCGGTCCGCGCCGCCGGCGGTGACGAGCTGATCCTGACCCCCGACGCGTCAGGCAACTGACCCCGCGCCGGCGATCAGCGTCAGGCCGCTGCCGGGGGTGATCACGGCGTTTACGTGAACGTCGTGAATGTCGCGGGGCAGCGGCCACACGGCGTACTCCTCGTCGTTGACGATCGCGACGATGACGGCATCGGGGCGCCGTCGTGCCAGCGCACGGTCATAGCTCCCGCCGCCTTGTCCCAGCCTGGTGCCGCCGTGGTCGACCGCGAGCGCCGGGGTCAAGATCACTCGCGCGTCGCCGATCGCGTCGAGCCCGAGTCTCGGCCCTTCGCTGCCGTTGGCCCGTAGCTCGTGCCAGTCAAGGGCCTTGTCGGGCAGCATCTCGGGCACGATGACCGTGAAGCCGCGGCTGTGCAGCATCTCGGCCAGGGCCCCCGTGGGTGGCTCGGTGGGCATCGAACGATAGACCGCCACACAAGGCTGCCCGCCGTATGCCGGGTGTCCACCAGCGCCTTGGGGTGCCAGCGCGAGAGTGTCCAGGAACGCGCTGGAGGCGACCGCGATCGCCTCGGCGTCGGTGCCTCGATCCCGTTGCGGGGCAAGGGATCGGCGCTGTGCACGGAGCTGTCGCCGCAGCGACTGCTTGTCCTGGGGGACTATGGGTTCGGCCACTCCGCTCATGCCAGAAGTGTCCACCCCCGCACTGTGGCGAGGGTGCACAGTTCCTGGCTGCCGGCTATGTGATGATGTACCCGATCATCATGTCGTGCCGGGTTGTCCTGGCTGGACGGGACCGATCCGGTAGGGCCGCATCATCTCGTTGTCCTCGTGCTCAACGATGTGGCAGTGCCATACGTACTGGCCGGCAGTCTTGAAATGGATGCGGATCCGGGTGACCTGACCCGGATAGGCAACCACGGTGTCCTTGACCCCTGTCTCCCAAGGCTCGGGCAGCGTGATGTTGCCGACGACGAGCTGAACGGGCTGAACGACCTCGCCCTCGACGTCGAGGGCCAGGCCCTGGCGGTTGACCACCTCGAACGCCACCTCGTGGACGTGCATGGGGTGAGCATCAGCGGTGGTGTTGTAGAACTCCCAGATCTCGGTGTCGCCGACCGCCGGGTTCTCGGTGACCATGTCCATCCAGAGTTTCTCCACCGGCATCCCGTCTCCGTCGACAACGCCAAGAAGTGCCTCGATGGGCCCCTCGATCTCGTTGTCCTCGGCATCGAGACCCACGCCAGACCTCTCGATGAGCGCCAGACGTCGGGTGAGGCCCGCGGCCGGCAGCGGCGTGAGGGCCGGCAGCTTCAGGAACTGCGGCGGGGTGGTGAGATCCGCCCCTGCAGCAGCCACGACCCGGAACTGGAGGACCTGTCCCGTAGCGGCCGTGTCGGCCGCGTCGAAGTCCACTCCTGGCTCGCCTCCACCGAACGGCTCGTCCGGTCCGACGTTCCCGAGGACGTAACTGCCCACCGGCACGTTGGTGAAGTCGACGATCAGGTCGGCCCGCTCAGCCAGCCCCATCAGGAGCCTGTTGCTGTTGCCTGCGGTCAGGTCGACCGGCGTGGGGAGGAAGCCGCCCTCGTTCCCGACAGCCCAGACCTGCACACCCGGGATCTGGTTGAAGTCCAGGATCAGGAAGCGGGACTGGCAGCCATTGAGGAACCGGAGGCGGTAGCGCCGCTTCTCGACGCTCTGATACGGCCAGGTGTTGCCGTTGACCATCAGGGTGTTGCCGAAGAACTCCGGGTTCCAGATCGGCGAAAAACCGCCGTCGGCGGGGAGGTACTTGCGGGTATCGATGCCGTCGAAGAACGTCCGGGAGTCGGGGTAGAACAGCGACCCGTTGGTGTTGAACGCCCGGTCCTGAATCACGATCGGTATCTCGTGGTAGGTCTTGTTGGACGGGAACTTGTCCCCTTCCTTCGGCGCGGGACCCGGAAGTACGGCCACGCTGCCGTTCCGGCTGTCCAGCACCGCGTCGTCGCCGTGTGGGCCACCCCGGATGATGTAGAAGCCGGCTGGACCGGCATACACATTGAGTCGGGTCATCCCCAGTGCGTGGTCGTGGTACCAGTTGGTCGATGCGCGGTCGGGGTTTGGGTACTGGAAGGTGGCAAAGCCCAGCCCCCACGTCGCGCCGTACTTCGCAAGCGCCCTCCCCTTGAAGAAGTTGTACCAGGTTCCCTGTTTGGCGTATCCAGACGGAATGTTCCTGGCGTCGGGCAGATACCAGGCCTCGGAGTAGCCGTCGCTCTCGTCGCCCACCCCGACGGCGCCGTGCACGTGGGTGACCATCGGGACCGGTCCGGAATACGGTCCCGGGGTCTGGGTGAACTCGGGCCGCGTGTCGCGGCCGGAGTCGCCGCCGGGCGGGTTCGCCCAGTGCAGGGTGGGGTCGACGGGCAGAAGGTGTGGAAGGTATGTGCCGTCCGCACCGACCAGATCATTGATCCACTTCACCCGCACCGGCCGGTCGTGCATCGCCTCGATCGTGAGGGACGGCGCATTGTGAAGAAGGAGCCCCTTCTTACTTCCCCGCGAAACTGCGCCGTAGCCCCACACGGTCGTTTTCGGGGACCCTGGCGGCAATATCTGCTGCGTGAACTGCCGCATCGAGATCTCGTAGTAGTCGACTGGCTTCCCGCCCCGCTGGGTGATCGTTGCCGCCCGCGGCATGACCGGCGGGATGAGCATCGGGGTCAGGTACTTGGGAACACTCGCCGGGTCAAGGTTGCCGCCCGGAATGGCGGCGAGGGCAACTTTCGTGCCAGAGGGGAGGTAGGCGTAGAGCACGAAGCCGAGCCCCGTCCCCCCCACTGCCCTGATGAACGTCCTCCGACTGAGCGTCCTGTCTCCACCGCCGCTGTCTCCCAGCAGGCCCCGCCGTGATAATTCCATGTCCTCTCCCCAATCTCAATGGCGATATGCCGCTTTTCCGTCGACCTGTTTGTCGATCTCCACAGGACGAAAGATGATTCGGCGGCGGGCTGCTGATCAGGGCCGAAAGTCCCTATTCATAACGCTCCTGCTTTTCTGCGGAGAATGCCTCCGCCAAACGCATGAGGTGTTAGTAGACATCCCGACTAGACGTAGACGGACCTCATCGAGGTGCTGGAGGGAACCTACGTACTGCCTCGGCCGTTCGGCGTAAGGCGGGATTGTGTAACCTCTTCGTCTGTCATTGCGTTGGTCTCGACTGATCGTGAGAGGCACCTTGCGGTGGCCCCGCTCGTGACCATCGAGGCAACCCGTCTGGAGGGTGGACCCGTTGTCGGTGCGAAACCGTCTGACGCTCATTCTTGGTGTCGCACTGCTGCCGCTGCTGTTGGGCACGACCCTTGTCCTTGCCTTCGTCGTCCCCGACCAGCTCCGTGAGCAAGGCTCGGCGCGGTTGCGGGTGGTTGCCGGGGCGGTCGCCTCCTTGCAGGTTCAGGCCTGTGTCGGAGCTGGCGACTCAGCCAGGCTGATGGTTCTGGCGGTGGTCGAGGGTGAGTCAGCAGACACGGCGCTGCATAGTGGGCTGGAACGCCGGCCCGGCTTCGGATCGATAAGCCGCGATCAGGTCAATCTGGCCCACTCGCCATCGGTGCCCAACGGCATCACTCTGGATGTTGGCCAGGGCAAAGGATGCTCGGCACCGTTCGTCCCCACGAAGCCGCAGGTGGCGGCCCCCACGACATCGTTGCCATTCCTGAAGGACTGGGTGACTGTGACGGCGCCTCTTCTGAACGGCACCTCGGGATCAGCATCGTCAGTGACTGCCGTGGTTGCCTCGCCGCTGGACGGCGGTCGGCTGGCCGGCTGGCTCAAGGACATCGGAGCAGGCGCAGACCTCGACATTGCCGTCGCCTGCCCCGATGGCACGACCGCATCGACCTTGTCGGGTCCGCTCGACCGTCAGCTGAGGACGCTCGCACTCTCCAGGCTCGGTGGAGGCCGTGGAAGTCTGCAGGACAGCACTGTGGAGGTTGCCGCCGCCGGCACCGGACACCCCTGCCTGGTCATCGCCACCGCTCCCTTCAGTGACGGAGTGGCCTCTCCCTGGCTGCTGTTCACGTTGCTGGGCCTTGTGCTTGCGCTCGGAGCGCCGATGGTGTGGTGGCTGGCCCGCCAGCTGACCATGCCGGTCGTGGCCGTCACTCTCGCCGCCGAGCAGGCGGCCCGAGGAGACCTGTCGGTGCGCCTGCCAGTCGTGCGAACCGACGAGGTCGGTCGGCTGGCACAGAGCTTCAACCACATGGCCGGAGAGCTCGATCAGCAGTTGATGGAGATCAAGCACAGCCGCGACCTGCTCACCGACAATGTCCAGCGGCTCGGCGATGCGCTGCAGCGCACCCATGACCTCGACGGGCTTCTGGCCACCGTGTGCGCCATCTCGGCCTCGACAACCGAGAGCGTCCGGGCCACGGCCTGGCTGGTCGAAGGAAGCTCCCTGGTCGCACGGGTTGCCTGGCCGCCGGAGTCCCTGCGTTCGTCGGCTGGACGGGTCCCCATGGAGGGCACCCTCATGGGTCGGGTGGTGTCCACCGGGCTGCCTGCCTGGATGGACCGACCGGATCAGCCGGTCTTTCTGGGCGGGCCCGTTCTGTGCGCGCCGCTTCAGCGAGGCACTGACAGGCTGGGAGTGCTCGTTGTCGAACGGGGACCCGGCTCCGCGGCATACGACACGGAGAGCGGGGCAGCGCTCGTGGCCATCACCGGCCCGGCCGGCATCGCGATGGACAACGCTCTGCTGCACCGGCAGGCTCAGCGACTCTCGGTCTTCGACCCGCTGACCGGCGTCGGCAACCTGCGCATGCTCACGACGACGCTCGCAGCCGAGGTCGACCGCGCGAGGCACTTCGACCGTTGCTGCTCGCTTCTCATCGTCGACATCGACCGCTTCCGGGATATCAACACCCAGTACGGACATACGGCGGGGGACCAGGTTCTGGCGGGTGTTGCAGCACGGGTCGCCGCGAGCGTCCGGACGGTCGACCGTGTGGCCCGATACGGCGGCGAGGAGTTTGCGGTTGTCTGTCCCGAGCTCGACCCCGAATCGGCGGTCGCGGCGGCAGACAGGGTCAGGCGCGCCGTGCGTGACCAGCCGTTCGCGGTGGGCGAGACGTCGATCGTGGTTCGCGTCAGTATCGGCGTGGCTACCTGGCCGCAGCATGCCAGGACGTCAGCCGAGCTGTTGCGGTCGGCTGACGACGCGGCGGCCAAGGCCAAGGTTCTGGGACGCGACCAGGTCTCACGAAGCGAGCGCCGGTCCGACTAATGTCGGGGCATGACCTCGACCGAGCAACCCGCCACGTCTTTGCCCTCACGAAGCACCGTGACCAAGGCCGTGATCCCGGCAGCCGGCCTCGGCACCCGTTTCCTGCCTGCCACCAAGGCGACGCCGAAAGAGATGTTGCCGGTCGTCGACAAGCCGGCCATCCAGTACGTCGTCGAGGAGGCCACCCGCGCCGGGCTACGCGATGTGCTCATGGTGACCGGACGCAACAAGGCCGCGCTGGAGGATCACTTCGACCGTCATTGGGAGCTCGAGCGGGCGCTGGAGGCCAAGGGCGACCAGGTGCGCCTCGCTCGTGTGCGTCAGTCCAGCGACCTCGGCAACGTCCACTATGTGCGCCAGGGCGAGCCGCTGGGTCTGGGTCACGCCGTCCTCTGCGCTGCGGACCACGTCGGCGACCAGCCCTTCGCCGTCCTGCTCGGTGATGACCTGATCGACGAGCGAGACCACCTTCTCGAGGCGATGATCGCGGTGCGGGAGGCGAGGGGCGGGAGCGTGATCGCTCTGATGGAGGTACCGCCCGAGTCCATTCATCTGTACGGGTGCGCTGCTGTCGAACCTGTCTCGCAGGATGGTGGCGACGGATCCTTGGTTCGTGTCACCGGGCTGGTCGAGAAGCCCCAGTCCGCTGATGCTCCGAGCAACCTGGCGATCATCGGACGTTACATCCTGGACCCCTCCATATTCGCGACCCTTGCCACCACCCAGCCCGGCAGTGGCAACGAGATCCAGCTGACCGATGCGCTTCAGGAACGGGCGACGTCATCCGAAGCCGGAGGAGGCGTGCACGGCGTCATCTTCCGTGGCCGCCGCTATGACACCGGCGACCGGCTCGACTATCTCAAGGCGGTGGTCCGGCTGGCTGTCGGCCATCAGGAACTTGGCTCGGACTTCTCCTCGTGGCTGTCCGGGTTCGTGGCAGAGAAGGATGCCACCACCTCGTGATCACCGTCGAAGAGCACTTCTCGCGGATCGTGGAGACCGTGCGCCGGCTGCCGTCGATCGGTCTCAGCCTGCTCGATGCCCAGGGGTGTGTTCTGGCCCAGGACGTGACCAGCGAGGTCCCCCTGCCGGGTTTCACGAACTCAGCAATGGACGGGTATGCCGTTCACGCGGCAGATCTCGAGGCCGCCAGTGAGCAGGCACCGGTCACTCTCCCTGTCGTCCATGACATCGCTGCCGGCAACACCCAGGCGCTGAGCCTGGCTTCGGGCCAGAGCATGCGGATCATGACCGGCGCCCCGATGCCTCGCGGCGCCGATGCTGTCGTTCCGGTCGAGCTCACCGACGGTGGTCTCGCCAAGGTCATCCTGTCGGCGCCGGTGTCCGCCGGCCGCAACGTGCGTCAGGCTGGCGAAGACGTTGCTGCCGGTGACCTGGTGATGCGCGATGGCACCCGTCTGGGACCTCGCCAGATCGCCCTGCTGGCCGCGGTCGGCACCGGCCGGGTCCATGTGACACCCAAGCCCCGGGTCGTGGTCATCTCGACTGGTGACGAGCTGATCGAGGCGGGCACCCTTCCGGCGTTCGGCCAGGTCGTGGACAGCAACGGCCTGATGCTGACCGCAGCCGTGCGAGCCCTTGACTGCATCCCCTTCCGAATCGGGTGCGTGCGCGATGACGCGAGCAAATTCCTGGCCACGATCGAGAGCCAGCTGTTGCGCGCCGACGCTGTCATCACCACGGGGGGAGTCAGCATGGGGGCCTATGACACCGTCAAGGAGGTCCTCTCCCGGGTCGGGACGATGCGATTCGACAAGGTCGCCATGCAGCCCGGCATGCCGCAGGGTTTCGGCGTCCTAGGAGATGACCAGGTCCCGGTGTTCACCCTCCCGGGCAACCCGGTCAGCGCGATGGTCTCCTTCGAGGTGTTCGTGGCACCGGCGCTGCGCCTGATGGCAGGGCGTGCGCGGCACGAGACATCGCTGGTGACAGCGGTGGCCACAGACGGCTGGACCGCACCGGCGGGCAAGGTGCAGTTTGCCCGGGTCGTGTTGTCCCACAACGACTCCGGCTACACGGCTTCCATCGCGGGTCTGCAAGGTTCTCACGCGCTCGGCTCGCTGTCGATCGCCAACGCATTGGCCGTGATACCGGCTCAGGTGACGTCCGTCCGGGTCGGCGACAAGGTGCGCTGTCACCCGCTGGGACCGATCGTGGAGGCGTCATGAAGGAGCCCCACCTGACGCATGTTCGCGCTGACGGGTCGGCGCACATGGTTGATGTCTCGGCCAAGGACGTCACGGTCCGCTCGGCCACAGCAGTCGGTCGGGTCCTGCTCTCGGCTGCGGCCGTGGCTGCGCTGCGAGGGGGCACCGTGCCCAAGGGCGACGCGCTGTCGGTCGCCCGCATTGCCGCGATCCAGGCGGCCAAACGCACCCCCGATCTGATCCCGCTCGCCCACCCAATCGGGGTTCACGGAGTCGAGGTTGACCTCGTGGTGGTCGATGACGGCGTCGACCTGACGGCGACCGTTCGGACGGCCGACCGGACGGGTGTCGAGATGGAGGCGCTCACTGCTGTGGCGGTGGGGGCGTTGGCGCTGATCGATATGGTCAAGGCCGTTGACAAGCATGGCCGGATCACTGACGTACACGTGACCGCCAAGTCCGGCGGTAGGTCCGGGGACTGGGTCGAACCATGACCGGCCAGGACAGTGTCGACCAGGAAGAGCTGGCGTCTGTTCTGACAGCCCGCTCAGCGGTGGTGATCACCTGCTCGACCCGCGCGGCTGCCGGGGTCTATCCGGATCGGTCGGGGCCGGTGATCGTCGACACGCTGCGAGGCTGGGGTCTCGAGGTGGGCGACGTCGTGGTGGTTGCCGACGGTCCCGACGTCGAGGTGGCCCTGCGCGCGGCCATCTCCGCAGGCGCGTCGTTGGTGGTGACCACCGGCGGTACTGGCCTGACCCCGACCGATGGCACACCTGAGGCCACGCTCCGGGTCGTGGATCGGCTGGTCCCCGGGATCGCTGAGGCGATTCGAGCAGCGGGCGTGGGGGCCGGCATACCGATGGCGATGTTGTCCCGGGGAGTCAGCGGACTGGCGGGACAGACCCTGCTCGTCAACCTTCCGGGATCGACCGGTGCTGTGCGTGACGGTCTCGCAGTACTCGAACCCGTTGTCGCACACGCTCTTTCGCAGATTCACGGCGGTGACCATTGACCGTCGGGCTCTGGCCGGTGACGATCACAGCCCAGCGGGGCGGCGGCGCTCCGGTGATTCTGCGCGCTTTGCGGAACAGGGACCGGCGCGAGTGGGAGGAGTTGCGGGCCGAGAACGTCGACTGGCTGCGGCCGTGGGAGGCAACGCCGCCCGGGGGGTTCGCCAAGGCGCCGGCCTTCCGTCAGCTGGTTCGGCAGTTCGACCGCGATGCCAGCGAGGGCAGGCTCCAGCCCTTCGCCATCGAGACGGAGGGCCGGCTGGTCGGCCAGATGCATCTGTTCGGGATCGTGTGGGGCTCGCTGCGCTGCTCTTCGGCGGGCTACTGGGTCTCCGAGTCGGTCGCGGGACAGGGAATCATGCCGTTGGCGCTCGCCGCCGCGTGCGACCACGCGTTCGTCGGACTGGGGATGCATCGGGTCGAGGTCAACATCCGGCCGGAAAACACGGCGAGCCTGCGGGTCGCCGAGAAGCTGGGCTTTCGCGACGAGGGTCTGCGGCTGCGCTATCTGCACATTGACGGCGATTGGCGTGACCACAGGACATTTGCGCTGACCAGCGAAGATCTGGGCGGCTCATCGGTGGTGGAGCGCTGGAATCACTGGCAACATCAGTCACTTCAGCGACACACCGAAGAGGGTCCACGGTAAGAACGGCAGACCGCTCTAACGTCGTGTTCGTGCAGCCCAGCGGTCTGATCTTCCTTGTCATCATTGCGATTTGGGCTGCCTATCTGCTCCAGCACTGGGTCCGTCGTCGTGAGCACCTGGCCACAGCCCGCTCGGTTGACCGGTTCTCCGATGCCATGCGAGTGCTCGAACGTCGGAATCCGCTGCCCGAGTCCGACCTGTCGATTCCCCAGCCGCGTTCGTACTCAGTCAGTCCTGCGCGGTCGTCCCGTCCGGAGGTCGTCGTGAAGCGCGCCCAGTCTCAGACGCCGACTCCCCGTGAGGGCCCTGCGCCGTCGACGCATTCTGTGGGTATGTTCCACGCTCTGGCCCGGATGCCTATGCGTCGCGTCCGCGGTCTCTCGTTCCTGGCGTCATTGTCGCTGGCGGTCGTCGTCTCGGTTCTGGCTATGTTCTCGGTCCTGGCCTGGTGGAGCGTGCTGATCGCCGTCGCCGCCTTGGCAGCCAACGTCGCCTCGTTGCGTCATGCCGCCCTGGCCGAGCGCGCCGCTCGTCGTCCTGGCGCGCCGGCGCGTGCCTCCACGGTGGCTCCGCTGCGGTCGGCCAACACGGCCGCGGTCAGGGCCGCACGTGCGGTCACTCGAGCGACAGCCGGGGTCGAGCCGGTGGTTGAGTCCACCGCTGATGGCGCGGCCGACCTCGAGGAGCTGACCGAAGCTGAGGCCGCGACTGAGGCCGTGGCTTCGGCCGAGGTGGACTTGACGGGCTGGGCGCCAGTCCCCGTGCCGCCACCCACCTACACGCTCAAGGCAAAGGCCGAGCGTCCCGCTCCCGTGGCGACGGCGGTCACCGCTCCCTCGACTCCACAGCAGTCAAGCTTTGGCGGCGTGATCGACGAGGGCGAGCTTGACGAGCTGCTCGATCGTCGCCGTGCCGCCGGGGCCTGAGACGGCGCTCTGACAGCCGGCATACCAAGGGGTCTGAAAAGGCTCTCGTCGATGCCACGGCCTGCATCAGGGCAGGGCCCGTTCGTACCAGCCTTCACCGCTGACTGACCGGATTCGGGCTGGGCCGGTCGCGGTGTTATCGTTTCGTCCGCACCACGGGGCTGTGGCGCAGCTGGTAGCGCACCTCGTTCGCAACGAGGGGGTCAGGGGTTCGAGTCCCCTCAGCTCCACCGAGAAAGTCGCATAACCGCAGGCCAGGGGCCCTCTCCCGATCCGGGAAGAGGGCCTTTCTGACGTCGGGGAGAAGTAAATCAACGAAGTACAGCAGTTGCTCACTCGGTGGGTGCCGTCAGGTCCTGACCACGCTCCGGGGAGCGCACCGATTCGTGCTCAGATCGGCCGGAGCGATCGCCATGCCCGAAGCTTGCAAATAGGGGGTCAATTTGGGCCGGCGATGACGGGCTCCTCATCGGGCCCGGTGTGGGCAGCGCTCCCCGTCTGAGCGGCATTCGCCTACCGTTCAATCATGTCCGTTGATCCGGAGACGAACGGGGATGTGCTCGCGATAGGCACAGACCTGGATATCGAAATGGCCACACGGGCGACGGAGCCAGGCACTGTCAAAACCGTGCCGTTTCCGGTACGGTTTTGACAGGTCGATCCGCGACCAGAGTCGATGTGCGCTCTTCGTGGCAGATTCATGCGTCAGGGGACGAGTGTTAGCCCGCAGATGGCTGCTAGTCCGGCTTAAAGGTTGGCCTAGGACCAATACCACTTAGTTAGTGGGTTTGCTGGTAGTGTCGGCTCATGCCAAGAGTCGGTCAGCTGAAGCCGTCCTCTGTTGACCGCCTACCGGATCGGATCGCGGTGGGGGTGTTGACGGCCACGTTCCCGCCGGCGTTGGTCG
>JBBRWQ010000050.1:0-25533 GCA_038249115.1 Actinomycetales bacterium
CCGCCGGTCAGCGCCTTGACCTCGTCGATGACGGCCTTGGTCGTGGCTCCGACGTTGCCGCGAAGCGTGGTGTCGATGCGGTTGCATACCAGCTGGGCGGGCCAGCCAGCACGCACCGCAGCGGTGACCCGCTCCGCAGCGACCTCCGGAGCGGCGTGTCGGCTCTCGGTGGTCGCCACGACGACGTCGAAACGCGACACCATCTCGGCCACCACGTCGGCCCGTTCGGCGGCGCGCACGGTGACCGCGCGCAGGCCCGCCCGGGCGAACCCGGCCGCAGCCGCATTCGCTCCGGTCAGGTCGTCGGCGACCACCAGCACGTCCACCATCTCAGAGGAAGAGGCTTGCGATGAGCAACAGCGGCAACGACCCCGCCCAAGCGGCGGTGGTGATACCCGACCAGCCACGCAAGGCAGCAGTGCCTTCCAGACCGGTGAACCGGGTGACCACCCAGAAGTAGGAGTCGTTGAAGTAGCTGAACACCATCGAGCCGGCGCAGCAGGCGAGCGCGGCCAACAGCGGGGACACGCCGAGCCCGACTACCAGCGGTGCCGAGACCGAGGCCGCGGTGATCATCGCGACGGTTCCCGATCCCTGAGCAAGCCGAACCAGCGTGGCGATCAGGAAGGGAACCAGTACGCCGGGGAGACTCATCCCGGAGATGGCCTTGGCCAGCTCGTCGCCGACACCCGTGTCGCGAAGCACCTGGCCCAGCCCGCCGCCGGCGCCGGTGATCAGGATGATCAGGCCAGCGGAGGCGGCCGCCTCGGCGAGCCAGTGGTGCACCTGCTTGCGCGGTGTCCACTTGGGGAGCAGCACATAGACGGCGAGGATGATGCCGACCGTCAGCGCGACGACGGGGTGGCCGATGAACGCCAGGACGCTGACCACGCCCGAGGGGGTGTAGTCGTCCTTGGGTGAAAGCACGCCCTGGCTGCTCTTGTCAATCGCGGTCGCGACCGTGTTCATCACGATCAGCAGCAGCGGGAAGAACAGCGGCAACGCGGCGACACCGAGCGATACGCTGTGCGGCTTGCCACCGGCCGGCGGCTCACCCAGCGCGTGTGCGGGCGCCTCCGCGGGCTCGTCGACGCGGACGTCAGTGGAGCTGCCAGAACCGCCAGAGGTCGTGACTGTCGCTGAAGCAGTCTGGTACACAGCGGCACGAACTTCCTCGTTGAGCTCGCTCTCGAGCTTGGGGCCCATCCAGGCTGCGTAAGAGATCACGACGGGCAGCAGCAGCAGGGCGAAGATCAGTCCGACGAGGACCAGGGCACCGAGGTCGGCGCCGAGGATCCCGGCAGCCGCGAGCGGGCCGGGGGTGGGCGGGACGAGGTGGTGGGTCAGCGTCATCCCAGCGCCCAGGGCGAGAGAAAGGGTCACGTAGCGACCGTTGATCCGTCGAGCGATCGAACGGGCCAGCGGGTTCATGATGACGAAGCCGGAGTCGCAGAAGACGGGGATGGAGACGATGGCACCCGTTCCCGCCATCGCCCAGTGCTCGCGGCCCTTGCCCATGGCCTTGACGAAGGCGCGGGCCAACGCATCGGCCGCACCGGAGACCTCGAGGATCTTGCCGATCCCGACACCGAGGCCGATCACGATCCCGATCGAGGCCAGGGTGTTGCCGAAGCCGGTCGTGATCGAGGAGATCGTCTCGATGGGGGGAGCCCCTGCGACGAAGCCGGTGACCAGGGCGGCCAGCAGCAGGGCGACGAAGGCGTCGAGCCGGGTGCGCAGCACGACGACGATGATCGTCCCGATACCCAGCACCAGCGCGAGCAAAAGTTGTAGATCCACCGGACCTCCTAGCGATTTGTTCCCGAAAAGGGATGAATGTGGCCATCATCACCGGGCCATTGCGTAAAGCAAGCGATATGCGTGGGTAACTTGCGCGAAGTGCGCAAGTAGACGGGCTAATGACACGGCTGGGTCAGGCAGGTCCGATTCGTGACCCGCGCTCGATAGGTGGGGGCAGGGCAGCGCGAGGGGGTGGAGTCGTCATACGGATTGCGGCCCGTTGTCACTGCTCCGCGCTAGCCTCGGCGCGTGGTCAATTCAGGCAGTCTCGTTCTCTGCGCTCCGGGGCATCGTCCCGTCGAAGCTCTCGCCGCGCTGATCGTCGCCGCCCAAGATGGCGACGTCCTCGCGCCAGTCGATGTGGTGGTGCCGAGCGGACCTGCAGGTGTGACTCTGAGGCGGGCTGTGGCCGGCTCACAAGGCCTGGCCAACGTCCGTTTCGCCACGATGCCCCAGCTCGCCGAGCGGCTGTGCGCTCGTCATCTCGCGCTGACGCCGGGCGCGCTCCGCCGTCCACTCGTCCCGGGCGACCGGCGCAAGGCGGTCCAGCACGTGCTTGCCTCCGCCACCGGCCCCGGCAAGCTGCTGGCCGCCGCGACGAGGCAGCGGGCCACCGCGCGGTTGCTCGAGGTGGTCTTCGCCGAGCTGGAAAGTGCCGAGATCGCGACTGGAGCGGTGGCCGGGCTGAGCGGCCGCGGGCTCGAGGTGCTGGAGCTCTACCGCCTTTATCGCGGGCACGTGACCGGGCTGCTGACCCGCACCGAGTTGCTGGACCTCGCTGTCGAGTCCGTGGCTTCGGGCGACGCACCTGACACCCACGTGGTCGTGATGGCCAGCGGCCCTCTGACTATTGCCGACAAGCGGCTCCTTGCTGCACTGCGCAATGACGGGCGCCTCAGCGCCGTCCTGCCGATGGTTCACACCCCGGACACTGCTGACTGGTTGGCCGGCCAGTTCGAGCAGGCCGGGGGAGCCGGAGCATCCGAGGCTCCTGCCGTGACCCGGCTGGTGGTCGCTCCCGACGCAGAAGAAGAGGTGCGGATCGCCGTGCGCACCACCCTGGAACACCTGGCGAGCAGCGGGTGCCGGCCGGAGCGCATCGGCATCGCCTATCGCTCGCCCACCCCCTATGTCCGGCTGCTGGCCGAGCAGCTCACCGTGTCCGGCATACCCCACCATGTGCCCAGCCAGCGCACCTTGGCGCAGACCGTGGCCGGCCGCACCGTACTCGGGCTGCTTTCCTTACACGACAGGGGTTTTCCGCGTTCTGAGGTCCTTCACTGGATGGCTGACGGACCCATCCTCGATACGTCGGGGCATCGCGTGCCCGCCGCTCGGTGGGACAGGTTGTCCCAAGAGGCCGGTGTCTCGCGAGACCTGGACACCTGGCAGCAGCGCCTCGACCGCTATGCCCGCGACCAGAACCAGCGCGCTGACGACCTGCCCACAGGCGCCGCCGAATCCGAACAGGGTCGGACCCAACATCAGGAACGGGCCGCAGACGCACTGGCCCTGCTGGCCGAAGTGGAGGAGCTGCACGCACTGGCCGGCACCGCACTCACAGCCTCGAACTGGGCGACGGCCTCGGAGCGACTCATCGCGATGCTCCAGCGGTCACTGGGTCCTCGCACGCGGGTTGACGGCTGGTCCGAACGTGCCTCCGATGAGCTCGCGCAGCCGGTGGGGCTCGAGCAGGGGGCGTATGACGTGGTGACCACCGTGCTGCGGTCCATGGCCATCATCGACGTCCCCATCGACCCGGTCGCGGTTGTCGACGCCGTGGCAGAGGGATTCGCCGCATCCTCGGCCAGCGGCACCACGCTGGGACGGGGCGTGCTCGTGGGAACGTTGCGCTCCTTTGCCGGGGCCGATCTTGACCTGCTCCTGGTTGTCGGCGCGACCGAGGATGCACTGCCAGCACGGCAGCGGGAAAGCACGGTGCTGCGGGACGGGGACCGGGCGCTGCTGTCACCGGCATTGGCGACGGTCGCCTCCCGGCGCACGGACGAGCGCGAGTACTGGAACTCCGCCTTGGGCTCGGCCAAAGCCGTTCACCTGTCCTATCCACGAGCCGACACCCGCTCGCAGCGACGACAGTTCGCCTCGCCATGGTTCCTCGAGCAGGCCCGCAGGTTGAACGCGCAGGGAGAGGTCAGCCTGATCAGCGCTGCGGAGGTCGACAAGGGCGACATACAGGCCTCGTGGTTCACGTCCTACCCGTCCTTCGACGCGTCGCTACGCGAGGCCAGCACCTTTGCTTCCTCGCACGAGCTGGACGTCGCCTTCTCCTTGCACGACCGCGTGAACGAGCTCGCCCACACCGACACGCGGCTGTCACGAGGCCTGGACGCTGCGCGCTCTCGCGCCCGAGGTGAGTTCAACGCGTGGACCGGCAGCACCGGCGCACTGCCCGAGCCCCTCAGGTCCACGGTCGACTCGCACCTGTCGGCGACCACGTTGCAGACCTGGGCGTCCTGCCCGAGCAAGCACCTCTACGGCCAGGTTCTGGGGGTCCGCGACCTCGAGGACCGGGGCGGTGAGGACACCATCGACGCCCGCGAAAAGGGGACGTTGTTTCATGGCGTGCTCGAAGCGCTCATTGCCGGCCACCTCGGCACGATGACGAAACCGGGGATCGCTCCCGACACGGCCTGGAGCCCAGCTGACATCGCCCGTGCCCGGGTGCTCCTCGACGCCGACGCCGCTGCCTTGACCGAGCGCGGACTGACCGGCCGCGACGTTCTGTGGACCGCACAGCTCGCACGGCTGCAACGGGTGCTGGTCCGGGTTCTTGCCCACGACAGCAGCCTGCGCCGTGAAAGGCGGTCGTGGCCCATCGCGGTCGAGGCCGCGTTCGGGCGCAAGGACGCGGAGCCCCTGGTCGTCGACCTGCCAACCCGGGGGCGTGTCCCGTTCTCCGGCTCCATCGACCGGATCGACGCCACGGAGGCGAAGACTCTGGTCGTGGTCGACTACAAGACCGGCGGCGGCTACGGGTACGACGCGATTCCCAAGCACACCAAGCCGGATCCGTCCGCGGACCTCGTCGATCGCGGCCGCAAGCTGCAACTCGTTCTGTATGGACTGGCGGCCCGACAGCTGGAGGGCTTGCCAGAGGCTGAACTGCGGGCCTGGTTCTGGTTCGTCGACAAGGGCGACCTGCACCGCGGCGGCCTCGTGGATGAGCAGCAGGAGCAGCGTCTCAAGACCGTGCTGGACGTGGTCGTCGGCGGTATCCGAGATGGCATCTACCCGGCCAACCCGGGCGACGAGAGCTGGTTCAACAACCGGCAGACCTGGGAGAACTGTTCTTACTGCCCCTTCGACCTGGTCTGCCCCACGACACGGGTCGAGCAGTGGAACGAACTGCGAAAGGCCAACACTGTGAGTCTGTATGCCGATCTGGTCAGTCCATCGGCGGCCAGCGGATGACCTCGCCGATCGACCAGGGCGCGCGCGACACGATCCGCACCGAGTTCGCCGAGACCCTTTTCGTCGAAGCTGGGGCCGGGACCGGCAAAACCACCGCTCTCGTCGCCCGGGTCATCCATATGGTCGCTACCGGGCACCTTTCCGCGATGTCCGAGCTAGCCGCAATCACCTTCACCGAGAACGCTGCAGCCGAGTTGCGCAACCGGATCCGAGAGGGTCTCCAGCCCGACGCCGGGGGTCGCTACGCAGGCTTCGAGTACGACGCCGCAGCACAGGTGCGTCTGGCAGCCGGGCTGGAGACTCTTGACGACGCGGTGCTGACGACCCTGCACGGTTTCGCGGCCCGGATCCTGTCGGAGGCGTCGCTGGAGGCAGGTCTTCCGCCCGGCTTCTCGGTCGCCGACACCGGATCAGGCACTGCGGACGCCGAGCGTTCGTGGAGCGACTTCCTGGACCGCCTGCTCGATGACCAGGCCATCCGCGAGCACCTGCTGTGCGGGCTGACGCTCGGGCTCAAGCTGGGCGACCTGAACGCCGTCGCCACTGCTCTGGGGGCCTCCTGGGACCGGCTGCGCACGCGGCCGTTGGCTGTGGTGAAGCTGCCACCGGTTTCTGCAGACGAGGTGCTGACCCACCTGACTGAGGCCTTCGCCGGCGAGGGCTACTGGCCCGTCGGCGACAAGCTCAGTGAGCACCTCGACACCACCATCCGAAGTCTTATCGCCGAGCTGACATCCCCCGGTCACCCGCTCGGGCTAGTTGACCTGCTCGAGACCCTGGCCACGGCCGACATCAAGCGTTCTGGCGGCAAGGCCCCCGACTGGAAGGCCGCGGGGCTGGACAAGTCCCGGGTCGTCCAGGCTCTGAAAGATGCGGACGAGGCACGCAACAACATCGTTCAGGGCGTGGGGGCAGCTGTGACAGAGACCCTCTCCGCACGCGTCCAGGAGTGGTTGCTCGATGAGTCACTTCGTCGTCGCGACTCCGGTGCACTGGCCTATCACGACCTACTGGTGCTGGCCCGTGACGTACTCCGTACCGACCCCGAGGTGCGGCAGCGCCTGCACGACCAGTGGCCCACCCTGCTCATCGACGAGTTCCAGGACACCGACCCGATCCAGGCCGAGATCGCCTACCTGCTGGCAGGGCCCCATGTCGTCGACGACCCCGGTGCGTGGGAAGAGATCGCAGTCGATCGCGGTCACCTGTTCTTCGTCGGCGACGCCAAGCAGTCGATCTATCGCTTCCGCCGCGCTGACCTCGAGGTCTTCACAGCGGTCGGCGACCAACACGTCCGGGCTCGTCTGAAGGTCAACTTCCGCAGCGTCCCGGGGGTTCTGAGTGCGGCCAACGCAGCCTTCAGCGTCCTGATCGGCGGGGACCCGAACGCCGGTATCGACTATGCAGACCTCGAGCCATCTCGTGAAGCCGTCGGCGACATTCCGCCGGTGCTGCTGATCGGTGGGCCACTTCCCGGCAGCAGCGCGGCGGTGTTGAGGCAGCTGGAGTCGGCCCATCTCGCAGACGTTGCCGTCCGCGCGAAACGGGAAGGCTGGAAGATCCGCGGCGGGAGCGCGTCATACAAAGACATGGCGATCCTGCTGCCGACCCGCACCTCGCTACCCACGCTGGAGAGGGCGCTGCAGGATCGGGACGTCCCCTATCGCATCGAGAGCCGATCGCTGGTGTGGTCCACGGACGCCGTGCGCGGTCTCATCGCCGTTCTTCAGGCGGTCGACAGTCCGGCCGACGAGGTGGCGCTGCTGGCGGCGCTTCGAAACCCCGGGCTGGCCTGCTCCGACGTCGACCTGGTCACCTGGCGGGCGGCAGGCGGACGTTGGTCGCTGTTCGCCCCGACACCGGCTGACCTCACCGACCTCCCCGACGAGCACCCTGTGGCCACCGCACTGGCCACTTTGCGTGCGTGGCACCAGAGCCGGTGGTGGCTCCCTGCCAACCAGCTGGTCGAAACGATCGTCCGGGATCTGCGCCTGGTCGAGCTCACCGCCTCGCAACGTCGACCGCGCGACCACTGGCGCAGGCTGCGCTTCGTCGTCGACCAGTCCCGTGAGTGGTGTGACAACGGCGGCTCCGGTCTGGGCAGCTTCGTGGTCTGGGCGCTTCAGCAGATGGACAACGACGCCGACCTCCTCGAGACCGTGGTCCCGGAGACCGACGACGACGCAGTCCGCATCCTGACTATTCACGGTGCCAAGGGGCTGGAGTTCCCGATCACCATGGTCGCCGGCCTCGCAGGCGGGGCCGGTCGCCAGTCCCAGGTGTTGTGGACCGACGAAGGGCCCCAGATCCGTTTCAAGGCAGGCACGCTGGAGACCAGAGGGTGGGGGGTCGCCACCTCCGCCGACAAGGAAGCGGCCCGGCGCGAGGGCATCCGACTGCTCTACGTCGCGGCCACACGGGCCATGGACCACCTGGTGCTCGGCTGCTACCACGCACCACCCGTCGGCGCCGCATCTCAGCGGAGCTCGGCGCAGCAGCTGTGGGACCTTCTCTCGGAGGGTGGTCTCGCCCGGATCGAGTCCGGTATCGGCCAACGTCTGGAGGCACTCGAGCAGCCGGCGCGCCCGGCGCCAACGCTCCCCACCCGGGTGGACTTCGCGGCCGATCGTCAGACACTTCTTGACGCCGTAAGCCGCCGAGTCGCGACCAGCCCCACCTCGCTGGCCGTCCAAAACCCAGCTGCCGCAGTCGTTCTCGCAGACCAGACGGCGCTCGAACCGGACAAGGCGGACGAGGAGGACGTGGTCGAACCCACCGAAGGATCGCCGGCGCCGGCTCGCGTGCGGCGGAGCTCAAGCCAGGGCAAGGCGATCGGAACCGCGACGCACCGCGTCCTCGAGCTCGTCAATCTGCAGAACCCCCAGATCGACGAAGTGCGCAGCCTGGCACGGCTGGCCTGCGCCGAACAGCAGATCCCCGAGCTGCAAGCCAACATCGAAGGACGGGTCTGGTCCGCCCTCCACGACGACGCGCTCCAGAGCGTTCTCGACCCGGACGCACGGACCCTTTCGGAGGTCTACCTCGTCGTGCAGGACGGTGAACGGTTCCTGGAGGCATACATCGACCTGCTCGTGGACGGTGGTCCCGGGTCGCTGACGATCCTGGACTACAAGACCGACAAGGCGTCGACCGAAGCTGAGATCGCGGCCAAGAAAGTGCGCTACGCACCACAGCTCGCGGCATACGCTCGAGCTGTTGAGAAGATCACCGGGCGGACCCCGTCGTCGACGGATCTGGTCTTCGCTCGAGAAAGTGCTCGCCCGACTCGATCGAGTCCCGAGGAGCCGGGCACCTAGAACCGAAGGTGAGTGAGATGGGCGAGACGGAACCGCGCGAGAACGTGCAGCTGATCGCCTATGCCGACCGGTTCGGGGGCAGCCTGCCGGGGTTGCACGAGATCCTGGACGGCCCGCTGGCGGGGCTCTTCGCTGGGGTGCACGTGCTCCCGTTCTTCACCCCATTCGACGGAGCCGACGCCGGTTTCGACCCCGTGGACCACTGCGAGGTCGACCCACGGCTCGGGTCGTGGGACGACGTTCTGGCCCTGGCGGGCGACTATGCGCTGATGGTCGACCTCATCGTCAACCACGTCTCGGCGGGCTCGGCCGAGTTCCGAGACGTGGTCGCCCGAGGCGACGACTCGCCATACGCGGGGATGTTCCTGACTATGTCCGACGTCTATCCCGATGGCGCGGACGAGGACGAGCTGGTGGGGATCTACCGCCCTCGTCCGGGTCTGCCGTTCACGATGCTGAGGCTGGGGGAGCGCCGCCGGCTGGTGTGGACGACGTTCACCAGCACGCAGATCGACCTGAATCTGGCCGACCCGGCTGGAAGGGCATACCTGGACCGGGTTCTGCTGGCCCTGGCCGAAGGTGGGGTGTCGATGGTGCGCCTGGATGCGGTGGGCTACGCGATCAAGACGCCCGGCACGTCGTCGTTCATGACCGCGCACACCATGGAGTTCATCGAGGAGCTCACGGCGCGGGCGCGCGAGCTCGGGGTACAGGTGCTGGTGGAGATCCACGCGCACTACGAGCGGCAGATCGCGATCGGTTCGGCGGTGGACCGGGTGTACGACTTCGCGCTGCCGCCGCTCCTGCTGCACGGCCTGTACACGGGGGATGCGGCGCCGTTGCGCCGATGGCTCGAGGTGCGGCCGGCCAACGCGGTCACCGTGCTGGACACCCATGACGGGATCGGGGTGGTTGACGTCGGGCCCGACCAGATGGGCGATGGCCGACCCGGCCTGCTCACCCCGGTGCAGGTCCATGGGCTGGTCGAGGGCATCCACGAGCGGTCCGGCGGGCAGTCGCGGCAGGCGACCGGTTGGGCCGCGTCCAACGTCGACGTCTACCAGGTCAACTGCACCTACTACGCCGCCTTGGGCCGTGACGACTCGGACTATCTGCTGGCTCGCGCGGTGCAGTTCTTCACCCCCGGGATCCCGCAGGTCTACTACGTCGGTTTGCTCGCGGGCCACAACGACATGGACCTGCTCGCCCGGTCAGGGGTCGGCCGCGACATCAACCGGCACTCCTACACGCGCGACGAGATCGACCGAGACCTCGCCCGGCCCGTCGTGGCTGCTCTGGTCTCGCTCATCCGGTTCCGCAACGGTCACCCGGCGTTCGCGGGCCAGTGTGAGGTTGGTGGCGACGGATCACACGTCACCGTGACCTGGAGCGTGGGCGAGCAGAGCGCCACACTCGACGCCGATCTCGCGACCAGACGGGCGACGCTCACCTGGACCGGTGCCAATGGTGAAGCAAACACCTGCCAGGACCTACTCCGGCTTCATCACGGCTACTGATCTCATGAGTCGCTATCGTGCGCGGCGAAAGCGTTGTGAGGGGCGACCGACGGTGCCGGTCGATAGGGTGCCGGTTCCCTGCAGGTGAGGTTCCATGGCCCGGCGGAAGGTGTCCTTCTGCAGGGGCCTCCCGGCGATGGCCTGGTGGATGTCCCGCAGCTCTCTGAAGGTGAACCGCGGGCCCAAGAGGCGATCGGGGTCGGGCCGGTCGGCATACCGTCGTCTGAGCTCTTTCCTGGCCGCAGCCACGATCAAGGCATGGTCGTAGGGGAGTGGTCCTGGCCGTGATGCGGGTGCCAGCCGGACCCGTTCGGGTTGGGCCTCGAGCGCGCCTTCGAGGTCGGCATACGGGATGACGGCAAGGTGTGCCACGGACAGCACCCATCCGCGTTCGTCGCGGCCCGGGTCGTCGAACACGGCGAGCTGGGCGGGGTGGCCACCGGTGACCCCGGCCTTCTCGGTCAGGGAGCGGGAGACGGCATCGGCGAGACGTTCGCCCTGGTGCAGGAAGGTGCCCGGAAGCGCCCACTGCGGTCCATCGAGATGCGCGGGCCGTCGGACCAGGAGCACGGACAACCGGTGCGGGGGAGCCCCAGGGGCCGGATTGGTCCTTGGCGCGAGGGTCAGCACCGCGGTATCCACGGCCACGGACGGCTGAGGATAGTCGGCCAGTGTCCGTCCGTCCGAGTCCCGAGACGGCTTCGCTGCGCTGGTGGGCGGTGAGGCAAAGGGCACTGTCAGAGCCTACCCCTACAGTCTGGATTAGAGCAGAACCGCTCCAACTAGCTGGATGGAAGTGATCGCAGATGAACCTCTTGATGATGCCGACCCTGCATGTGGGGCAGGGCACGAACCTGGGTGGCCTGAGCGTGTTCCCAGTCTGGACCGACGCGCCGGTCGTGTCGGGTATGGACACCGGGACCAGGGCTCGGGTGCAGGTCGACGAGCGGGAGGGAAGCCCGGTGGTCGAGGAGCTGGTCCTTGTCAACGAGGGGGACAGACCCGCGCTGCTGGTCGCCGGCGAGCTGTTCGAGGGTGGCTGGCAGCACCGAGCCCTGAACAACGACGTCCTGCTGCTGGCCGGCGAGAAGCTGGTGGCCAGCGTGTCCTGTGTGGAGCACGGTCGCTGGCACGGCGCCACGGCCCAGGTGCGACGGTCCCGCCGCGCCTCGATGATGGTCCGATCCGCTCAGACCGTTGCCGACGAGGATGAGCGGCAGAGCCAGGTGTGGGAGCGGGTCTCCAGGTACGACGCAGCGTTTGGCGCATCACCCACCGCGTCCTACGTCGACCACCTGAACCGTCGGGCCGCTCCGGCCGATACCAGCGGCATGACCGGCGGCGAGGTCGGAGATTTCAGCGAGGCTCTTGGTCACGGTGATGCGGCAGCAGCAGAGCTGAGCGCCGGCATCAAGACGATCCGACCGCTGCTGGGCCAGCGCGGCGTGCTCATCGGGATTGGCGGCCAGCCCGCCTTCGTGGAGGTGTTCGCCTCAATCTCTGCCCTGCGCCGGCACCTGCCCGGCCTGCTCGAGGCTGCCGCGATCGACGCTGCTCTCATGCTGCCGGAGCCGACTCCCGGTCGCCGGGCTCGCCGGTTCGTGGAGCATCTGGCCGCGGCGCCGATGGGTGATGAGCGTGACGTCGACGCCGGAGCCGGACACGCCATGGCCGCTCGGTCGAAGTACCACGAGATCCGCGGTCTCGGCTGGGAAGATCACCTCCTGCACGCCACGGTGTTCAACCGTCGCCACCACCTGATGGAGGTCGCATGACACTTGCCCTGAACACCGCGCAGCTCGACCGCGCCGCAGGTGTCCTGCTCGGCATGGCTTGCGGTGACGCCCTGGGCGCTCCCTACGAGTTTGGCCCGCCCCTTGGCGCCGACGTTCCGGTCGTGATGGCCGGCGGCGGGTCTTTCGGGTGGGCGCCGGGGGAGTGGACCGACGACACCTCGATGGCCATCGCCATCGCGGAGGTCTCAGCGGAGGGCCTTGACCTGCGCAGCCCGCAGGCGCAGGACCGGGTTGCCGCCCGTTGGAGTGACTGGGCAAAGAGCGCGAAAGATGTTGGACACCAGACCCGCTCAGTTTTGGGCACTGCCCGGCAGACCGCGGCTCAGCGCGGACAGGACAACCCCAGCGCGGGCGACCTTGCGAGTGCATCGCAGGCTCACCACGCCCGGACCGGACGCTCTGGGGGCAACGGGTCCCTGATGCGCACGGCTCCGGTTGCCTTGGCGTTCCTGGGCGATGAAGCCGGGCTCGTGGAGGCGGCCCAGCAGCTCAGCGCCATGACCCACTTCGATCCAGAGGCGGGGGAGGCCTGCGCCCTGTGGTGCCTGGCGATCCGTCACGCCGTCCTGCACGGGAACCTCGACGGGCTCCGTCTTGCTCTGGGTCACCTGCCGACCGAACGCGCGTTGGTGTGGTCGCAGCGGCTCGATCAGGCCGAGGCTCGGATGCCTGCGGACTTCGAGCACAACGGGTGGGTCGTGGAGGCTCTGTAGGGTGCCTGGTCGGCAATCACGCACTCTCGCAACGCGGCCGGGGCGCTGGCGCGCACACCTCCACGTCGGCGGAGCATCTGAGGACCGGGCTCGAAGCCGCTGTCCGGGGTGGCCGGGACGCCGACACCGTCGCCGCAATCGCCGGTGGCCTGCTCGGCGGCGCCTACGGGGCGTCCGCCGTGCCCGCAGCCTGGCGGCGCACGGTGCACGGCTGGCCAGGTCTGCGCGCCCGGAACCTGGTGAGCTTTGGGGTGATGACCGCCCGTGGCGGCCAGCCCGACTCTGCCGGTTGGCCCCGGGCTGACCGGATGGACTACTCGGGCTACCCGGGTCGTTTCGCGATGGTTCAACACCCCGACGACGACGGTGTCTGGCTCGGTGGCGTCGACGCGCTGAACCACCTGCCAGACGGAGTGATCGCGGTGGTGTCGCTGTGCCGTCTGGGCGCCGCCGAGGTCCCGGCCGAGGGCGTGGCTGGGGGCGATCACGTCGAGATTTGGCTGATTGATGAGTCCAGGCCGGACAAGAACCCACACCTGGACTTCGTCCTGGCTGACGCTGCCGCAACAGTCGATGCGCTTCGGAATGAGGGCAAGACGGTCCTGCTGCACTGCGTCCAGGCACAGTCCCGTACTCCGGCCGTCGCAGCGCTGTATGCCGGTCGGGTCAAGGGCCGGAAGCTCACCGAGGCCTTGGCCGACATCCAGAAGGTGCTGCCCGATGCCGACCCCAACAGAGGTTTGCGGGCGGCGTTGGAACGGCTCACATAGCCGGGCCCCTTCACCTCGGGCCGTTCACCATCACCCCGTACCTCGCCGACCACTGGGCATACGCCGCGTTCTCGCTGCTGATCCAGGCTGGCGGAAGGTCCCTGTTCTACACCGGCGACACCGGGAATCGCACGCAGACCGCACCTGGTGGGCCGTGTAGGTCCCGGACGTTAGTCGGCCCCGGCCGGGGAGATGCCCGGCCGGGGCCTGTACCGGATTCACCCAATACGAGATAGACCGATCGTGAGCACAATTTTTCACCAAAACCGGCGGGTTGTCATGGTCACAAGGAGCCCCCCCGAATGACCCCCAGTACGGCAACAGGTGCGGTCACCTGCCGCTCTGGTCGTCATGATGAAGCGCAGCCAGTAACCACACCTGTTGCCGTACCGGGGATGACCCACCACCCGTCCCATGCGGCATGAGAGCCAGGTCATCCCGCGGGTTTGCTCAAGGTTCTGGTCCCCGCCCGTTGCCGACGATAGCGTGGCAGCGTCAGGGTCCAAGACTGCAGAGAGACATGACATGCGGCATGAATGCGTCGACGGGAACGAAGCAGCGGCCGCGGTCGCCTACGCGCTCAGCGAGCTGGTAGCCCTCTATCCGATCACCCCGTCATCACCGATGGGGGAGTTCGCCGATGCCTGGGCGTCGGCCGGCCGGACCAATCTCTGGGGCACGGTGCCCCGGGTGGTCGAGATGCAGAGCGAAGGCGGTGCCGCGGGCGCCTTGCACGGCGCACTGCAGACCGGGGCGCTGGCCACGACATTCACCTCGTCCCAGGGCCTGCTGCTGATGCTGCCCAACATGTTCAAGATCGCCGGAGAGCTGACGTCGGCAGTCATCCACGTCGCGGCCCGCACCCTTGCCACGCACGCGCTCTCGATCTTCGGTGACCACTCGGACGTGATGGCCGCACGCAGCACCGGCTTCGCCATGCTGGCCTCCAGCTCGGTGCAAGAGGCCCAGGACCTGGCCTTCGTGGCGCACCTGGCCACGCTGCAGACCCGCGTCCCGTTCCTGCACTTCTTCGACGGCTTCCGCACCTCCCACGAGATGAACCGGGTGGCCATCCTCGAGCAAGATGACCTGCGGGCCCTGGTCGACGACGCCGGCGTCCTGGCCCACCGCGGGCGCAGGCTGAACCCACAAAACCCCGTGCTGCGGGGATCGGCCCAGAACCCGGACGTGTTCTTCCAGTCCCGCGAGGCCGCCAACCCCTTCTACGACGCCGTGCCGGCCGCGGTGCAGGACGCGATGGATCGGCTCGCCGAGCGCACCGGGCGCGCATACAAGCTGGTGGAGTATGCCGGGCACCCGCAGGCAGACCGCGTCATCGTGATCATGGGTTCCGGGGCAGGTGCGGTCCAGGAGACCGTCGAGGAGCTCAACCGTTGCGGCGAACAGGTGGGTGTTCTGACCGTTCGGCTGTACCGGCCGTTCCCCGCTGCCGAGCTCGCGGCCGCCCTGCCCCTGTCCGCACGCCGGGTCGCGGTGCTCGACCGCACGAAGGAGCCCGGGGCCTATGGCGAGCCGCTGTTCCTCGATGTCGTCGCGACGCTGGCCGAATCGGCGACCAACGGGCTGCGCGACCCCGGCTCGATGCCGCGGGTGACCGGCGGCCGATACGGGCTCTCGTCCAAGGAGTTCACCCCGGCCATGGTCAAGGGGGTCTTTGACGACCTCAAGTCCGAGGCGCCGCGGCCCCGGTTCACCGTCGGGATCATCGACGACGTGACCCACCTGTCGGTGCGGCCCGATCCCGAGTTCGAGCTGCCCACGCCCGAGGGAGACGTCCGGGCGGTGTTCTACGGGCTCGGATCCGACGGCACCGTCGGCGCAAACAAGAACACGGTCAAGATCGTGGCAGAGAAGACCGACCTGCATGCCCAGGGCTACTTCGTCTACGACTCGAAGAAGGCCGGCGCGATGACGGTCTCGCACCTGCGGTTCTCCCGTCAGCCGATCCGTTCCACCTACCTCATCGAGCAGGCCGATCTCGTTGCCTGCCACCAGTTCCAGTTCCTGTCGACGCATGATGTCCTTGCCGTGGCCAAGCCGGGGGCGACCGTCCTGCTCAACGCGCCCTACCCTGCCGACGAGGTGTGGGACGCGCTGCCCGAACCCGTTCAGGCGGCCATCATCGAGAAGAAGCTGAAGGTGCACGTCATCGACGCGCACCAGTTGGCCGGCGAGCTCGGTCTTCGCGGACGGATCAACACCGTCATGCAGCCGTGCTTCTTCGCCCTCTCGGGGATCCTGCCCCAGGAGCAGGCACTAGATGCTGTCCGGAGCTCGGTGGAGAAGTCCTACGGCCGTCGCGGGCGGAAGGTCGTCGAGCGCAACCTTGCCGCCATCGACCAGTCTCTGGCCGAGCTGCACGAGCTCACGGTGCCGGCGCAGGTGACCTCCACGATGTCCCTGCGTGACGTGGTTCCAGCCGGTGCCCCCGACTTCGTCACCAGGGTCACCGCACGCATCCTCGCCGGCGAGGGGCACCTGCTCCCGGTGAGCGCGCTGCCGGTGGACGGAACCTTCCCGACCGGCACCACGCGATACGAGAAGCGGGCGCTCGCCCAGGAGATCCCGATCTGGGACCCAGACATCTGTATCGACTGCGGCAAGTGCGCGATCGTATGTCCCCACAACGCAATGGGGATGAGGGTGCTTGCTCCCGACAAGCTGGACGGCGCGCCGGACACCTTTGCGTCCAAGTCCTTCGCCGCCCGCGAGCTGAAGACCCCACACCTGCTGAGCATCCAGGTTGCCCCCGACGACTGCACCGGGTGCGGGGTCTGCGTGGAGCAGTGCCCGGCCAACAGCAAGACCGTGGTCGGGCACAAGGCCCTCAACATGGAGCCGGTTGCCGAGCACCGCGACCGCGAGCGAGCCAACTACGCGTTCGCGGAGACCATCCCGCCGCTGGACCGCGGGCTGCTCCCGCACGAGACCATCAAGGGCTCGCAGGTTCTTCAACCGCTGTTCGAGTTCTCCAGCGCCTGCGAGGGGTGCGGCGAGACGCCATACCTGCGCCTGCTCACCCAGCTCTTCGGCGATCGCATGATCGTGGCGAACGCGACGGGATGCTCCTCGATCTACGGCGGGAACCTGCCGACGACACCGTGGAGGAGCAACGCCGAGGGTCAGGGGCCTGCCTGGTCCAACAGCTTGTTCGAGGACAACGCCGAGTTCGGGCTGGGGATGCGCCTGGGCGTCGAGAAGAGTACGGCGACCGCACGCAGGCTGCTGGCGACGCTCGCCGACGAGGTCGGTCCCGATCTGGCTCGCGACCTGCTACGCGCGGACCAGTCCGACGAGGCCGGGATCAGCGCCCAGCGGGATCGGGTGGTGCGGCTGCGCGAGCGGTTGGACGCGCTCGAGGACGACTCCAACGCGCGCCACTTGGCGAGCCTGGCGGACGCTCTCGTCCGCAGCGACGTGTGGATCATCGGTGGGGACGGGTGGGCCTACGACATCGGGTATGGCGGACTCGACCATGTCCTCGCGTCGGGGGAGAACGTCAACGTTCTGGTGCTCGACACCGAGGTCTACTCCAACACCGGTGGGCAGGCGTCCAAGGCAACCCCGAGGGGCGCGGTGGCGAAGTTCGCGACCGCCGGCAAGGAGACGCCGAAGAAGGACCTGGGCGCCCTGGCGATGCAGTACGGAAACGTCTACGTGGCGCAGATCGCCCTCGGGGCCAACGAAGTCCAGACGGTGCGCGCTCTGGCCGAAGCTGCCGCGTGGCCCGGCCCGTCGCTGGTGCTGGCGTACTCCACCTGCATCGCACACGGCGTCGACATGAAGTACTCCATGACCCACATGCGCGACGCGGTCAAGAGCGGCCACTGGCCCCTCTTCCGGTACGCGCCGGGGACAGACGAGGGCACCAAGCCCTTCCGTCTCGACTCCCGGAAGCCGTCGATGGCGCTGAGTGAGTTCGCGCGGGTGGAGGCCCGGTTCGCCATGCTGGAACGCTCCGACCCCGAACGGGCACACCACCTGATGGCCCTGGCCCAGTCCGATGTCGACGAACGTTGGCGCTACTACGAGCAGCTCGCCGGAGTCGAACGAACCGTGCCGCACGAGCCAGGAGCAATCGTCGACCCTGAGGGTGTCGCCACCGAGGAGGTACCGAAGTGACTGCCGAACCGACCGCCATCCCGGAGTTCGACCTGACCACGACCTACATGGGACTTCGGTTGCGTAGCCCTCTGGTCGCCTCGTCCGGACCACTGACCGCCCGGATCGACTCGCTGCGCGCGCTGGAAGAAGCCGGTATCGCCGCAGTCGTGCTGCCCTCGTTGTTCGAGGAGCAGATCGAGCACGAGGACATGCAGGATGCCCGGCTGGACGAGCTGGGCGCGTACAGCAACCCAGAGGCGACCGGCTACTTCCCTGACCTGGGCGAGTACGAGTCGGTCGTCGACCGCTACCTGCGCCACGTCCAGGAGGCCAAGAAGGCGCTGTCGATCCCCGTGATCGCCAGCCTGAACGGGGAGACCGCTGGGGGCTGGGTGAGGTATGCACGGCTGCTCGAGGAAGCCGGCGCCGACGCGATCGAGCTCAACATCTATGGGATCGCCGCCGACCTCGACGTGATGGGCCAGGAGGTCGAGGACGAGCAGGTCGAGCTCGTGGCCCTGGTCAAGGCGTCCCTCTCGATCCCGCTGGCGGTCAAGATCGGCCCGTACTACAGCGCGTTGGCCCACCATGCCGCGCGGATTGTCGTCGCGGGGGCCGATGGTCTGGTGCTCTTCAACCGCTTCTACCAGCCCGACATCGACCCGAAGACCCGCCAGGTGGCACCGGCGCTGGTGCTGTCCTCGTCGGCCGAGCTTCGGCTGCCGCTGCGCTGGACCGCGATCCTGTCCGGTCGGGTGGAGTCGTCGCTGGCCGTGACAACAGGGGTCCACACGGGTGCCGATGCCGCCCGCTGCCTGCTCGCGGGCGCCGACGTGGCGATGATGACCTCGGCACTGGTGCTGGAGGGCCCCGAGCATGTCGCCGTCGTTGAAGGCGAGCTCGTCGACTGGGCCGTGGAGTCGGGCTTCGAGTCGGTCTCACAGCTCAAGGGCAGCGTCAGCCAGCGCCATGTCGCCGACCCGTCCGCTTTCGAACGGGCCAACTACATGGCCGCCCTGACCGGCTTCACCAGCTCGTTCCGCTGACGCGAGAGTCGAGTGGTCCGCTCGATAGTCTTGACGGCATGCCTTCCCTATCCGGGTTGACGGTGGTGCGACGTGGGTTCGCAACGCTGGGCTCGACCATGCATCCCGATGGGTTTCACGGCAGTCACGCGCGGGCCGGCTTCTTTGAGGGCTGGTACGTCAAGCTGATCTCAGAAGACCGGACGGCGAGGCTGGCCGTCATACCGGGCATCTTCCTCGGAGGGGACGGCCCGGCCGACCAGCACGACGAGGCGTTCGTACAGGTGCTTGACGGCGTCAGCGGCCGCTCCTGGTACGAGACATTTGACGCCACCGAGTTTCATGCAGCGAGCGACCGGTTCGACGTGACGATCGGACCAAACCGGTTCAGTGACAAGGGAATCAGCCTGGATCTGACTGAGTCCGGCCTGCGCGGGCAGGTGCAGTTCAGCACTGCGCTGGATCCCTGGCCGGTGACCGTGCGCTCGCCCGGGATCATGGGCTGGTACGCCTGGGTTCCGACGATGGAGTGCTACCACGGTGTCGTCTCGTTCGGCCACGGCTTGTCCGGGTCGCTGGCACTCGACGGTGCGGCGCTGGGCTTCGACGGGGGGCTCGGCTACCTCGAGAAGGACTGGGGACAGGCCTTTCCGACCGGCTACATCTGGATGCAGAGCAACCACTTCGCCCGTCCAGGCGTGAGCCTGACGGCCTCGATCGCGGTGATCCCGTGGCGCCGCACCGCGTTCCGAGGGTTCATCGTCGGGTTGCGTATGCCGGGGGCCGATGGTCGTCCCACCCTGCACCGGTTCGCTACCTACACCGGCGCACGCACGACGCAGCTCGCCGTTGACGACGAACGCGTTCACTGGTCGCTACGTGCCAAGACCGGTGAGACGCTCGAGATCAGTGCCGAACGGGGGCGCGGTGGGCTGCTTCACGCGCCAGTCCGCACGCAGATGCACCGCCGGGTAGAGGAGACGCTGGACGCGCGTATCCAACTCAGACTCACGGATCCTGCCGGTCGGGTCGTCTTCGAGGACACCGGTGAGGTTGCCGCACTCGAGGTGCACGGAGACATCGCGGGCCTTCTTGGGATGACCTGACAGCCGCCGGCCGAAGGCCGGTTGTCTCTGAATAACAGGGTGGGCTTAGCGAACGGCCCTGCCTTCGCCAAGGAGGAGGGAGACCAGGTCCAGAGCCGTGTCGATCTCGGGCTCGTCGCCGCCGAGGAGCGGCGCGTACAGGTGGACCTCACAGATGCGGACCAACGCCTTTCCGAGTACTTCCGGCGCTAGGGTGAGATGCAGAGTGCCCTTCGCCCCCTCGCGCTCGAGCACCTCGGCAGTGATCCGCGCCGCGACCGACTCGATTGCGCCGGGGATGAAGGCCAGTCTGATGAACACCATCGGTTCTCTCGTCGTGAGTGCACGTAGTGGCGCCGAAGCGACCACCGAGTGCATGACCCGATTGAAGAAGTCGAGCACAAAGTCTGTTCCGGAGCCTTCAGCTTGCTCGATGGCCTGCCGATACGTGCGCCCGGTCGCCTCGGACAGCACGACACCCAGCAGGTCCTCGCGGTTGCCGACCCAGCGATAGAGGGTGGCGCGGCTGGCACCGAGGTCATCGGCGAGGGCAGACATGTCGAGCCTCTCCCCGTCCAGGTACAAGCGAGTTGCGGCGTCGATGGCCCGCCGGCGTCCGGAACCAGAAGTCATGCCGTTCCTCTCGAATGTGACGATGTCGTGCGTCGGCTCTTGACGAACCACGGCGTCCTGAGACAAACTCAGCGCTCTGAGACACTCGCGCAAAGTGTCTCACATCGCGTGACAAACCATATGAGGACCAGGGAGCCAGACGTCATGTCACTTGTTGAGACCGTGAGGGGACCCGTTGACACCGCCGCGCTTGGCAAGGTGTTGATGCACGAGCACGTCTTTGTCCTGGGCACCGAGATGCGTGAGAACTACGCGGACTATCCCAACGTCTGGGACGAGGACCAGCGGGTCACCGATGCGGTGGAGAAGCTCACCGAGCTGAAGTCCCGGGGTATCGACACCATCGTGGATCCCACAGTCATCGGTCTGGGGCGTTACCTTCCCCGCATTCAGAAGATCAACGAGCTTGTCGATATCAACATCGTCGCCGCAACCGGGGTGTACACCTACAACGACGTCCCCTTCCAGTTCCACTTCACGGGCCCTGGGCTGCTCTTCAATGTCGCCGAGCCGATGGTCGAGCTCTTCGTCAGGGACATCCGCGAGGGCATTGCGGGAACCGGGGTCAAGGCGGCGTTCCTCAAGTGCGCCATCGAGGAGCCAGGTCTGACACCGGGGGTCGAGCGGGTCATGCGGGCCGTGGGGCAGGCGCAGGTCGAGACCGGGGTACCAGTCACCGTGCATACCAACGTGCACACACAGTCGGGTCTCGTGGCGCAGAAGGTCCTCTCCGAGGAGGGTGTGGACCTGTCCAACGTCGTCATCGGGCACTCAGGGGACTCGACGGACCTGGACTACCTGTGTGCCCTTGCTGACGCCGGTTCGCTGCTGGGGATGGACCGCTTCGGTCTGGACGTGTTGTTGCCCTTTGAGCAGCGAGTGAACACGGTGGCCGAGATGGCTCGCCGCGGCTATGCCGAGAAGATGGTCCTTGCGCACGACGCATCCTGCTTCATCGACTGGTTCGACGCCGACGCCAGGGTGCAGGCGGTGCCGAACTGGAACTACACGCACATCAGCGACGACGTCATCCCCGCCCTCCTCAAGCTCGGAGTCACTGAGGAACAGCTCACCACGATGCTGGTGGACAACCCCCGGCGCTATTTCGAAGCCACGTGATGGAGGCAATGAAGATGACCGCAACGTATGACGACAAGCCTTGGCTGTCCCTGTACGACCAGAACATCCCGGCGGTGATGGAGCGCGAGCATGAGAGCGCGCTCGACATGTTCCGGGCGTCACTGCGCCGGGCTCCTTCCGCGCCAATCATCCGGTACTTCGACGCCACCGTCACGATGGCCGAGCTGGACGAGCTCTCGGATGCACTCGCGGTAGCGCTCAGCGAGGACGGGTTCGGCAAGGGGGACCGCTTGGCCCTGGTGCTGCAGAACATCCCGCAGTTCATCGTCGCCGTCGTGGCTGCATGGAAGCTGGGGGCGATCGTCGTTCCCATCAACCCGATGTACCGCGAACGCGAACTGAATGTGGTCCTCTCGGACAGCGGCGCCAGCGGCGTGATCTGTCTTGAGTCCACTCTGGACATGGTGCGCACGGCGAGCCAAGGCACAGCCGTGCGGACGACGATCACCACTTCCCCGCTGGAGTTCCAGACCCGCAACGACCCAAGGATCTTCCCCTCCACCGAGCGAGCCCCCGTCGGCGAGGCCATGGATCTGATGGAGCTGATCGCCAAGCACAGGGGGAGCCACCCCGACGACATACACCTGGAGCCCGACGATCTCGCACTGCTTCCCTACACCTCTGGCACGACCGGACCACCCAAGGGTTCGATGAACTCGCACGCCAACGTGGTGTTCACCGCGCAGATCTACCGGGACTGGGTCGGTCTGGCCGAAGGTGGCGCAATGTTCGCCGTGGCCCCGTTGTTCCACATCACCGGTCTCATCGGTCACATCGCAGCTCCGATCCTTGCCGCAGCGCCGGCAATTCTTACCTGCCGGTTCGAGCCGGTCGTCGCAGCGGAAGCTATCGCGGAACACCATGCGACCACGACGATCGGGGCGATGACCGTGTTCATCGCGTTCACCAACAACGCGGCCGTGACCGCAGAGCACCTGTCGAGCTTCCGTTCCGTGTACTCCGGTGGTGCGCCGATACCAAGGGCAGCGCTCGAGGCCTTCCGGAGCAAGTTCGGCCACTACATCCACAACGGTTACGGGCTGACCGAGACGAACAGCCCGGCGATCGTGGTGCCCTTCGCGAGCGAGGCTCCCGTCGACAAGAACTCGGGCGCGGTGGCGATCGGACTCCCGGTCTCAAGCACCAGCGCCTGGGTGGTCGACGACAACGACATGGTGGTGGCTGTGGGCGACGTGGGCGAGATCGTCGTCTCCGGTCCGCAGGTGGCGCAGGGCTACTGGGGAAACCCGCAGGAGACCGAGCACGCGATGCCCGGTGGACGTTTCCACACGGGCGATGTCGGGTTCATGGACGAGCAGGGCTGGTTCTACATCGTCGACCGCAAGAAGGACCAGATCAACGCCGCAGGATTCAAGGTCTGGCCAAGCGAGGTCGAGGACGTGCTCTACGAGCACCCCGCGGTCCGCGAGGCAGCAGTGGTCGGTGTCCTCGACGAGTATCGCGGGGAGACGGTCAAGGCGTTTGTGTCCATCAAAGAAGGCGCCTCGGTGACGGCAGAGGATCTGATCGCCTTCTGCAAAGAACGCCTTGCGGCATACAAGTCCCCACGGATCGTGGAAGTGTTGGGCGAACTTCCCAAGACCGTCACCGGCAAGATCCTGCGCCGCGAGCTACGGAAGGACAAGTAGATGGATTTCGCACCGTCGGCCAAGTCGGAGGAAGTCTCCGCCCGTATGTGGGCGTTCATGCGGGAAGAGGTGTTCCCGGCGGAGGCGGAGTATGCGCAGTGGCGGGCTGAGAACGACCCGCATGCGCACCCTCCAGTCATGGAGCGGCTGAAGGCGTCAGCACAGAAGCGCGGGCTGTGGAACCTCTTCCTGCCCGATATCTCGGGCTTGACGAACGTGGAGTACGCCGCCATCGCGGAGATCTCCGGCTGGTCTCCGGTGATCGCGCCCGAGGCCATCAACTGTCAGGCTCCGGACACCGGCAACATGGAGACGCTGCACCTGTTCGCCACGCCGGAGCAGCGAACGCAATGGCTGGAACCGTTGCTGGCCGGGGAGATCCGGTCGGCGTTCGCGATGACCGAGCCGGACGTCGCGTCCTCCGATGCCACGAACATCACCACCCAGATAGTCCGTGAGGGCGACGACTATGTGATCAACGGTCGCAAGTGGTGGATCAGCGGGGCCGCCGACGAGCGGTGCCAGGTGTTCATCGTGATGGGCAAGACCGATCCGGAAGCCGAGACGCACCGGCAACAGTCGATGATCCTGGTGCCCCGCGATGCTCCGGGGCTGGACATCGAGCGGAACCTGCCGGTCTTCGGGTACCAGGACCAGCACGGGCACTGCGAGATCGTGTTCAGGAACGTGCGGGTGCCGGCGTTGAACCTGCTGGCAGCCGAGGGGGATGGGTTCATGATCGCCCAGGCCCGGCTGGGTCCTGGCCGAATTCACCACGCGATGCGTGCTATCGGGATGGCCGAACGCGCCCTTGGCCTGATGGTCGACCGGGCGAAGTCCCGGGTGGCTTTCGGCAAGCACCTGTCCGACCAGGGAGTGGTGCAGGAGCTGATCGCGCAGTCCCGCATCGACATCGACCAGGCCCGCCTGCTGGTCTACAAGACGGCTTGGCTGATCGACAAGTACGGCGCGAAGGGCGCGCGCACCGAGATCGCGGCGATCAAGGTCGCCACCCCGGCGATGGCGATCGCGGTGATCGACCGCGCGATCGAGGTGTTCGGTGGCATGGGGGTCAGCGACGACACGCCCCTCGCATACTTCTATGTCTGGGCCCGGAGCCTGCGCATCGCCGACGGGCCCGACGCCGTCCACCGCCGCTCGATCGCACGTGACGAGCTCAGGCGAGAACGTCCCTACGTCGGTTGATCAAGGGAAGACGGCCGCGACCTGGAGGAGTCGTTGTCGCACACCGAGGGAGCGCAGCGGGCAGCCCTGCCCACTGCGGAACATCAGCGGTTAGTCCTTGAAGGCGTCCTTGACGTTCTCGCCGGCCTGCTTGAGGTTGCTCTTGGTCTGATCGGTCTTGCCTTCGCGTTCCATCTTGTCGTCGTTCGTCGCCTTGCCAGCCTGCTCTTTGGCAGCGCCCGAGACTTCGTCCTTCTTGTTCCTCAGTTTGTCCAGCCAACCCATTGCGGGGCTCCTTTCTCTGTCAGAAGTAGTGCATGCGGCCACCGACAGCACGTCCAATGTTGCCGAGGATCCACAGCACGGCACCGATCACCAACAGCATAACGACCGGGACAGCACATCCACACCACCGTCCTGAGCCTTGCTGGCATCACGGCTAGCTAGGCGAACAGGCGGACGAGCTGCCCTGCGAGTACCACTGCGCCCAGGAGCCTTCGGACTGGGCTTGCGCCCCGGACCAGCTCGTCCAGAGCCCAGACGATGAGCGCGCCCTGACCGACACCCGCAAGGGTTGCAGTCCGAGCCGCCCCCAAAACCCCAGTCCACCCGACGACGACCGCAACCAGCCACACCGCCAGGGCCGGGTTTGGCGACTGGGCCAGCGTCAACCTTCCGTTCTGGTCGCGCACCCACCACGCAAGGGAGAGGACGCGGGTCCGCGACGACGACTGGTCTTGACGTGGAGGTGGGGGCACGGAGGCGACTCTAGCCGCCCTCTGCCGGCATCCACCCGAGCGCGGGCGTTCCCTACGCTGGAACAAGTTCCGTCCCCCAGACACATGGAGTTGGCATGGTTGTCGTTCCTGACCTGACCCTGAACAACGGGGTCACGGTTCCCCGGCTGGGCTTTGGCGTGTTCCAGGTCCCGCAAGAGGAGACGCAGCGTGTGGTGGAGGACGCGTTGGAAGCCGGCTACCGGCATATCGACACGGCGGCCGCATACGGCAACGAAGCAGGTGTCGGTGCTGCGATGGCGGCGTGCGGAATCCCGCGGGAGGAAATCTTCGTTACCACCAAGCTACGCAACGGTGAGCACGCCACCGTGGCGGAGGCTTTCGAGGACAGCCGGCGAGCGCTCGGCGTGGACGTGATTGACCTGTACCTCATTCACTGGCCGGTCCCGTCCCAGGGATTGTTCGTCGACGCCTGGCAGGTTTTGGAAGGGATTCTTGCCGCCGGCGGTGCACGGGCCATCGGTGTATCCAACTTCCTGGCGGAGCATCTGGACACCCTTCTGTCCAAGGCGACGGATGTCCCTGCCGTCAACCAGATTGAGCTGCACC
>JBBRWQ010000051.1:0-25134 GCA_038249115.1 Actinomycetales bacterium
CGCCTGCACCTTCAGGGTCGCAGTCCATGTCGAAGCCAGGCGCGCAGCCAGTTGTGGGTCGGCCGGTTGCAGCGAGTCGTTCCAGTCGCCGTGCCCGTATGCCGGTAGCGGGGTCCCCGGGACCGTGCTGACGGTGATGATGGCCAGCGCCCGCCGGACGTGCTCGAGCAACGGCTCCCCCGCGGTCGCTCCGTCGTCGCCTACGAAAGAGATTCGCTCGGCGAACAGGCTGGCGTCGCCGGTGACGGCCAGGTACTCGGCCAGCGCCAGGACCGGCCAGAAGATGACGTCCCCGTGAGAGTCGCCTTGGCCACCGCGGATCTCCCGCGGGTAGAACTCGAACGACTGGGGCCAGTCGCCTCGAGCGTTCTGGGCACGAAAGACACGGATGATGACGTCGCGCAGCGGCGCGGTCTGTCCGAGGGCGATGAGCAGACCCACCGGTCCCTGACAGACATCGCGGGTGCCCCAGGCGCCGCCGGTGGACTGCTCCAGCCCTCGCGGTGACAGGTAGTGGACCAATGCGTCGTGAGCGAACCACGGCAGCACGGCGTCGAGTCTCGCAACCTCGTGCGCCAGTGGTGAGTCGGCTGGGGGCCGCAGTCGGACCGCGCCGCTGATCGCGTCCCAGAACTGGGGCAGGGCTGGGCCGAGCAGATCCTGCTTCGCCAGGTCAGCCGCGGGAATCAGGTCAGCGGTCAGCGATACTCGTACATCGCTGGTGGGCGCAGTGCGCATGGTGACCCAGGGCAGATTTCGTGACTGTCCGTCGAGGAAGAGGGTCTCGTCACGGCATACCTCGTCGATCACTCCGGGCTCCCAGGAGAACCGGAACGACCCCTCCGGGAACCGGGCCGCGGTCCGGGAGCCGTCCAGCGTCCGAACCGTGACGCCAACGTCATCGCGTTCAAGCAGAGGCGGTTCCGGGTCCTGACCGTCGTCGCCACCGAGGGCCACATGGGCACAGATCAGGAGGCGGACCGGCGGCCCTTCGACAACCTTGATCGCAAGGCCCAGCTCGTGCGACTCGGCTGGCGCGCTGGAGACGACCTCGAGCAGGCCGCCTTCATGGGCGTACCACCACCGGCAGGAGTCAAACCTGACCGCCCACGCGCTGGGTTCGTCCAGCAGGGTCCACGCGGTCGGTGCATCCGGGGACTCCACGAAGATCCGCAGCCCCTGCGCCCGCCGCAGACCCAGGTAGCTCCGTCGGGTGGACAGCATCGTGTTCAGGCTGACGTGTCCCTGGGTGACCTGCGACTGGAACGTCCCCGCCATCCAGGCCGTGCTCGTCAGGCTGCCCTCGTCGGGCACGAGCGCCGTCCCCGTGCGCATGACATGGCCGTGCGGACGAAGGACCGCGGCCTGCTTCGCGCTGGTGACGACGTGACTTCCGTCGTCGGTGAAGAAGCTGAGCAGGGTCTCGCCATCCCACTCGGCGTGCCGGCACCCCCCGCCTCCGAGCCCGAACAGCTGGTCCTCAGACAGCGGCCTGCACGCAAGTGCCGGGGCTGATGAGAAGAGGGACGAGGCCGCAACCTGTCCGCTCGTTGAAAAAGATCCTGCTGTATGGCGATCCGCCGACCGTTCCGCCTCGGGCTGGCCAAGGACCTCGTCGACCACGGACGCGTCATCATCGGAGGTCGCCGCCGGGTGGTCGGGTCGGTACGCCCCGAAGAAACCGGTGACGATGGTGTCGCCAGCTGCCACCGTGACGGGACGGGCCTGAATGAGGGCAAGCGTGTGCTCATGCTGAAGTCGCCCGTTAGGAAGGTCTTTCGACGACAGCCCCGTCAGTTGCAGGGCGTCGGTGCCCCAGCCCACACCCTCGCCCAGACAGCCGACGACTGCCCACGGAGCGGTGGGGCCGGGCATGTTCTGGCGTACACCAAGGGCCGTGCCGACTGCCGGGGTGACCACGGGCGTGAGATCCAGATACTGGCTGACGTAGTACTCGCAGGCTCGCACGTCCCCGTAGGGAGCCAGCGCCAGGTCCTGGGCGTAGACCAGGTCGATCTCGGTCGGGTCCGGGCGCAGGCTTGTCACCGACACGTGCCAGAACCAGGCGGTCATGGACTCGGCAAGCCGGAACCTGACGGTGTACTGAAGGCCCCGCCAGACACCACTGATGATGGGACCGGCCCCGCTCCAGCTGACCGTGCTGGCGCTGCCGGGCCCGATCAGGGCCACCGCCTCGGCGCCCTCGTCCTTTCGAATCCGCAGATACAGGTTGGCCGGGCCGGACTCGAGCTCGTCGGCCGGGTACATCAGCAGGCTTCGATCATCCACATCCAGCCGCCGCAGGACGCCACTGGTGGTGAACTGGGCCCTGATCCCGGATGGGCTGCTGACGAAGCCCATCCGGGACGGCTCAGCTTCTTGGTCGCTGAGATGAGTCAATGAACTGTCCTGCCAACCAGAGCGGTCAAGCTCTCCTAGGAAATGACGCCGGCGCCGAACTCCTCGATGCCTATCAGTGGCTTGATCGTGGCTTCGATGTCGCCCTTGATAAAGTTGCGCCGAATCACGTTGTTGCAGAACACATTTCCGATTGCACCCAGCACCATGGCCTGGTCGAGTGACAGGTAGCGCTCGGCGATGGTTCCGGACTTGACCGCGACCGCGTCGTAGAAGCCGCCCTCGCCATACCCCTTCAGAACTTTCTCGATCTTGACGAGGTTGTCGTAGGCCTCAGCCGGCTCGTACTGCATGGCCAGGAACGCCGCGTGGGGTGTGACCACGCCGTCGCCCCAGGCGGGGGTGGCGCTGGATCCATCAGAACGGGGTCCGTAGCTGCCGTCGTAGTAGTTGGTGCGCTCCATGTCCGACGGGTAGCCGTCAGGCCGCATCCCGATGGCGTCGACTCCCCACTCGCTGTAGCCGCCACCGGGCTTGCTGGCCGGTGAGAACCCCCAGTAGCCGTACTTGGCCTCGTCCAGCCCGTGCTCGCGTTGCGCGCGCACGGTGAGCGCGTGGTTGATGCCCCACGAGCGCGGCGCCCAACTGGCCTCTGGCACAAAGAGATCAGGCATCAGTGCCTCGAACATGTCGCCGCCCCAGCTCGGGACGATGTGCATGCCGCGGTAGGTGTATGCGCCCTCGAAGACGTCGACACCGGCGTAGGTGCGGTGCTCGCCGACCGGCTTCTGCTCCTGCCAGTCCCAGTTGTCAGGGAACGTCCGCATAGTGGCGAAGTAGGCCTCCGGCGGGATCTGACCATGGGCGATGCCGATGTAGGTCGCGATCCGCGGTTCGGAGACGAGGATGTCGTAGTGGTTCGTCGTGTAGAAGACGTCCTTGCCCGTGCCGAGGTAGTTGCCCTGGACGAAACCGTCCGGGTGCTTCCCGTCCCAGAATCCGCCACGCATCAGGCCAGCGGTGCCCGCGCGCGCGACCTTGTTGAAGAACATGCCGAAGTTCATCTGGCTGAGCAACGAGTTTGCCAGCGCCGCAACCTCGGGCTCAGCGTTGCGAATGACCATGAGGGCCGCGGCGAACCAGCCGTTGTCCACGCTGGAGAGGAAGGGATAGACGGTGGTGCCGTTCTCCGGCCAGATCGTGACCACCTTGCCGTTGGCCTCGTCATACCAGTTGTAGAACATCCCGCTCGGCTCGTGGTGCTTCATCCGGGACAAGGTCGTCAGGGTCTGGGTCAGCCGCTCGCAGCACTCCCCCGCGCTGATGATCCCGAGCTCGCGCGCGATGACGGTGCTCCACATGTAGCCACCGATGTTGGTCGGCGACGTGTATCCGCTGCGCGTCGGTGAGCCAAGCGGTCCGCTCATGTTGTCGGCGGGCAACCCGGTACGTGGATCGGTCATTGCGACCAGTGAGGCCCAGGTGTCACGCGCCCAGCGCTGGATCGTATTGCGGTCGACGCCTCCCCTTGGCCGAGACGTGACTCCCAACGGCGACGTCGTGGCGGCATACGCCTTCCCGGGTCTGGCCACGGTCAACCCCACGGCGGCGACTGCGGCGCCTCCCACCAGGAGCTGTCGACGGTTGGCGATGATCGGTTTGGGCAGACGAGCAGAGACTTCGGTCATTTGAATTCCCTTGTGGAACGGTCGATTACTTGATGCCGGTGGAGGCAATGCCCTCGATGAACCGGCGTTGGAAGACGAGGAAGACGATGAGAATGGGTACGACCACGACGGTCGCGCCGGCGAGCAGCAGGCCGTAGTCGGTCACGTTCTGTCCGGTGGCGAACAGTGCCAGGGCCACAGGCAGGGTGTAGTGCTCCTGGGTCTGGGCGACGACGAGTGGCCACAGGAAGCTGTTCCAGCTGCCGAGGAAGGTGAGGATCCCGAGTGTTGCCAAGGCTGGTCCGCACAGGGGCATGATGATCTGCCGGAAGATGCGCAGCTCGCTGGCCCCGTCGATCCTGCCCGCGTCCAGCAGGTCGTCCGGTAGCCCGATGATGAACTGCCGCATCAGGAAAACACCGAAGGGCGTCACGAGGAACGGCAGGATCAGCCCCGGATAGGAGTCGACCAGGCCGAGGTTGGCGACGAGCACGAACAGGGGCACGAAGGTCACCATGCCTGGGACCATCAGGGTGCCCATGACGAGGCTGAAGACCAGCTTCTTGCCGCCGAAGTTCAGCTTTGCCAGGGCGTAGCCGACCATGGAGCAGAAGGTGACGTTCGCGACCGTCACGGTGACGGCAACGAAGGCGGAGTTGCCGAAGTAGCGCAGGAAGCTGGCTTTCTGGAGCAGCCGTCTGTAGTTGTCGAGCGTCGGCGACTGAGGCCACCACGTCGGCGGGACCTTGAGGAGCTCTCCCTGGGTCTTGAAGCTGCCGAGGAGCATCCAGACGAACGGCGTGACGACGGCGATGAAGCCGAGAATCAAGACGGTGTAGACCACCCACTGCGATGCGGTGGATTTCTTGGTGTTCAGCATGACTCGCCTCCCGTCAGGTGTTCGAGCGAAGGAATCGGAACTGCGCCGCAGTAAGTGCGACGATGACGACAAACAGCACGTAGCTCGTCGCAGCCGCGAATCCGTAGTTGCCGAAGCTGAACTGCTTGTAGGTGAACATCGACATCGAGATGGTTGAGTCGAGCGGACCACCTTTGGTCATGACGAATGGTTCCTCGAAGAACTGGAGGTAGCCGATACCGGTGGTGACCGTGACGAAGAGAATCGTCGGCCGCAACAGCGGCACCGTGATGTGACGGAACCGTTGCCATGACGAAGCGCCGTCGATCGCGGCTGCTTCGTGCAGCATCACCGGGACGGACTGCAGCCCGGCCAGGAAGATGATCATCGCCGTACCGAAGTTGCGCCAGGAAGCCATCACGATCAGCGAGGGCATCGCAAACGTGGTGGAGCCGAGCCAGTTCGGCCCGTTGACGCCAAACCAGCCGAGAACGGTGTTGACCAGGCCACTGTCGGGCTGGAGCAGGAAGCGCCAGACCACGGCAACGGCCACGATCGAGGTGACCACTGGGGTGTAGTAGCCGACCCGGAAGATGGTGCGGAACCTGGTGATTCCCTTGTCGAGCGCGATTGCCGCCGCCAACGCAATGCCCAGCGTCAGCGGGACGCCGATGATCACGAAGTAGGCGGTGTTGACCGCCGATCTCCGGAATGTCTCGTCGCTAAAGACGTGCAGGTAGTTCTCGAATCCCACGAAGGTCACGGCGAACGGCGATCGCAGGTCCCTGGACTTGATGTCGGTGACGCTCATGTAGAGCGATGAGATGACTGGCCACGCGGTGAATACCGTGAACAGCAGCAGGAAGGGCAGCGACAGGATCCAGGCTGCTTTGCTTTGGAGTGCCGATCCCCTTCTGCCGCGCGACGGGCCGCCCCCGAAGGGGCCCAGCCTCCGGCGCGCAGCCAGGGGCTGGGAGGCCTCTTGACTGCGCGCCGGGGTGGGGGTGGACATGGTTAGTTGCCGGTGCCGATGGAGTCAGCCTTGGCCTGCACGGCTTTCAACGCTGCCGCCGGATCCGAGCCTGTCTTGGTGACCTTCTCCATCTCGGAGTCGAACGACGCAATGACCTGTTCCCAGGTGGCGACGGCCGGCGGAGCCTTGGCGTCCTCGAGCTGCTTGCCGAAGACCGCCAGGTTGGCGTCAGCGGTCAGCGCCGGGTCCGTCCAGGCACTCTTCACAGATGGCAGGTCGGTGGACAGTGTGTACCACTTGACCTGGGTCTTCGGGTCGGACAGCCACTGGACGAACTTCCAGGCGCTGTCGCGGTTCTTGCTGTTCTTGAACACCACGAAGTCCGATCCGCCGACGAACGAGGTTGCGGTCTTCTGCTTGGGCATCTGCATGACGCCGTACTTGGCCTTGAACCCGGCGCCGCCGAGCTTCTCAACCGCGCTCATCTCCCATGGACCGGAGATGAACATCGGCATGGACCCGTCAACGAAGCTGGGCTCTGTCGAGCCTGGGGCTGTCTGCTTGGGGGCGATGCCATCGGTGAAGTAGCTCTGGTAGTACTTCACGGCTTCTGCCATCTCCGGCGTGTCGAAGGTGTACTTCTTCTGGTCGGCAGTGGCGACCTCGGCGCCGTTGGACCACGCGAACGGCAGGATCGACTGCCAGGAGCCCTGGCCGCCCGCCTGCAGGTTGATGCCGAACTTGGCCCCGGCCTTGTCCTGCATCGCCTTGGCCATGGCCTTCAGTCCGGCCCAGTCGGTCGGCAGCGTGGTGATTCCGGCCGTGGCGGCCAGGTCCTTGCGGTAGTAGACGAGGCGTGTTTCGACATACCAAGGCACGCCGTATGACGTTCCGGCCACCTCAGTGGTCTTCTGCGCGCCATCGAAGAAGATGCTCTTGTCGATCGAAGGGGGTGTCGGGTCCAGAGCCTGGGTGGCGAACTCGCCCATCCAGGTGGTGCCCACCATCGCTGCGTCCGGCGTCTTGCCGGCGGTGATGGCCGTCGCGAACTTGTCATGTGCGGAGTCCCACGGGATCGGGGTTACCTCGACTTTGGCGCCAGGGTTGAGGGCCTCGAACTCCTTGGCCATCGCGGGCAGCTTCTCGCCCTCGGCGCCCATAGCCCAGACCGAGATGGTCCCGGTCGCTTTGCCCGAGGCCACGGTCGCGGCCGTGTCGTTCGCCTTCGCACCCGTATCCGCTGACCGGCCACAGGCTGCGAGCCCCATGCTGGTCGTCAGGGCGAGCGCCACCACAGCGGTGGTTTTGATGTTGCGTTTCATTCTTGTCCTCCTTGGTCGGACTTTGCTTCCTTGCGATGGTTCTGCGTCAGCTGGTGACCCACGGCGCGTCGTGCTCGTCCTTTTCGGGACAGCCACACGACGACCGCACTACCAGCTCGGTCGGCAGAATCCGCGGTTCCCGGGCTGGGGGGGCACCGGTAATGCGTTCATGGAGTCGGGTCGCTGCTGCGCGTCCGAGCTCGTACAGGGGCTGACGAACCGTGGTCAGACCCGGGCTGACATATCGGGCAGTCATGACGTCGTCCCAGCCCACGATGGCGATGTCGTCCGGGACCGTGACCCCCGAACGCTGCAGCGCCTTCATCGTCGACAGCGCCAGCTCGTCGTTGGCGCAGACCAGGGCGTCCGGTCCGCCGGGGTCGGCCATGACCTGGGCCGCGACCTCTGCACCCGAACGTTCGTGGAAGTCGACGCGGATCGGTGGCCCAGCCGCTGACCCGTCGGAGGCGGACAGCGCTTCGGTGAACCCGAGGTAGCGCTCCTCGGTATCGGGTGAGGCGTCAGGGTCGCCGACGAAGAACAGCCGGCGGCGGCCGTGGTCAATCAGGTGCTGGGTGAGCGCCCTTGCGCTCTGGGCGTTCTCAGCAGATACGGAGTCGCAGCCGAGGACGGTTGGTCGCGCGAGAAGGACCACAGGGGTACGCCGGCCGAGCGAACGGGCCGCGTCGTCGGGAATCGTCGAGTTGGCCAGCACGAGGCCGTCCACGCGGCTCGAGAGATCGCGAACGACTCGCGTCGGATCCTCTCGTCCGTGGGTGACCACGATGATGACGCTCTTGCCGAACGTGGCCGCAGCGGACTCGTAACCCATCAACAGCTCGGAGTAGTACGGACCGGCCAGGTCATGGACGACAAGCCCGTGGGCTTCGTGCTTCTGCACGGCCAGGCTTCGGGCGGCTTGGAGTGGGACGTACTCGAGATCCTCGACGGCCTGGAGCACCTTTGCCTGGGCTTGCGGAGAGGTCACACCCTTGCCCTGGAGGACACGCGAGACGGTGGCGATCGACACGCCGGCACGCTGCGCCACCGAGTAGATCGTGGTCGGGCGGGTGCCCTGGCCGCTGGTCGTCATTGACCGCCTCCATCTATGTAAGCGCTTACAAGCCTGCGCGAGGAAGGGCAAAAACACAACCTTTTGAGGAATATTGTTAGGTACGTCGCATTGCGTCCTCCGTGAGGGAAGACCTATGCAGGCATCAGTTCGGTGGTCCTGTCACCGCGCACTGGTCTACAAACAGGCCGCTCCGCGCCACGTAGAGCTGTGCTGATAACAGGTAAGGCGGTCCTGTCTGTGCCGCGGCCACCGAAATCGGGACAATGGCGGCGTGACCCGTCTGCGAGCGCACCAAGAGACCCTCCTCTTCGCTGTATCCACGCTGCTGCTGCTCGCCGGAGGCGCGGCGTGGTTGCTCAATGCCGATACGCCCGCCCGCTGGCTATGGATCACCGGCAACATGCTGGGCCTGGGCTTCTCGATCTGGTGGACCATCAGCGCGATCCGGCGCGGCCAGCTCAGTGTCGACGTCATCGCGGTCCTCGCCCTGGCCGGCGCCATCGTGGTGAACGAGCCGTTCGCGGGGGCCATGATCACGGTCATGCTCGCCAGCGGGCAGCTCCTTGAGGCACGGGCTGCGGCGCGGGCACGTCGTGAGCTGAGCCTGCTGGTTAAAAGGGCACCCCGCACGGCCAAGCGCCGGATCGAAGGTGGCGTGGCCGAGGTCCCGGTGGATGACGTCGTCGTCGGTGACCTGCTCACCGTGGGCACCGGTGAGATCGTCCCCGTCGACGGACGTCTTCGCTCCGTTGCAGTGCTGGATGAGTCAGCACTCACGGGCGAGGCGATGCCGGTCGAGCGGGTCGCCGGCGACGACGTACGCAGCGGCGTGGTCAACGCCGGGCAGCCGATGGACCTGGTCGCGACGGCGCTGGCCGCAGAGTCCACCTACGCCGGAGTCGTCCGGCTCGTCGAGCAGGCCCAGGCCTCGTCGGCACCATTCGTCCGCGCCGCCGACCGGTTCGCCATCTTCTTCGTGCCGTTGACGCTCCTGCTCGCTGGTGCCTCATGGGCGCTCAGCGGCGACCCCGTTCGCGCGGTCGCCGTCCTCGTGGTCGCGACGCCGTGCCCGCTTTTGCTCGCGGCCCCGATCGCAATCATGTCCGGCCTGTCCCGCGCTGCACGCGTCGGCGTGATCATCAAGGGAGGCAGCGCCCTCGAACGCCTTGCCGGCGGGCAGGTGATGCTCTTCGACAAGACCGGCACGCTGACCCAGGGGCACCCGGTCCTGTCCGACGTGGTCACCGCCAGCGACCAGATGGATGCCGACGAGGTATTGCGGCTCGCCGCCTCCCTCGACCAGGTCTCGGCTCACGTCCTCGCCAGTGCCATCGTCACCGGTGGCACCCGACGTGGACTGGCCCTGGAGATGCCTGAGGATGTCAAGGAAGTGCACGGCTACGGCCTCGAAGGCACCGTCGGCACCCACCGAGTCAAGGTGGGCAAGGCGTCGTGGATCGTCGGCGACACCGCGCCGCCGTGGCTGCGCCAGGTGCGTCGCCGCGCCGATCTGGACGGTTCCCTCACCGTCTTTGTCGCCGTCGACGACGAGCCCGCCGGCGCGTTCCTGCTCGAGGACGCGATCCGGCCCGACTCCCCCAGGATGGTTCGTGCGCTCCGGGATGCCGGGATCACCCGGGTCGTCCTGGTCACCGGTGACCGTGCCGACATCGCCGACATGGTCGGGCGCATCGTCGGCGTCGATACCGTGCTGGCCGAGTGCGACCCGGCGGACAAGCTCGCCGCCATACAGCATGAATCGGCCCACGGTGCAACGATTATGGTCGGCGACGGCATCAACGACGCTCCGGCGCTGGCGGCGGCAGGGGTCGGTGTGGCGCTTGCCTCGCGCGGCGCCACTGCGTCGTCCGAGGCCGCCGACGTCGTACTGACGGTCGACCGGGTCGACGCACTCGCCGATGCGATCCTCATCGCGCGCCGCTCGAAAGGCATTGCACTGCAGTCGGTTCTGGTCGGCATGGGCCTTTCGCTCATCGCGATGGTCGTCGCTGCGTGGGGCTACCTTCCACCCGCGGCGGGTGCGGTCGCCCAGGAGATCATCGACGTGCTGGCAATCGGCATCGCGCTGCGGGCTGTGCTCCCCGGCAAGGTGCACACCATCGCGATGGCTCCAGCAGACGTCGCCACCGCGCTGCGGCTGCGGGCCGAGCACGACGCGGTACTCCCGCTGATCGAGCAGATCCGGTCGGTGGCCGACGGGCTCTCGAACCTCGACTCCGAACTAGCTCCGGTGCATACGCTGCTGGACCGGCTGGAGGGCGAGCTCCTCCCCCACGAGCGGGCCGACGAGGAGTGGCTTGTCCCACTGGTGGACCGTGCGCTCGGGGGCACGGAGGCTACGGCTGCGATGAGTCGCACCCACGCCGAGATCGAGCATCAGGTCTCCCGGCTACGGCGGCTGCTCGGAGGACTCGAGCTCGAGAGCATCCAGTCGGAAGACGTGGTCGAGCTGCGGCGCCTGCTCTATGGGCTGTATGCCGTGATTCGGCTTCACAATGCACAGGAGGAAGAGGGCGCGTTCAGCCTCGTACCACAGGCCTAACCACGAGCGAAGCGGGCAAAGGCGGCGTCGAAATCGTGGCGGGCCGGGTCCTGCTCAAGGCCAAGATGCGCAATCAGCTCGCCTATCGCCAGCACCGCACCGGTGGACGTCCCCGTGGCCATCATCTCCTCGACGAACCGGCGCAGCGCATGGCGCTGCACTTCACAGTCCTGGAAGTGGCCGAGAGAACCGCTCGGACGTGAGCTCGCGCACCAGCGTCGGACGCACGGCAACACGTCGGGCCCGCAGATGAGCTGCGAAGGGCTCCAGGTCTGCAGGGTTCGCAGACACCAGCCAGCCCGCCATCGTGGGCAGGTCCAGCTCATAGACATCGAGGTCACGAAGCGGCGTGGTCGCGTCGCCAAGCCCCTCGAAGGCCAGCACCCAGCCGTCTCTCATCACCTCGGGCAGGACCGCCCGACCCAGCTTGAGCGTCGAGCGGGTCCGTCGCACCGCGACCCGGAAGTCATGCAGGAAATCGGTAGCCAGGTCGTCGAGCAGCCCGGGGAGGTTGTCGCGCATCGTCGCCAGAAAGTCGCTCAGCGCTCTCGCCAGGAGCAGGGCCGCCGGTGCGGCACGGTTGACTCGCGACGTCGGATGAGCGGAGGTGGGCTCGGACCGGCCTTCGTCGGCTGGGTGCGGTGCTCTGCTCCCGCTGGTCATGGTGGTGTCATCATCCCCCATATTCGAGACAGAAAGGTGACCCGAAACCCCCCCATTTGTCCATTGACAGGTGGTTTCCACGATGAAAAGTTTCAACGTGAGGGTCTCGGCATTCGCCATGGCCCTTTGTTGGATCGCTTCGCCCACGAGGCTTCACGGAGGTCAAGTCATGACTCGAGTACGACGCAAGGTTGCCGCGGTTTTCGCGGTCTCAGCTGTGCTGGCGGTCGCCGCCTGCAGTAGCAGCACAACCCCGGACGCAAACTCCACCGACACAGGCGCACCCGGCATCAAGAATGTCGAGGTGTTCACGTGGTGGGCAGCCGGGGGTGAGAAGGCCGGTCTGGACGGCATGATCTCGGTCTTCAACAAGGACTGCTCGCAGTACAGCTTCGTCAACGCGGCTGTCGCCGGCGGTGGTGGCGACAAGGCCAAGACTCTCTTGGCGAACAACCTCAAAGCCGGCAACGCGCCCGACTCATTCCAGGCCCACGCGGGCGGCGAGCTCAGTGACTACATCGCCAACGACCAGGTGCAGGACATCACCGACGTGTTCAAAGCTGAGGGCTTCGACAAGGCCTTCCCGAAGGAGCTGGTCGACCAGATCACCGTCGCCGGCAAGGTCTACTCGGTACCGGCGAACATTCACCGTGCCAACGTGACCTGGGTCAACCCGCTGGTGCTCAAGAAAGCCAATCTGGACCCGGCCAAAGCCCCTGCGACGGTCAAGGACTGGATCGCCGACCTGGGCAAACTGAAGGCCGCAGGCGTGGCCACACCGCTGGCTCTGTCCAAGGGTTTCGCCGAGGAGATGCTCCTCGAGACCACGCTGCTGGGTGACCTCGGCGTCGAGAAGTTCAATGGGCTGTTCGACGGCTCGACGAAGTGGGACGGAGCCGATGTAACGGCTGCCCTCAACGACTACAAGACGTTGGTGGGTTTCTCCAACGCCGACCGCGAGACGATGGACTGGGATGCCGCGCTGTCGAAGTACCTCCTTCCCAACGACCCGGCAACCGCCACCGCGGGCTACCAGATCATGGGTGACTGGGTTCCCGGCCAGATCCTCTCGCTGAAGATGCCTGAGTCCTCCTACACGTACTGGCCGGCTCCGGGCACCGAGGGCGTCTACCAGTGGCTGTCCGACTCGTTCACCTTGCCCAAGGGCGCCAAGAACACCGAAGGTTCCAAGTGCTGGCTGAAGGTCGTCGGCAGCGCCGAGGGCCAGAAGGCATTCAACCTGGTCAAGGGCTCGATCCCTGCGCGTTCGGATGCCACCTCTGAGGGCTACCCGAAGTACCAGCAATGGGCCATGGAGCAGTGGAAGGGCGCCAAGCTCGCCCCCTCGCTGGCTCACGGCTCGGCAGGTCCTGGCGCGTGGAACAACGACGTACAGAGGGCGTTGAGTGCGTTCAGCGCCAACTCTGACGTCGCAACCCTGCAGACGACGCTCGTTGCGGCTGCGACGAAGTACTCCGGCTGGCGGTCGACTCTGGGCTAGCCTTTGCTGCAAGGCGATTGATGTATGGCGGGTGGCCCGCTCTCGGATGGGCCACCCGCCATACATTGCCTCCCCTTCAAGGCGTGAAAGTGAGCAGATGGCGTGAATCGAAAGATGCGGTCGGTACGCACCTGGGGTCCAGGGCTGCTCTTGGTTTCGCCCTCGATAATCCTGATCGGGTTCTTTGTCTACGGCCTGATCGGGTGGTCGGCCAACATCTCGACCACCAACCAGAACAGCCGGTTCGAGCGTGTGGCAGGCACCGCCGCGGACGCCCACATCGGCTTCAGCAACTACTCGAACCTGTTCGCCAGTGCCGACTTCATCCAGTCGCTCAAGCACCTGGGCATTCTCGCCGTGGTCTACATCGTCGGCGCGCTGTTCTTCGGAATGCTGTGGGCTCTGTTGCTGGAAAAAGGTGTTCGCGCTGAGGGGTTGTTCCGTACGGTCTACCTCTTCCCCATGGCGGTCTCGATGTTCGCCTCGGGAGTGGTGTGGAACTGGTTGCTCAACAGCGACACCGGCGCGGGCGCCTCGGGTCTCAACCAGCTCTTCGAGATGATGGGTCTGGGCTTCCTTAAGAACCACTGGTGGGTGTCGAGCCCGACGTGGGGCATCGCTGCCATCGCGCTTCCGGCGATCTGGCAGCTTTCGGGATACATCATGGCCTTGTTCCTGGCCGGCTTCCGGGGGATCCCAGCAGAGCTGCGCGAGGCGGCCCGGATCGACGGGGCCAGCGAGTACAAGCTCTACCGGTACGTGCTGTTCCCTCAGCTTTCGCCAATCGCGTTGTCTGCGTTGATCATTCTGGGCCACATGTCGCTGAAGATGTTCGACATCATCATGGCCATCTCGGGAGAGAAGAACGTCTACACGTCCGTGCCGATGGTGACCATGTGGACGCTCACCGGGCAACAGGACTTTGCCAGAGCAGCAGCCGTCGCCATGATCCTGCTGGTTTTCGTGGCGTTGCTGGTCGTGCCCTACCTTGTCCACAACGCACGCCAGGAGAAGAACACGTGACCACCGATGTGAGCTCGGCACCCGCACCGGCGGCGGTGCACCGCAAGGTGGTCAAGAAGCCGCGAGCCCAGGTCGCGCGGGGCCTGAAATATGCGCTGCTGATCTTCTTTCTGCTGGTCGTGCTGATCCCTGCGTACGTCCTGATCGTCACCAGCTTCAAGTCCTTCAGCGAGGCTCTCAGCCCCAACCGCTGGGCACTGCCCCAGGGGTTGAGTCTCGAGGGCTGGTCTGCTGCCTGGTCCGAGCTGAGCCCAGCTCTTGGGCGGACCCTGCTGATCGCCATACCGGGGGCCGCGATCTCATCGATGCTGGGCGCGATGAATGGCTTCGTGCTCTCACGGTGGCGCTTCCCGGGGGCCAATGTGGTCTTCACACTGATGCTCTTCGGGATGTTCATCCCCTACCAGGCGGTGATGGTTCCCCTCCTGGAGTTCCTGCCGATGACCGGGCTGCAACCAGGTGTCCCCCAGCTGCTGGCCGTCCATGTGGTCTACGGCATACCGATCTGCACCCTTATCTTCCGCAACTACTACCAGACCATCATTCCCAAGGAGCTGATCGAGTCCGGCAAGGTCGACGGCGCCGGGCTGATTCGGACGTTCCGCTCGCTGGTCCTGCCCCTGTCCATGCCCGGTTTCGTGGTGACCATGATCTGGCAGTTCACCTCGATCTGGAACGACTACCTGTTTGCGGTGTTCCTGTCGAGCAAGGACAACGGACCGGTCATCCTTGGGCTGGCCAACCTCGCCGGTTCGCAGATCGTTCCCTACCCCAAGGTGTTTGCGGGCGCACTTCTCGTCACGGCACCGACGCTGCTTGTCTATATCCTGCTGGGCCGCTGGTTCGTGGGTGGCTTGATGGCTGGTGCGGTCAAGAGCTGACGCGGCACGCCGCGACCATGGCTGCCGTCACGATCTGAGCATCGTCATGATCTCGGCCAGCGGGAGCTGGCTCAGCCAGCGCTGTTCGCGCGGACGCTGAGCCTTCTCCTCGATCAGAGTGGGGTAGGACGTGAGGTCGGTGAACTGGAGACGCCCGGACTGGAGCCCGATCATCGCGCTGGCCCGTCCGCCAGACTCCAGCTGCTCGGCGAGGTACTCGATGCAGTGCGCGGTCAGCCCGGTGGCCTGGACGCGGTCGAACGGCGAGGGGTCGCCGCCCTCCTGGACGTGGCCGAGAATGGCCGGCCGGGCGTCGAACAGTGCGCCACCCTCCTTCTCGAACACCGAGGTGATGAAGCCAGTCGTATAGACCGGGTCCGCGTTCTCGCTGCGGATCACCAGGCCCAGGCGCTTGCCCGACCGGAAGCCCTCGGACAGGTTGTGCACGTCGACGCTGAGATCGTTGAGCCCAATGCTCTGCTCAGGAAGGTAGATCCGCTCGGCGCCGGTCGCCAAGCCGCTCATCAGGGCCAGGTAGCCACAGTCATGGCCCATCACCTCAACCACAAAGACCCGTCGCGACGCCACGGCTGACTGGCGGATCTTGTCGACGTCGGTGACGATGCTGTTCAACGCAGTATCGCTGCCGATCGTCATCTCGGTGCCTGGCAGGTCGTTGTTGATCGTCATCGGCATGCACACGATCGGGATGTCCAGCGACGCGTTCTGGCGGCGGTGGGTATGGAGCAGGTGAGCGGACTGGTAGCCGGTCCACCCGCCGGCCATCAGCAGGCCGTCGATGCGATGCGCGGCAAGCTGCTCGGCAATCTTGGCTATCGCCGGCTCGTCGGGCACGTACCGGTTGGTGCCGATCTCAGCACCGCCCTCCGAGACCCAGCCGCTGACGCTCATCCAGTCCATCTCCTGGATGTCGCCGTTGCGGAGGCCGAGGAAGCCGTTCTGGACGGCCAGCACGCTGTATCCGCGGTCGAGGCCCAGCCGGACTGCGGCCCGGACGGCAGTGTTCATGCCCGGCGCTGGTCCCCCGCCGTGCATCACGGCAAGCCGGAACCGTCGGTGCCCAGGGGTCGTGGGCCGGGGAGCGGCCTGCTGCATGGTGTTCAGGATCACCTGCGACTCGTGGAAACCACCGCCCCGCAACAGCATCGCGCCCTCGTAGTCCTGGGCCGCGATGCGCTCGGCAACCTCGTGGGTCCGGGCTAGACACTCCATCAGGGGCGAGCTGGCGACCTGGTTGCCACGAGTCCCGATCAGCTGCGGAACCGCGTCGGGCGGATCAGCGAGCAACCGTTCGACGGCCGCGTGTCCGAGAAGAGTGGCCAGGCACCGGTCGAACGCACTCGGCGCGCCGCCGCGCTGGACGTGGCCGAGGATGGTGACCCTGGTGTCCTCGCCGAGCTGGTCCTCCAGCACCTCCTTGACGCGGTCCACCGTGATCCGCTCGCCGTCGCCGCTCTGCGCACCCTCCGCGACGAGCACGAGGCTCTGCCGGCGGCCGATCTCGTGCCCGGCCCGCATCGCCGCACACATCGTCTGAGCCCAGTCCGCACCCTCGGGCGGGTGCTCGGGTATCAACAGCCAGTTCGCTGCCGTCGCAAGCCCTGCCGTCAACGCCAGGTAGCCGCAGTGCCGACCCATCACCTCGACGACAAACGTGCGCTGGTGGCTCGAGGCCGTGCTCCGGATCGAGTCCAGCGCCTCGGTAATCCGATGGAGCGCCGTGTCCGCACCGATCGTCATATCAGTGCCCGACATGTCGTTGTCGATCGATCCCACCAAACCCACGAGCCGCAGGAACGGATGCGCGACCGCGACCTCGGCGGTCACCTCACCGGACTCGGACAGCGCGGCAACCACACCGGGCCATAACTCCCTGAGCTCGTTCGCGCCGCTCAGACTGCCGTCGCCGCCGACCACGACCAGCGCGTCGATCCGCCGATCCAGCATGTTGCGGACGGCCTTACCCATGCCCTCCTGGGTGCGGAACTCACTGCTGCGCGCGGTGCCGAGCACGGTGCCACCGCGGTGCAGGATCCCGGCGACGTCCGCAGAGGACACCCGCCGAATGGCATCGCCTCCGTCAACCAGCCCCTGGAACCCGTCGTGGACGACATACGCGTCGACACCGCGGGACAACGCCGTCCGAACCACAGCCCTGACAGCGGCGTTCATTCCCCCTGCGTCCCCACCACTGGTCAGTACCGCGATGCTCGAGGGCGCGCCCACACTGTCGGTCATGCGTTCAGTAAACCGTCTCCCCTGATCGGCGGGAAATACGGGGGCGCACAGGATCGGACGGTACGATCCGTTGTCACAGTGCAGGACTGACCACCGCGGAGGCTCCGATGGAAAAGTCGTTCTACGAAGGGCTTCTCGACCAGGTCACCGACGGCGTGTACTTCGTCACCCGGGACCGGCACATCACCTACTGGAACCACGGCGCCGAGCTGATCACGGGTTACAGCGCTGAGGAACTGCTGGGCCACAGCTGCTCGGAAGGCATCCTTCGTCACATCAACGACGGAGGCACCCAGCTGTGCTTGCATGGCTGCCCGCTCGCCGGGGTGATGAAGGACGGCAAGCCGCGTGAGTCGCATATCTACCTGCACCACAAGGACGGCCACCGCGTCCCGGTCACCGTGCGGGGCAGCGCGCTGCGTGACCCAGCCGGGGCGATCATTGGCGCCGTCGAGGTCTTTTCTGCCAGGTCGACCAACATGTATGCCGTCCAGCGCCGGATCCGCAAGGACGACCTGACCGATCCCGTGACCGGTCTGCCCCCACGCCGCCTCGGTGAGCTGAACCTGAAGACCCTGATGCAGGCGGTGGGCGAGCAGGTCACCACGATGGGAGTGCTGTTCATCGACGCTGACCACTTCAAGAACGTCAACGACACCTTTGGGCACAAGACCGGCGATGCGGTGCTGCGCATGGTCGCCAAGTCGACGGCAAGCGGGCTGCGACGCGCCGACATCCCGATCCGGTGGGGCGGCGAGGAGTTCCTCGTCCTGCTTCCCGGCGCCGACGAGGTCGGCTTGTACGCGACCGCTGAACGGATCCGCATCTTGGTCGAGAACTCCTGGATCCAGGAGGGTGAGACCCAGGCTCGGGTGACCGTCTCGATCGGGGCGACCATGGCCTTGCCAACCGAGACCGCCGACGACCTTGTTGACCGCGCCGACCGGCTCATGTACGCGAGCAAGCATGGCGGACGCAACCGGGTGACCGGTGACGCAGGGGAGCTCGTCAGCAGCGCTGAGCGCCCCCTCCTCGGCAGCGCCCTCCCCTGGGAGATGCCCGGGGTGGTCGACAGAGACGGATTCGGTCAGGGAGCGCCGGAACCGGCTGTTTGAGTTTGCCGGGCCCGGTCAGACGAGCTCTCGTTCGATCGCCTCGATCAGCCGCGGGCGCAGTTCGCGGGCGCTGACTATCGCGTCGACCGATCCCACCCGAACCGCCCTCTCGATGCTGTGGATCCCATCGAACTCTGCAGCGACCTCGCCGAGCTTCTGCGATCGGACGCTGGAGCGCAGCTGCGCCAGCTCGGCGGTGAGGGCTGCCCGCTGCGCGCCCTCTGCGTGCGACAACGCCTCCTCCAGGTCGGCAACGTGAGGGTCCGACGCAGTGCGTGAGTCCACCTCGCCGGCGAAAACGACCGCCGCGGCAGGTGCGCCACCGATGACCGAGGCGAACGAGCCCTCGACCGCGAGCACCGTCATACCGGCATTGAGCGCTTTGGAGAACACCACGAACGCTCCGCCGTGATAGCGCGAAACGACACAGAAGACGATCGGTCCTTCGAAGTTCACGATCGCGCGTCCGATCTCGGCGCCATATTCGAGCTGCAGGTGTCGCATCGAGTCCGGTGACCCGTCGAAGCCGGACAGGTTGGCCAGGACGACGACGGGGCGGTTTCCGCTCGCGGCGTTGATCGCCCGTGCTGTCTTCTTCGACGATCGCGGGAACAACGTCCCCGCCGTCCAGGTGTCCGGCCCGTCACTCGGGGGAAAGCCACGTCGCGGCTGAGGCCGGGACTCGATCCCGATCAGGGATACCGGCCAGCCGCCGAGGTGTGCGTCGAAGACGACGGAGGTCTCGGCTCCCTCCATGCCGCCCCACCGCTCGAGCACGTCGTGGTCCTGGTCGGTGACTGCGCGCATCAGGGTTCGGATATCGAACGGTTTCTTGCGGTCGGGGTTGGTGACAGGCGAGAAGATGTCGCCCACCGTGCTGAACTCGCTGTCAGCCACCTGGTGCGGATAGGCGCAGACGTCGCGCTCGAACGGGTCGCTGGTCGCGGCCCGCCGGGGTGCTTCTTCCCCTGGCGCCACGTAGGTGTGGTCGTAGTGCGCGAGCAGGACGTTGCGAGCGCCATACAGATCGGGTGCCCAGTACTGCGCCTGGCCGTTGGGACCCATGACACGGTCGTAGCCGCCGATGCCGAAGTTGTCCTCCGCCGAGACCCCGCCCGAGAAGTCGAGCGACTGCTTGCCGGTCAACACCATCGCGCTGTCAGGGGTCATCACGAGGATTCCCTTGGTGTGCATCAACATGGTGGCTTCCGCGTTCCAGTACGGCTGGGCCCCGACGTTGATCCCCGCCACGACGATGTTGATCTCGCCGCCTCCCTGGGTGAAGGTCACGATGCGGCGCAGCGCCAGCGCGACCCAGTCCATGTTCTCGGTGCCGGAGTCCATCGAGATGCGGGCGCCGGCTGAGAGGGCGAACCACTCGACCGGTACGCCGAGTCGCTCGGCCAGGTCGAGGGCTGCGACCACTCTCGCGCACTCCGCCTCGGCCACAGCCCCTAGCGCGCGCGTGGGGTCGCCCAGCAGGACGACCCGCGTGACGCCCTCGGGATGACGCGTCGTGAGGGTCTTTGCGACCCCGACCACGAGACCGGCGCGGTTGCCGCCGGGCGGACGCTGCACGGGCACGAGTGCCCCGCTGTCGTCCAGGTCGTGCTCTGTAAAGCTGCCACGGTGACCGGCGATCAGGCTCAGCAGCTCATAGGGGTAGACGGTGCCACGACGCCGAGAACGGAGCACCTTCTGCGCATAGTCGTCCAGCGGTGCGATTCGTTCGGTGGGTGGATCGGTCACAGCGATGACGACGCCTGTGCCCGGCTGATAGGAGAACCTGACGGCGGCGACACGTACCTGCCCGTCGGGGGCCGCAATACGGCCCTGTGCGAGCACCTCCTCGACACCGGCGCCAGAAGTCAGCGGCGCGATGGTGCGCTGCAGTGCGGTGAGCTCATCAAGGGGTGCGGCGATCACCGGCCAGATGTGCAGGAACACGTGGTTCATGTCCAGCCGTGCCCCACCCACACCCCGAGCGGTGCGGGCCCGCCGAATCGCCTCAAGGCAGTTGGCAACTGCACGCTCGGCGTGGGGCAGCGATGTCACCCGCCCGTCGGCGTCGCGAATGACCGCCATCTCGCGGATCTGCGCCAGTGCCACCAGCCGCTGGTCGGCGGGGTTGCCGGGCGCGACGCAGTGGTAGAGCAGGACGTCATCAGGGGCTTCGAGCCGGGTGACACTGAAGTCGCGCAGACGCCAGAGGTTGAGCCGGCGCGCGACCATCGGGTGGACTCCGCGCACCAGATCGTCCTCGGTCACGCCGCCGGGGGTGGGGCGGAACGTGAAGTAGGACACCGGACGGTCGCCCCCGGGACAGACCGCGACCGCCGTCCGCCGTAGCCGTCCCGCGAACGGCAGCTCGCTCAGGACTCGTGCAAGCGCATCGGAAACCTCGGTGACCGACTCGGGGGCGTCGGGCCAGGACAGGTACAGATCGACGACGATCGCGTGATCGGCAGGTGCGACCTCGATCTCGGCGTCTATCGCGGCGACCAGGTCGGAGCCTGTGACCAGCTCTGATCGCATGGCCACCGTCGTGATCAGCCGGGTGGGGCGTTCGTCCAGCGCATAGTCCGCGGTGACAAACGGCCTGCCGGCAGCACTCAACCGACGCAAGCCGTGCAGCTCGTACTCGCGGTAGTGCCGGCGGATCAGCACCTCGAGCATCGGCTCCTGCTGGGGCAGCGTTTGCTCGATGCGTTCAGCCAGGAACCTCACGATCCGTTCAGGGATCGCAGCCAGCGCATCCAGGCGTGCGTCGTGATCCGCCGCGTCCGGATGGTCAGCCAGATAGGTGATCTCGGTACGCACACCGGCCAACACGGCGCTGCGCTCCGCGTCGACCGACGGCTGGTCGAACCAGCGGAACCGGGCGCTGCGGGCCAGGTCTCCCACCATCGGGGAACGCAGCTGGGTGGCCTGCACCAGCCGGTCCAGAATCTCGTGCGCCTTGTCCGCGGCGTCGCCGACCGGCGGCTGGTCGGCCATCCAATGCTGCAGCAGCGGGATGACGACCAGATCGGATGCCGTCCGCTGGGCCAGGAAGATCCGGAATACTGCATCCTCGAGGGCTGGACTGCGCTCGAGATCGCCGACGCCGTAATGTGCCAGCGCCCGGGCCAGACGGCTGCGGAACCCTGCGGGCAGGTGCTCGCGGTCGACGTCCAGGCTGTGCAGATAGGCGTGAAAATGCTCGCGCGGGCTGTGAACGCGTGCATCGGCCCCGTCCTCTTCGGCCGGCCGGTTGCGGGCGAGCTCGGCCAGGTCGGCGAAAGCGCTGAACACGTCGATCTCGCGATGCAGAGGCGACTGTCCGGACGAGGCAAGCTCGGCGCGCGCGCGCTGGTAGTCGGCAAGAGAGCGGGCAGCGTCCTCGGGCGCGAGGTCGAACCCGAGCACCAGGCTGCGTAGGTCGTCGAGGTAGCGCGCGCCGCGGGTGACCGTGGTCTCCTCGGGCGGCGCGGGCAGATCCAGGCTCTGGGCGGGCGCGACGACGACCCCCTCCCCCGGCATACTCACGTCGTCCTCGTCGACGGGCTCCAGCCGGACGACAGGCGTGCCGGTCTCGACCTGTCCGCCAATGCTCACCAGCAGCTCACGCACCCGGCCGGCATACGGTGCATGGAGCACCGTCTCCATCTTCATCGACTCGAGCACGAGCACCGGTGCACCAGCCTCGACGCGGTCACCGACAAACACCGGCACCGCCACGACGAGCGCCGGCGCAGGAGAACGCAGGACACCGCCCTCGTCACGAGTGACGCGGTGGGTGGACGAGTTGACCTCGATCAGGTGGACGGGGCCGTGGGTCGCACTGACCAGCCGGTACCGGAGGCCGCCGATGACCAGCCGACCGGCATAGTCACCGAGCCGTTCGAGGTCGGCGTCCACCTGTCGACTCTGTTGCGCCGCATCGAATCCGACCCGGAACCGGGTGGGGCCGACTTGAGCGACGGTGACCCGGTGCGAGGTGCCGCGAAGCTTCAGGTCGATGGAACGCCCGACCTCGTGTCGTGCCTGGGGCCGGCCGCCGTGCGCCGTTGAAAGGAAGTGCAGCCGCTCGGCCTCCTTCTGCTCCCCGTACGCCTCAATCGCAGCGGCTACCAACGCGACTCCGGCATATTTGTCGGGTTGGAGCCTGCCCTGGCTGCGGACTCGGTCGATCCACCCGGTGTCGGCGCTGCCGTCGATGATCTCGGGTTGGTCAAGAAGGTCGATCAGGAAGCTCTTGTTCGTCATACCGCCCTCGATGACCACGACGGTGTCAGCCAGGGCACGACTCAGCCGGGCACGTGCCTCCTCGCGGGTCCGCCCATGGGCGATCACCTTGGCGATCATCGAGTCGAAGTCCGCCGGGATCAGATCGCCCTGGCTCACGCCTGTGTCGACCCTGATGCCCGGGCCGGAGGGAAGGTTCAGCAGCGCGATGCGTCCGGGGGAGGGCGCGAAGTCACGGTCCGGATCCTCCGCGTTCAGCCGCGCCTCGATGGCATGCCCGTACTCGGTGGGTCGTTCGCCCTCGAGGCGGCCGCCCGAGGCCACCAGCAGCTGCGCCTTGACCAGGTCGAAGCCTGTGGTCAGCTCGGTGACCGAGTGCTCGACCTGCAGCCGGGTGTTCACCTCGAGAAAGGCAAACGTCCGCTCCCCGGGGTGATAGAGGAACTCGACGGTTGCGGCTCCGCAGTAGTCCACCGCGAGAACGAGTCGCTCGGCCGACGTCTTGAGTTCAGCCACCTGCTCGTCGTCCAGCACCGGCGAGGCGGACTCCTCGATGACCTTCTGGTTGCGTCGCTGCACCGAGCAGTCACGCACGCCGAGCGCCCATGCGGTGCCGTGGTTATCGGCGATGACCTGGACCTCAACGTGCCGTGCGCCGGTGACCAGGCGCTCCAGGAACACGACGCCGCTACCGAAGGCACGGGTCGCCTCGTCGCGAGTACGTTCGAACGCGTCGGTCAGCTCGTCGTCGGAGGTGACCATGCGTATGCCGCGCCCGCCGCCACCAGCGGTGGCCTTGAGCATCAACGGGTAGCCGATCTGCCGCGCGGCCACGCGAGCTGCCTCGACGTCGTCGACAGCGCCGCCGCTCCATGGTGCGACCGGCACTCCGACCTGCTCTGCCAGCAGCTTCGAGCCGATCTTGTCGCCGAGGCGTCGCATGGCTTCGGCGCCCGGGCCGATGAAGGTCACTCCGATCCGCTCGCACATCTCGGCGAAGTTCGGGTCCTCGGCCACGAAGCCCCAGCCGACCCAGGCGGCGTCCGAACCCGTCTGCGTCAACGCACGTTCCAGAACGGCAAGGTCGAGGTAGGGACGATCCACGGCAGCACCGATGGCGTATGCCGTGTCAGCCTCCCGGACGAACATCGCCGACCGCTCGCCGTCGGTGTGCAGAGCGACGGTCTCGATCTGGGCTCCGCCGTGCGCATTGAGCTCGCGCACAGCGTGGATCAGCCGCATGGCGGCCTCTCCGCGGTTGACGATCGCGATCCGACAGATCATGTGGGTTGGCTCCCTGACTTCGGCGGACTCCTGACACGTGAGGTCAGGACACTTGAGGTCAGCAGACTAAGGGTCACCGCTGGGCTCCTGCACGAGCGCACGGCTTCCAGCGCGAAACAGCAGGCAGTTAGCATCGCAGGCATGCCCAACATCGCCACCGCCGACACCGTTGCCCGCGACGAGCTCCTCGACTTCCTGCGTCCCCGGCACAACGGGATCTACGCGTGCACGCGCCGCGACGGACGGCCACAGCTCTCGCCGGTGAGCTGCGGCGTGGACCCCGAGGGCCGCATCGTGGTCTCGACGTACCCCCAGCGGGCCAAGACGGGCAATACCCGGCGCGACCCCGAGGTGAGCATCTGCGTACTCTCCGACGACTTCGGCGGCCCCTGGGTACAGGTGTACGGCACGGCCGAGGTGCTCGACATGCCCGAAGCGCTCGAGCCGTTCGTCGACTACTTCCGTTCCATCGCAGGTGAACACCCTGACTGGGACGAGTACAAGCAGGCGATGGCCAGCCAGGGCAAGTCGCTGATCCGGATCACGCCCACCAGCTGGGGACCGGTGGCCACCGGCGGCTTCCCGCCTGAGGTCGCCGCGCGGATGGGCTGAGCGCTCGGAGCCGATGCCTTACATCTGGGTGAAGGCGGCCTCGGCTGGGTCAGCGCCCATCCGGTTGGCGGACTCCAGCGCGCTGATGGCGTCCATCTCGTCCGGGCTGAGAGTGATGTCGGCCGCGGCGAGGTTTTCGCGGATGCGGTGCGGGTGGACGGACTTGGGGATCACGATGTTGCCGATGCCAAGGTGCCAGGCAAGCACGATCTGCGCAGGGGTCACCCCGTGGCTCGCTGCCAGCGCGGTCACGGTTGCTCCGTTCAGATCAGCACCCCTGCCCAGGGGGCTGTAGGCCTCAACCGCGATCCCACGAGCGTGGCACTGGGTGGACAGGGCTGTCTGCTGGAAGGTCGGGTGCAGCTCAATCTGGTTGACGGCAGGGACATCCGTCGCCTTGGACAGAAGGGTGTCCAGATGCTCCGCCAGGAAGTTGGATACACCGATGGCCCGTGTACCGCCGGCGGCAAGAATCTCTTCCAAAACCTGCCAGGCGTCGACGAACAGTCCCTGGGACGGGACCGGCCAGTGAATGAGGTACAGGTCAATCACGTCCACGCCGAGCGCTCGCCGGCTGGACTCGAAGGCCTCCGCCGCGGTGGCGTGCTCACCGTTGCGTAGCTTGGTGGTGACGAAGACTTGCTCCCGCGGGATTCCGCACGCTGCGATCGCAGCACCGACACCTGATTCGTTGCCGTATGCCGCCGCCGTGTCGATATGCCGGTAGCCGGCTTCCAACGCGTCCTCCACCA
>JBBRWQ010000052.1:0-24457 GCA_038249115.1 Actinomycetales bacterium
CAGCTGCCGCGTCGTCTTGCCGATCGCCTGGACGACGATGGTGATGGTGCCTGCTTCGCGGTCAAAATCGGCGATGGTGAGCGGGATCCTCTCCCCCTCTTCATCGATCCTCAAGATGATGAACTGCCCTGGCTCGCACGCCGCAGCGATCGCGGGGGCCTCGATGACCTGCATGAACACGTCAGCTGAGTAATCCACTCTGTCCAAAACCTTGTACATATCCGTCTCTTCCAATTGTTTCTTGTCTCAGAGCAGCCAGCGAAGGCACCCTGAGTCGGCGAGCAGCTGCAGACGTCGCCGCGTGGCGCCACCAGGCAGCGTTTGGTCCACGAGGGCGTGGCTGGCCAGACGCTGCCGGGCGCGTTCGAAGCTGACCCGCAGGTCGACGTCGTTGTCCCGGTCTCCGGCGATGCCAGCCCCGAACTCCTGGTTCAGCTGTGCCGCGACGGTTTCGGGGAAGGTCCAGCCCAGGACCGGCAGCGTGACCATCTCCGCTGCCGATAGTACTGCCGACGTCGCGGCCACCTGGTCGAGGTGACCGGTGAGCCCGGTGGTGTCGAAGGCCAGCAACCCGTCTGCGTGACAGGCCTCGGCCTCAGCGACCACCTCAGCGGCTAGCCGCGGATGCGCGACGACCGAGAGCACCGACTTCCACGCGGGTGGGAGATCTGTGCTACGCGTCACGACTCCGCTGCTCATGAAGACCGCATCCTCGATCGGGCGGGCGGGTCAGGCGGCCTGCTTCGACTTGTCTGCGGCCAACGCGTAGAAGAACAAGGCCACGGGCCGATACATCGCATGGGCGAACTTGGTGAACGGCAGGAGGAGCATCAGCTCCATGGCCACGGCGACGTGGAACAGGAAGACCCAGTAGCCCCACGCGGGAGCGTTCGGAAGGTAGAGCGCCACCTCGATGAAGAAGCCTGTCGCTCCGGTGATCCACAGCAGCACGAGCAGGAGCCAGTCCGAGGCGGTTGAGTGCTGCGCCGCCCGGTTGACCTCGCGCTTGCGGTTGACCATGAACATGGTCACGCCATACAGCAGGGCGAGTCCGGCGATGGTCCCGATCAGGCGCGAGGGGTACCACAGCGGGATCGGTGTGCCGGTTTCCTTGACCCCGATGAGGGCGAGGCCCCAGTCGAGGATGGTCGCGCTGAACAGGCCGAGGAAACCCCAGATCGTCAACGCGTGGATCAGCCACCGACGGCGGTACAACGGCTCGAGCGGGTTGTCGTCCTTGCAGTCCTCGCGGTACCGGCGCTGGCCCAGCGACTCGATTCCGAGCGCCGCCCACAGCGCCTTGCCGGTGCTGGACAGGGCGGCGCGGCCACCGAACAACGCCCTGAGGCTGACGCCTTCACTGCGCGCGACACCCCGAGCCATCCTGGTGAGACCGAAGGCCCCGGCCACGACCAGCGCACCCATCACGGCGACGCCGGTCCAGTGGATCAGCCCTTCGGGGATGAAAGTGAAGAGCTCGAGCGAAGCGCCGTCCTGCGGACCGTGCGAGGCATACAGGAAGACCGCGAAGAAGACAGCGACCGCTGTGGCGATGAGCGAGCCGACGACGGGCCTGGTGTAGAGGATCCTGGCCAGGCCGGTTGGCTCGTAGCTCGAGATGGCGTACCGCCGGGCCGCTGCCATGAACTCGCTGGGATCGGCCTCGGTCGGGCAGCTGTCGGAGCACTGACCGCACTGGTAGCAGGTCCACAGCTCCTTGCTCGAGAGCAGCTCGTCCCTCATGCCCACCTGCGCGTAACGGATGATGCGACGCGGGAACGTGCTGTCGTTGTCCACCAACGGGCAGATCGCCGTACAGGTGCCGCAGCTGAAACAGGCTGAGACGTCGGCCGCCCCAAAACGCTTCAGATCGGATAGGAGCTCGGTGTCGACGAGTGTGGTCATGAGGTCGCCTCCTGGCGGACGCTTGCGTAGCGGAAGTAGCCCTCATCTGTGGGGTCCTCGACCTCGACGATGTGGCCGTAGCGACGCATCCCCATAACCCAGAAGAGCACCTCGTCGCTCGGAAAACCGATGTGCTCGGCAATCTCGGGGACAGTGAGCGGTCCTGCCCTCAGGGCCCACAGGATCGGGGCGTGCATCGTCGGTTCCTCGCGAATGATCTCGCGGGGGTCCCTCAGCGTGGTACTCATGAAACCGGCTCCTTCGCCAGGCTTTCGATGGACGCCCGCATCTGGGCGTCGGTGTATCCGAGCAGGTCAATCGCGTCCTCCGGGCAGACCGGCACGCACCCGCCACAGCCCTTGCAGACGGCCGCACTGATCTCAGCCACCTTGCGCCCGTCGCTGTCGACTGCGGTGATGGCGTCGTACGGACAGCTGGGCAGGCACTTTTCGGTGCACCCAATGCAGGCCGCTGCATCCACCGTGGCCACGAGCGGGTCGAGCTCGGCGAATCCTTTCAAGAGGATTCCCGCGCTCTGGGCGACGGCCGCCAAGCCGGACGCGACGGCCTCCGAGGAGGTCTGCGGGCTCTGGCAGGCACCGGCGATCATCACGCCGGCGACCACGGTCTCGACCGGGCGAAGCTTTGGATGAATCTCGTTGTAGAACCCGTCGACGCCGACCGGGAGCTTCAGGACGCTGGTCAGGTCGGTGTTCTCACGCGGCACCATCCCGGTGACAAGCACGACCAGATCGGCCGGGAGAGTGAGCTCTTCGTTGCCGGTCAGCGCGTCGACGACCGTGACAGCCAGACGTCCGTCAGGCATTGTGGCCACCGACGGCGGAGTCTCGTCCGGGAACCTCATGTAGACCGAGCCACGCTCGCGCGACTCCGTGTACTTGAGCTCGTACTTGCCATAGGTCCGGACGTCGCGGTGCAGGTGGTACTGGTGCACCGACGAGTCGCGTTTGGAGATCTGTATCGACGCGTTCACCGTCGCTGTGCAGCAGAACTTCGAGCAGTACTCGTTGCCGCCGGGCGGCTGCCGGTTGCCGACGCAGTAGACGTAGGCAATCGTGCGGACCGGCTTGCCCTTGTAGACAACCGGGCCCTCGGTGCCATCGACAAGCTTCATGAACTCGGGCAGCGTGAGGACACCATCGATGCCGTACCCGAACTCGCCGGCCTCAGGCTCGTAGCTGTCGAACCCGGTGGCCACCACGATCGTGCCGACCTCGGTCTTGACCAGCTCTTCCTGCCCGTGAATTCGGACCTCCGCGAGGTAGTTGCCGAAGCTGCCGGACTTGGACACCAGCTCGGCGTCGGTCATCACCGTGATCGACGGCCGTTTCGCGACCTCCGCGACGAGGAAGGCGATCTGTTCGTGGCCGTTGCGGTCGTACGGGAACATCTCACCGAGCTCGCCGACCCACCCGCCGAGCTTGGGCGCACGCTCGACGATGTCCACAGCGAGCCCTATGTCGGCCAGGCCGATCGCTGCCCGCAGGCCTGCGACCCCGCCGCCGACCACCATGGTGCGGGGCAGTGTCTTCACCACGAGCGGTTCCAGCGGCGTCGACAGCCTCGTCTTGGCAACGCCCGCCTTGACCAGGCCGATCGCCTTTGCAGTCGCGCCCTCGTGGTCGTCCGTGTGGGCCCAGGAGGCCTGCTCGCGAACGTTCACCTGGGTGTAGGTGTACGGGTTGAGGTCGGCCCTTTTGGCCACGCCGCGGAAGGTGACCTGGTGCAGCTTGGGCGAGCACGAAGCCACCACCAGACCGTCCAGGTTCTTCTCCCTGATGTCCGCCATCATGTCTTGCTGAGTGCCGTCGGAGCAGGCGAACAGCGTGGTCTCGGAGACCACCACGTCGGGGTCGTCCTTGAGCGCGTCGCGCACCTTGGCCACGTCGACGTAGTCCGAGATGTTGCCACCGCAGTGGCAGATGTAGACGCCGATACGTCGGTTACCGCTGGTACCAGCTTCTCCCTGCTCACTGACGACAGCGTCTTCCTGCCCGCTGACGACAGCGTCTCCCTGCCCGCTCAAACCAACCTCTGCCTGCCCGCTGACGACAGCGTCTCCCTGCTCGCTCATACCAGCGCCTCCGTCGTGATCGTCAGTTCTTCGAGGTGAGCGGCCCTGAGGTGCTCAGCCTCGATGTGAGCAGCGACCTGGGCGGACGCGGCCCCCGCGTGCAGGATCGAGTCGACGATGTCCTTGACTCCCGCCGCGGTACCGGCGACAAAGACGCCGGGGATGTCCGTCTTGCCGGGTTCAAGATCCTCGTTCGGCTCAGCGACGTAGAAGTACTCGTCCAGGCCCAGCTTCTCGCCGGTGAAGAGGCGCTCCACGTCGCGGTTCGGCTGGATGCCAACAGCGAGCACCACGAGGTCGTACTCCGCCTCGACGATCTGGCCGCCGTTCTCGACATCCTCGTAGCGCACGATGAGATCGCCGTCGTCCTTCTCGGTGATCTTGGCGACGCGTCCCTTGATGTAGGTGGCGCCCATGTCCTTGGCCTGCTCGTAGAACTCGTTGTAGCGCTTGCCGGCCGCGCGGATGTCCATGTAGTGCATGGTGACGTCGGCCAGCGGCAGCGTCCCCATGATCAGCTGGTTCTGCTTGACCGAGTACATGCAGCAGACCTTCGAACACAGCGGGTTGCCCGACGTCTTGTCGCGCGAACCGGTGCACGAGACGTAGGCAATACGGTCGGGCACCTTCCCATCACCAGGCCGCAACACCGTGTTGAACGGACGTGTCGGCGCCAGCAGGCGGTCCATCTGCATGCCCGTGATCACGTTGGCGTAGGTGCCGAAGCCGTACTCCGGCTTCAGGTCAGCGGCGAACAGCTTGTATCCGGTCGAGACGACGACGGCGCTGACCGTGACGTCGGAGACCTGCTCGACCTTGTCCAACCTGATGGCGTTCCCGGGACATACATTGACGCACTCCTGGCACTCGGAGCACACGCCACAGTCCATGCAGCTGCCGGCACCGGAGCGCACCTCCTTCTCGGTGAGCGCCACCTCGATCTCGTGGAAGTCGCGGGGCATCTTGACGAGGTCCACCTCGGCCTTGATCGGGTTCCGGTGGCCGAACGCCGTCTGCCGGGAGAGCACCTCGTCCTGCGAGACGACGTCGATCCGGTCGTCGAGGGCGGCGAAGCCGGTGAACGGCTCGTGGTTGACCCAACGGTCGACCATGTGCGCGGCCCGACGTCCGGCGCCGATCGCGGTCGTGATGTCCGTAGCGCCCGTGGTCACGTCGCCGGCGGCGAACAGGTAGTCGATCTCGGTCTGCAGCGAGTGCGGGTCGACCGTGATCCGCTTGCCGCGGCCGACGCTGACGACCTGCTCGTAGAGCTCCTCGTCGGGGCTCATCCCGATCGTCGAGATGATGAGGTCGCAGTCGATCGTGGCCTCGGCGCCGGGCACCGGCTCCGGGCTGCGCCGCCCTGAGGCGTCCGGCTCGCCGAGCTGCATCTTCTGCAGCTTGACGCCGCTGACCTTGCCGTCGCTCGTAAGGACCTCGAGCGGGGTGACGAGGAAGTCGAACACCGCGCCCTCGGCCTCGGCGTCGTCGGCCTCGACGTGGTGCGCCGGCATCTCGGCGCGGGTCCGCCGGTAGACGACCTTGGCCTCGGCGGCACCCAGGCGTAGGGAGACGCGGGCCGCGTCCATGGCGACGTTGCCGCCGCCGACGATGACGACCTTCTTGCCGGTGAGGTCGGGGGCCTTGTCGTTCGCGACGTCGTCGAGGAAGTCCAGGCCGTTGACCGACCCGTCTGCGTCCTCGTTCGGGACGTCCATCCGGGTGGCGTTCTGCGTGCCGGTGGCGACGATGACAGCGTCGTAGCCGTCCTTGTCCTTGAGCGAGGCGAGGTCGGTGACGGCCGCGTCGCACTCGATCTCGACACCGATCGAGGTGAGGTTGGCGATGTCCGCTTCGACGACCTCGCGCGGGAGGCGGTAGACGGGGATCGCGTGCCGGAGGTAGCCACCGGGCTCGGACCGCTTCTCGAAGATCTTGACCGCGTAGCCCTTTCGCGCGAGCTGCCAGGCGGCGGTGAGGCCGGCCGGGCCGGATCCGACGATGGCGATCCGGCGCCCGTTGGGCGCGTCGATCTCGATGGCCGGACCGGACGGGGTCTCGCCATGGGTCAAGTAGTGCTGGTCGGCGGCATACCGCTTGATCAGCCGGATCGGCACCGAGCCCTCGAGCTTGGTGCTGGTGCACTCGGACTCACACGGCGCGTAGCACGCGCGCCCGAGGGTGCCGACGAGCGGCGTCGCGTCGAGGACGAGCTGGAACGCCTCCTCGTCCTTGCCGTTGCGAACGAGCGAGACGTAGCCGTGCGCCTTGATCCCGGCGGGGCATCCATCGATACACGGTGAGGTTCCAGCCCGCTGGATCACTGCCTTCTTCGGCACCGCCTGCGGGAAGGCGATGTATGCCGCACGGCGTGCGACCAGGCCGGCGTTGAACTCGTCGGGCACCGCCACGGTGCAGGCGTCCTGGCACTCGTTGCAGCCGGTGCAGGCCGACCAGTCGGTGAAGGTGGACTTCTCCTTCACCTTCGCGTGGAAGGCGCCGAAGCTGTCGCGCTCGATCCCCATGACCTCGCTGTACAGCTTGGTCGTGATGTTGGGGTGGTTGATGGTCGACGACATCTTCGGCCCAGAGATGCAGCTCGCGCAGTCGAGGGTCGGGAAGACCTTGCTGAGCAGGATCATCCGTCCGCCGACGCTCGCCTCCTTTTCGACCAGCAGGACTTTGTAGCCCATGTCGCCGAGCTTGATCGACGACTCCATCCCGCCTATGCCGCTGCCGATCACCATGACGTCGTAGTCCATCTGTAACTCCAGTCTTTGAATCTTGGTGCCGCACCCGAAGGTTGCGGCTGAGCTCGAACCGGCCCTTTTGGCGCGGCTAAGTTCTAGATGAACAGGTTGACGTTTGCCTCATCCGTGTCGCCCAGGTACGCGGCGACCCCGGCGTACTCAATGCCGTCAATGAGCTCTTCGGGTCGCAGCCCCATGATGTCCATCGACATGGCGCAGGCGATGATCTTCACGCCCTGATCCCGAGCCGACTCGATGAGAGCCTCCAGGGACATGACCTTCTCCTCACGCATCATCTTCTGCATGAGCTTGGGGCCGACGCCGGCGAAGTTCATGTGAGAGAGCCTCAGGTGCTCCGGACCCTGAGGCATCATCTTGGAGAAGGCCTTCTGGAGAAAGCTCTTGCCGCTGGTGGGCACGTTCTCGGTACGCCGCAGGGCGTTGAGGCCCCAGAAGGTGAAGAACATCGTGACTTCGTCGTCCATCGCGGCTGCCCCGTTGGCGATAATGAAGGCGGCCACCATCTTGTCGAACTCACCGCTGAAGACGATGATCGTCTTCCGCGTCGCGACTGGCGTGCTTGCGGTCATGGCGTCAGACGCCTCACTCTCTATTGTCGTGGTCACGATGCGACATTCGCGAGAGTCTTGACGGCCGAGACCGGACCGAGATCCGTCAGCATCGTCGAGAACTCACGCATGTAGTTGACGAACGGCTCAGCGCACACCGAACAGAGCGCTGCCATCTTCAGCCGTTGCGGCTGGATTCCCTGAGCCTTCATCAGCTCTTGCGCCTGCGAGAGGATCAGCGCCGAGCGCTCCCCGCAGTCGGCCAGCAGGGCGCACTCCAAGCCGTCGGAGCCGATAAATACCCCGTCGATCCCACTCTCGAACGCATGCAGGATCCATCCCGGCTTGATCCCGCTGCTGCACGGCACGTTCATCGTCGAAACCGTCGCCGGGTAGTGCATGTGCCTGCTCCCGGCCAGGTCGATACCGGGGTCGGAGATGTTGTTCGTCGAGAAGACGAGGATCTTCGGCTTGAAGCCAGTCGGGCCAGCTGTCGTCACTGTCAGCTCACTTCGTCTTCCGCAGGAAGAGCTGCAGGTAGCCGACCTCGTCGAGCGAACCGAGGTAGTCGTGGCCCATCTTCTTGCACCAGGCCGGCAGGTCCTTCAGGGTGCCAGAGTCGCTGGCGAGAACCTCCATGACCTGACCAACCGCAATCTGGCCGATGGCCTTCTTGGCTGCCAGGATGGGTCCGGGGCACGAGGTGGCGCGGGAGTCAACCACCAGATCGGACTTCAGAGTCTTGAGATCCTCGATGGCTACAGTCATGGTGATGTCTCCTTCTAGAGGGGCGCACGATGGCGCTCCGGGGGTGTCGTTCTCTCAGCAGACGGACGGCTCTGGTCCATCTTTGGACCTGTGACCTGTCTGCCGGTCGAAGACTAAGTCCATACCCGGGGGCGTATTAGGGACTAAGGTCCCTTACCCCCCTGGGTATGGGGTTTGTCACATTTCCCGAGATCCCGACGGGGGTATCGACAACTCACCCGTCGGTGTTGTCCGTATACCCCCTAGGGTATACTTCGACGTATGGAGCCCACAGTGAACAATTCATCCACCCCCACGCCGACCCCGGCGGCCACTCTGTCTTTGCTCGATCGGATGCGAGCGTTGTTCGGTGGCCAGCCGAACGACGGCAGCCTTGGCTCCAAGATCAAAGCCGAGCGTGCCCTGGAAGTAGTCCGCGGCGGCGCAACCCTGCTGGACGTCCGGGAGAAGAGTGAGTGGAAGTCCGGGCATGCGCCCGGCGCCGTCCACGTCGCTCTCGGGAATATCGACCAGGCACCTCGCCGCCTGCGCCAGGGCCGCCCCGTCGTCGTCATGTGCGCCAGCGGGATGCGTTCACGCACCGCGGCCAAGCACCTGCGCGGTCTCGGGTGGGATGCGGCAAGCCTGTCCGGCGGGATCGGCGCGTGGCAGCGCGCGGGCGGGTCGGTCGGCCGATGATCTCGACCACAGCGTCCTCGACCGCTGATCTCTCCCCCTTCGACCTCTCCCCCATCGAGGGAGGCAGGCGGATCGTGATCGTCGGAGGCGTCGCCGGTGGGATGAGTGCGGCGGCCCGAGCCCGTCGTCTGGACGAGCGGGCTGAGATCGTCGTCCTCGAGCAGGGTGACTATGTCTCCTTCGCCAACTGCGGTCTGCCCTATCACCTCTCCGGCGAGATCGCCGAGCGTGAAGCCCTCCTGCTGCACACGCCAGAGTCGCTGGCTGAGTCCCTCAACCTTGACGTTCGTACCGGTCACCGGGTCAGCGGCATCGACCGGCACTCGCAGAAGGTCACCATCGAGGGCAGGGACGGCACCTACTCCCTGCCGTATGACGCACTGCTTTTGTCCCCCGGCGCCATGGCCGTCCGACCGCCGATCGAGGGTCTGGACCACCCTGCCGTGCATACTCTGCGCACCGTGCCCGACGTCGATGCGCTGCGGGGCCGAGTCGACGAGCTGCTCGAGACCCGAGAGCAGACCGGGCACGCCCCGCGCGCCGTCGTCATCGGAGCCGGCTTCATCGGCCTCGAGGCCGTCGAAGCTCTGGCTACCCGCGGCCTTCAAGTTCACCTCGTCGAGCTGGCCGACCATGTTCTGCCTCCACTGGATGCCGAGCTCGCATCACTGCTGGCTGACGAGCTCGCCACACACGGGGTCGACCTACATCTGGGCGTATCCGCCCAAGCCATCACCTCGGCGCCCAGCACGATGCCGGTCACCTTGGGCGGCGTCATCCGCGAGCCGGGGAAAGGCACCTCACCCGTGGCGGTGAGGGTCACCCTGTCCGACGGCGCAGCCCTGGCCGCCGACCTCGTCATCGTCAACGTCGGGGTGCGGCCCGCGAGCGCCTTGGCCGCCGATGCCGGCCTGGAGCTGGGCCCGACCGGCGCGATCCGCGTCGACGCCGACCAGCGCACGTCCGACCCCCACATCTGGGCGGTCGGCGATGCCGTCGAGGTCACCCAGGCGATCACCGGCGCCCGGATCCCGGTGCCGTTGGCCGGCGCGGCCAACCGACAGGGGCGCAGGGCGGCCGACTCGATCTGCGAGCGCCGGACCACCCCCCAGGCGTCAGTCCTCGGCACCGCGATCGTGCGGGTCTTCGGTCTGACGGCCGCCACGACCGGAGCGAACCAGGCGACCTTGCGCAAGGCAGGCATCGAGCACGAGGTGATGCACATTCACCCCGGCGACCACGCGGGCTACTACCCCGGGTCCGAACAGGTTCACCTGGTCGCGAGCTTCGCCCCCGATGGCACGCTCCTGGGAGCCCAGGGGGTCGGCCGCGCAGGCGTGGACAAGCGCATCGACATCCTGGCGGTCGCCATCCGGGCCGGCATGTCCGCGGACGACCTCGCAGAGCTCGAGCTCGCCTACGCCCCGCCATACGGCTCCGCCAAGGACCCGGTGAACATGCTGGGGTTCGTTGCCCAGAACGTCCTGGACGGCACCATGCCGCAGTGGCAGGCCCAGGATCTGGACGAGGTCATGGCCAACACCCTCGTGCTGGACGTACGATCCCGGTCTGAGCATGCCGAGGGCCACCTCGACGGCTCCCTCAACATTCCCCACCTCGAGCTCCGGCAGCGGCTGGACGAGGTTCGCGCGGTGGAGAATGGACGCGCGGTCAGCGTGCACTGCGCCAGCGGTGTCCGGTCGTACCTCGCTACCCGCGTGCTGCTCAGCGAAGGTTTCGATGCCCGCAACCTCTCTGGCGGATGGCTGACCCTCAAGGCCGTCCACCCGCACATCTGATACCCCTTTTCTCTGTACGGAAGGAACCCACGACATGCGAATGCACCCCACACGATCCTGGTCCCGCCGGCTGGCAGCCACGGCGATGGCCGTTGCGGTGCTCACCGGTGCCAGCGCCTGTTCGTCCAGCTCACCGATGAGCGACTCAGCCTCGCAATCGACCAGTCAGCACATGGCCGCCAGCGACTTCGCCTCCGCCATGAAGGCACCCGGAACGATCGTGCTCGACGTGCGCACCCCGGCCGAGTTCTCGACAGGGCATCTGCCTGCGTCCAAGAACGTCGACTTCGAGGGCGCCGACTTCGCGGCCGGGATCGCGGCGCTGGACAAGAGCGCGACCTACGCCGTGTACTGCCGCAGCGGGAACCGCTCGGGCCAGGCGATGGAGCAGATGGCTGCCGCCGGCTTCACCCACGTCTTCGACCTCGCCGGCGGTATCAACGCCTGGCAGAACATGGGCGGGCCGATGGAGATGGGCGGTTCCTGATCCTGGTGTGACTTTGGACATACCCCATGGGGTAGCAGGACCTTTGGCACTATTCCTGCTCCAGAGTGTTTCTTAGCGTGAGGGTTGACTGTGTATGACCACCACATGACGCTGAGGAGCAGTCCGTGAAGAATTTGCTCGTGCTGGGTGCCGGAACCGCAGGCACGATGATCGTCAACCGGCTGAGGAGCCGCCTGGAACCTTCCGAGTGGAACATCACCATCGTGGACCAGGACGACGTCCATCACTATCAACCGGGTTATCTGTTCCTTCCCTTCGGCACCTACTCTCCCAAACAGATCACCCGTTCGCGCCACACCACCCTGCCTGACGGAGTGGACTTCGTGATCGGCGACGTCGACCGCGTGGATGCGGCAGCCAACACGGTGGTGCTGACCAACGGGCGGACCTTTGACTACGACTACCTGCTGATCGCCTCCGGCACCACACCCCGGCCTGACCAGACCCCCGGGATGCTCGATGCCGAGTGGCGAAAGAGCATCTTCGACTTCTACACCTTCGACGGAGCCAACGCGCTGGCGGAGGCGCTGAAGACCTTCGACCACGGCAGGCTCGTCGTACACATCACCGACATGCCGATCAAGTGCCCGGTCGCACCGCTGGAGTTCACCTTCCTGGCTGACTCCTGGCTGCGCGAGCGGGGTCTGCGCGACCGGGTCGAAATCGTATACGTGACGCCGCTACCTGGTGCTTTCACCAAGCCGATCTGCTCTACAGCCCTCCAGTACCTGCTCGACGAACGCAAGATCGCCCTTGAGACCGACTACATGGTCGAGCACATCGACGTCGAGAAGAAGCTGCTGGTCTCCTACGACGAGCGCGAGGTGCCCTTCGACCTGCTGGTCACTGTTCCGCTGAACATGGGCGCCGACTTCGTCGCCCGCTCCGGTCTGGGAAACGACCTCAACTTCGTTCCGGTCGACAAGAACACGCTGCAGTCCAAAGCGAACTCGAACATCTTCGCGATCGGCGACGCCTCGGACATCCCTGCGTCCAAGGCGGGATCTGTCGCACACTTTGCGGTGGAGATCTTCACCGACAACTTCCTCGAGATCATCGAAGGCAAGCCGATGACCGGCTGGTTCGACGGCCACGCCAACTGCTTTATTGAGTCCGGCAACGGCAAGGCCCTGCTCATCGACTTCAACTACGACACCGAACCGCTGGCCGGCAAATACCCGCTGCCATTGGTGGGCCCGATGAGCCTGTTGAAGGAGACCCGGGCCAACCACTTCGGCAAGATGGCGTTCCGTTGGATCTACTGGAATGTGCTCCTCCCCGGTCGCTCGATGCCGGTATCGACCCACATGTCCATGGTCGGAAAGACCCCAGTTGCGCCACCCCACAACATGACACCAACCAAGTAGAGGAGACAGCTCGCTATGCCCGTGACCACGCTCAACGGCCAAGAGATCCACGTCAACGAAGAGGGCTTCCTCATCGACCCGAAAGAGTGGGACGAGTCACTCGCGACCGCGCTCGCCGCCCAGATCGGCATCACGTTGACAGATGAGCACTGGAGTGCGATCCGGTTCCTGCGCAAGGACTTCGATGAGATTGGCGAGACCGCGACCCTGCGCCGGGTGTCCACCGTCGGAGGCATCCCGATCAAGACCCTGTTCGTCCTGTTCCCGCAGAAGCCCGCCAAGAAGATGGCCTACGTCGCCGGCTTGCCCAAGCCCGTCGGCTGCGTCTAAGCCCACCCCGACCAGTAAGGAAGACACCGACATGACAGACACTGACACCGCTCCGGCGATCGTCCCCAACTTCGACTCAGACGCCGGCGCAGGACGCAAGATCGCCTTCATCTGCTCCAAGGGAAACCTGGACATGGCCTACCCGGGGCTGATCCTGGCCAACGCCGCACTCGGTGAGGGGGTCGAGGTCCATATGTTCTTCACCTTCTGGGGCTTCGACATGATCACCAAGAAGACCATGGGCGACCTGAAGTTCACCATGCTCGGTAACACCGCCACCCACATGCCGCAGGGGCTGGGCGGGATCCCGGGAATGACAGCCATGGCAACGGCGAAGATGAAGAAGACCATCGCGGACCTCGACGTGCCCGAGGTCCCTGACTTCCTGGAGCAGATCGTGGCCTCCGGCGGCCACCTCTGGGCCTGCCGGCTGTCCGCCGACATGAACAAGCTCACCAAGGAAGACCTTTACGACGACGTCGAGGGCATCATCAGCGCCACCGACTTCATCGAGCTCACTGAGGGCGCACAGCTCCTGTTCATCTAGTCAGCTTCACCTGCGACAGCATCTGGGTCGCTGCCGTCTCGCCCGGGGTGACCACCGGCAGGTCGGCAGCGGCCCAGATGTCTGGCATGGTCCTTCCTTCATACCCCTGGCGGTATAGTCAGGGCCAGGAGACGACAGACTCCTCACCAAACGAAACGAGAGCAGCGTGTCTTACGCACTGACCACGACGGTCGCCCGCCCGTTCGCCGACACCCTCGCAGCCACCCGGGCGTCCCTGGCTGACCAGGGCTTCGGCATCCTCACCGAGATCGACATGCAGGCCACGCTGAAGGCCAAGCTTGATGTTGACATCCCACCCCAGGTGATCTTCGGCGCCTGCCGGCCACCCCTTGCGTATGCCGCCCTGCAGGTGGAGCCCTCGATTGGGCTGCTGCTGCCCTGCAACATCGTGGTCCGCGCCCTGGCTGACGACACGACGGTCGTCGAAGCCATCGACCCCCAGATCATGGTGGCGCTGACCGGGAACGACGCCCTGTCCGTCGTCGCGGACGAGGCCGGTCAGCGGCTCTCAGCGGCCCTGGACGCGCTCACGCACGCCCCAGCCGACAGCTGAGCCACTCGATCGCAGGATGAGCGCTTCTTAGAACGAACTGAAGATCAAACCAAGAATGACCGCCAACGATGTCAAGGAGTCACCATGGTCCAGCTGAACCCCGAGGAGATGGTTGCCGTGGTCAACCGACTGCGCCGAGCCCAAGGCCAGATCGGCGGCATCCTGCGGATGATCGAAGAGGGCCGTGACTGCAAGGACATCGTCATCCAGCTTGCAGCGGTGAACCGCGCCATGGACCGCGCCGGTTTCGCAGTCATCGCGACCGGCCTCAAGCAGTGCCTGACGGATCCAGACGATCAGGGGTCACTGGACATCAAGGTGATGGAGAAGCTCTTCCTCTCCCTCGCCTGAGTACCGCTTTGCTCAGGGTTTCGGCAGCCGCTTGGGCTGCGGTCCCACCACGACGTTGGTAGCGGCGGCCTTGTCGTGGATGGCCTGCTTCTTGTCGTCCCACAACGGCCACAGGATGTCCAAAAAGCTGAAGAGCGAACCGAAGAGGCCCAGCACCGGCACGAGACCGACAATATCCCCGCCCTCCTTGACCGCCGTCCTCGTCAGAACCGCAGCCAGCGGCGGCGGGCCAGGCTCGTCCCGCAACCGGACGCTGATCCCGGCGACCCTCTTGCCCAGAGTCGCACCTGTCATGGTCAAAAACGCGATCTCGTAGACCAGGTAGAGGACCAGCATCGTCAGGCTGATCTGCAGCATCGGTCCGGTGAGCCCGTCAGGCTGAGCCGGCATCGTCGAGCCGCCGGCATCCACAGTGTCGACGACCTTCTGGATGTAGTCCTGCAGGACGGTGACCACTTGCCTTATCGGGCCCAATGTCAACGGCAGAGCCACGATCGAGATGATGATGTTGTCGATGATCCGGGCCAGGACGCGCTTCCACCAGCCTGACAGCGCGACACCGTCGGGCGTCGACGGCAGAGTCGAATACCCGAGCTGCGGGTATGCCGGCATCGGCCCACCCTGCGCTCCTCCACCCTGCTGCCAATGCTGAGCCGGACCGTAGCCACCCGGCCCACCCGACGGGCCTGTCGCGCCATGGGAACCGGGCGCCTCCGGGCGCGTGGCAGCGGGCTTTACGCCGTACGGCATACCGATGGTGGAGTCCTGAACCGTCGGCGACACCTTTGGCGTGACGTGACTGGACCAGCTGACCCCGTCCCAGTAGCGAAGCTGGCTGGGGTCCTGCGGGTCGTCGTACCACCCGGATGGCTGCGTCATGGGCTCTAGCCTGCCACGAATAGTTCGAGAGGTTGCCGCCACGGTCAATGCTGCACAAACTGCACTGCCTCGACCGCCTCCTTCTATACAATCTGCCCATGAAGCTGGATGACCTGGACACTCGCATCATCAGCACCTTCATGGAGGACCCGCAGATCGGGGTCCTGGCCGCCTCACGACACCTCGGCGTCGCCCGCGGGACCGTACAGGCCCGGCTCGACCGTCTGCAGAAACGCGGAGTGCTCACCACCTTCGCCCCGCAGGTGAGCACTGCCGCCATGGGCTACCCGGTGACGGCGTTCTGCACCCTGGAGATCCGCCAGACCCGCGGCCACGACCCCGTCGTCACGCACCTGTCGGGGATACCCGAAGTTCTCGAGGCGCACACGATCACCGGATCAGGAGACCTCCTGATCAGGGTCGTCGCCAAGGACAACGCGGACCTGCAGCGGGTGATCGACATGGTCGTCGACGACGGGCACGTGATCAGGGCATCGACGGTCATCGCGCTCGCAACCCGCATCGGCTACCGGACCCTGCCACTTGTCCAGAGTGCAGGCTCATCGCCGGAATGAGTCCTTCGCAGGGCTGACGCCACCACCGTCGCGACCAACCCCGAGGCCACCGGGCGTACTGCGGTGAGCTGTGCGATCGGCACCCACCCGGGGTGCCCGCGGGCATCCAGAGGTGTCGGCTGGTCGGGCACGACTACTTTGACCCACGATCCGCTCCGGGCGACCACGATGACCCTGTCGCCCAGCAGGGCCTGCGTGTCGTCCCAGTCCCACAGTCACCTGTCCCGACCGGCTGCGAACACGCGGCAAGGCTTCCAGCACACGTGATGGCCAGGGCAATACCTGCCATCTTCAACGCCGCACCGGCTCGCCTCACGCCGTGCATCGCCCGCGCGAACCGTGCGGTCAAGACTCCTCACGCCCGCCCGTCGGCGAGTCGCACGTCGAGGGCTCTAAGGTGGGCAGCCAATGGCGTTGCGGACGGTGAACCGTTTGGGCGTTTGGCTACAAACGGGAGTACTGAGATGACTGACCAATCGCGTATGCGTTGCACGGCTCTCGCCGGCAAGGTGATGACGGCCGAGGAGGCAACCCAGTTCATCCGGCCCGGCGACAACGTGGGGATGAGCGGGTTCACCGGGGCCGGCTACCCCAAAGCCGTCCCCGGCGCGTTGGTCGATCGGGTCAAGGACGCGACCGCTCGCGGTGAGCGGTTCAGCATCAGTGTCTGGACCGGCGCGTCCACCGCGCCGGAGCTCGACGGTGCGCTGGCCAGTGTCGACGGGATCGACCTGCGGATGCCGTACCAGTCCGACCCGGTCAGCCGCGCCAAGATCAACGCCGGGCAGATGGAATACCTGGACGTGCACCTGTCCCACGTCGCCCAGATGGTCTGGGAGGGCTTCTTCGGGCAGCTCGACGTCGCGGTCGTCGAGGTCGCCGGCATCACCGAAGATGGCTCGCTGATCCCGTCATCCTCGGTCGGCAACAACAAGACGTGGATCGACCAGGCCGACCGCGTGATCCTCGAGGTGAACTCCTGGCAGCCCGCCGAGCTCGAGGGCATGCACGACATCTACTACGGCACTGCACTGCCCCCACATCGCAAACCGCTCCAGATCATCGAGCCCTCCGACCGGATCGGCGTCCCCTATCTGCAGTGTCCGGCGGACAAGATCGTCGCGATCGTCCACACGAACGCGCCTGACCGCAACTCTGCGTTCAAGCCCGTCGACAGCGACTCGGAGCTGATCGCCGCAAATGTCGTGGAGTTCCTGAACCACGAGGTGAAGCAGGGACGTCTGCCCGCCTCGCTGCTGCCGTTGCAGTCCGGAGTTGGCAACATCGCCAACGCTGTGCTCAACGGGCTCGACGCCGGACAGTTCCGCGACCTGACCGCCTACACGGAGGTGATCCAGGACGGAATGCTTCAGCTGCTGCGCTCTGGGACCCTCGCGATGGTCTCGGCGACGGCCTTCTCACTCAGCGACGAAGGCCTGGAGGATCTGCGGGCCAACATCGGCGACTACCGCGACCGGATCATCCTGCGGCCACAGGAGATCAGCAACCACCCTGAGGTCATCCGTCGACTCGGCTGCATTGCGATGAACGGCATGATCGAGGCCGACATGTACGGCAACGTCAACTCCACGCACGTGATGGGCTCCAGCATCCAGAACGGTATCGGCGGCTCCGGCGACTTCGCCCGAAATGCCTGGGTGGCGATGTTTCTGACACCCTCGACCGCCAAGAACAGGGCGATCTCGTGCATCGTGCCGATGGTCAGCCACGTCGACCACACCGAGCATGACGTGCACGTGATCGTGACCGAGCAGGGCGTAGCCGACCTGCGCGGCTTGCCGCCACGGCGCCGCGCCCAGCAGATCATCAACAACTGCGCGCATCCCGACTACCGGCCGGAGCTTCAGGACTACCTGGACCGGGCCACTGCCAGCAACTCCGGCAAGCACACGCCGCACCTGATCGACGAGGCCTTGTCATGGCATGCGCGGTTCCTCAAGACCGGAACGATGAGCCAAGCCTGAGCGGGCATCCCACTGCCTGAGCCCTCAGCTGACTGCCAGGTGGTCGGTGCCCGGGAGGTCACGACTCGACATACTCCTTGAGACCTTCGACGGTGCTGTGCACCAGACCCCTGATCACGCGTCCGCGCAGGAAACCGGGCAGGGGCAGGTTGTGGCGGATCGTCAGGTCGTACGTCACCTCGGTCTTGCCCCGGCCAAGGTCGCGCAGCGTGTAGGCCGCATCCTGGCCGGTCTGCAGCCGACCCTCGACCAGGCTCCAGCTCATGCCATCGGCGGCATGCTCGTAGGCCAGCGTGTAGGTGTCCTTGCCGACCGGCGAGGTGGCTGTGAAGTGCGCCTTGGCCGGTGTGCCGTCGTCGTACTTCTCGAGGACCTCAGCCCCGATGATCTCCTCGATCCATTCCGGTTGGCTCTCGACGTCCCGGATGGTGGTGAGCACCCGCTTGATCGGGGCAGCGACGACAAGCGTCTCAGTCGCATGGTCGGTCGGCATGGTCTCCTCCTTGGTGAGCCGGTCAGAGGGCGCGGGCCGCTATCCGTAGCAGCTGGTCCAGGTCCTCGTCGAAAGCGTGAACGAGCTTCTCGACGTCCGGCACCAGCGCCGCGTCGACCTTGAAGCCCACGCGCACGATTCCGGCCAGGCTGAAGATGCAGACCCCCAAGGTCTGGCGGCCCGAACCGGGCACCCAGCCGACGCTGCCGGCGATCGGCACCCCCGCGACGAAGCGCTGGTGCTGGGGTCCGGCGACGTTGGTCGTCACCCCTATGGCCTTGTCCGAGAAGAAGTTGACGAGGGAGTTGGACAAACGCGGCTCGAGGCGTCCGATCACCCTGTTCAGGCCGAACGTGAGGACCGCTTCGGGGGAGACCTTGATCCAGTCCATCCGCCTCTTGGCCTCGGATACCCGCTCCAGCGGCGCTCTCACCCCGGTCGGCATCTTCAGATAAACCAGGGCGAACATGTTGCCGAGCTCGCGTGGCAACGGCTGGTCGGGAGGACGCACGTTGACCGGGATCATGGTCGTGAGGTCGGCTGGGTCGCCACCGCGATCGCGCAGGTAGGTGTTGACGGCTCCGGAGATGGCCGCAACGAGGACGTCATTGACGGTGGCTCCGGTCAGCCGGCTCACCCGCTTGACTTCCTTGATCGCACGGGGTCCGGACCAGACCGCCCTCTTGTCGACCCCTGGCTCACCGGCCAGCAGCGACGGCGGGTTGTGGCCCAACAACAGCTTGTCGGCGACTTTTCCGGTTCTCCAGCCGAGCTCGAGCAGGTCGACGGCCCGGGACGGATTGGCCAGCTCGGGGATCATAGACAAGGCCCCAAGGCCGCCACGTACTGCTTGTGCGCCCGTGTCGATCAACGAACGGGCCGCGCCGATGAGACCGCCCGCGTTGGGTGAGGATGCTTCGCCCGCCTCGATCTCGTCGAGGTCGACCGCTGGTGAGTCGTTGGTGAGCGAGAGCAGCACCTGCGACAGGGCAATACCGTCGGCCAGCGAGTGATGGAACCGGGACACCAGTGCGCAGCCGCTGCCGTAACCGTCGACGAGGATCACCTCCCACAAGGGGTGACTCCGGTCGAACGGCACACTCATCCGGCTCTCAACGAACCGCTGCAGAGCCTCCAGGTTGCCGAGTGCCGGCAAGGTGGCCCGTGTGAGGTGCCGGCTGAGGTCGAAGTCGGGGTCGTCCTCCCAGTAGGGCGATGCGAACGGGTTGGACGGCGGCACGGGCCGCTGTGAGAACACCGGGTATCGGTCGAGCAGGCGACGCTGGAGCAGCGGGCCGAGCAGCTCCCAGTCGATCGTCTCGTCGAACCACATCACCGAGTCGATGACCATCAGGTTGTTGGGCCGGTCCATGTTCAACCACATGGTGTCCACCGGACCGATGGATCGTCGCTCGGGCATTCCACACTCCAGACACCTGGGTAATTGGTGCATTATCGCAGCGCGCTGCTCCACGGCCTAGGGCCAGGGTCACCCCTCACAGTTTGCGTCGCGGCTCCACGGCTCCACGGCGGCAGCGGATCAGCGGCTCTACGTCCGGATGGCTCTTGGGCTCAGCGGCGGCCGACGATCCAGCGCCGGATGGTCTCGATCCGTTGTCCAACGTCTGCGGCACTGGCCTGGTCGAGCGCCGGTCCACCGCAGTTCTTGCGCAGGTCCGCATGGACCACGGCGTGCGGCGCGCCGGTCCTGCGGGCGTAGGCGGACACGAGCGCGTTGAGCTCCTTGCGACTCGCCGCCATCGCGCGGTGGGTGGCGAGCTGGGGATCCGCCTTCGGGCGGCCCGAGCCCTTCTGAGCAGACTGCCGGGCGCGCAGCAAAGAGGCCACCTGGTCGAGCTCGAGCAGGCCCGGGAGCCCCAGGAACTCCTGCTCGTCCGAGCTGCCCACCTCGGCGTTGAGCCCGAACTGCTGGGCGTCGAAAAGCACGTGGTCGAACTCGGCATCGGACTCGAGCGCCTCGAACGACGTCTGCTCAAGGTCCGCGCTCGACCCGCTCCGGTTGGCCGCCGCGAGCAGGTCATCCTCCTCGAACCAGATGGAGGTGTCGTCGCCGGGCTTGCGGACGCGGTCCAGGGCGTGGTCGCGCTCGTCCTCCAACCGGGCCGCATGCTCGAGGATGACCGGCACGCTCGGCAGGAAGATCGACGCGGTCTCTCCGCGACGTCGCGCCCGTACGAAGCGGCCGACAGCCTGGGCGAAGTAGAGAGGCGTGGCAGTGGAGGTGGCATAGACCCCGACGCACAGCCGTGGGACGTCAACGCCCTCGGAGACCATGCGCACCGCGACCATCCAGCGCTGGTTGCCCTCTGCGAACTCCTCGATCTTGCCTGACGAACCCGCATAGTCCGAGAGCACGACGACGGGGCGCTCGCCCGAGATGTCATGCAGGATCTTGGCATAGGCGCGGGCCTGGGTCTGGTTCGAGGCGATCACGAGTCCACCGGCGTCCGGCACACCTCTGCGTACCTCTGTCAGCCGTTTGTCCGCTGCCGACAGGACCGACGGTATCCACTCACCCTTGGCGTCGAGGGCGGTCCGCCACGCCTGTGCTGTGGCGTCCTTGGTCATCGGCTCCCCGAGCTTGGCCGAGATCTCGTCACCGGCCTTGGTGCGCCAACGCATCGAACCGCCGTAGGCCAGGAACAGCACAGGGCGGACGACCCCGTCACGTAACGCCTCGGCATAGCCGTAGGTGTAGTCGGCCTTGCTGCGACGAATTGAGTCAGCGCCCAACTCGTAACGTACGAAAGGGATCGGGCTCGTGTCGGAGCGAAAGGGCGTGCCGGTAAGGCCAAGTCGACGGGCGGCCGGCTCGAAGGCCTCGCGGATCGCATCTCCCCACGACAGGTTGTCCCCGCCGTGGTGAATCTCGTCCAGGATGACCAGCGTGGGCGCGGCCTCGGTGCGCGCCCGGTGCAGCAACGGCTTGCTGGCAACCTGCGCATACGTCACTGCCACACCGTCGTACTCAGCCCCGTGGCGCCCGGCGGCGTTGGTGAACCGTGGGTCGATCCGGATGCCGACCCGCGAAGCCGCATCGGCCCACTGCGTCTTCAGATGCTCGGTCGGCGCGACGACGGTGACCCTGGTGATGACACCGCGGTGGAACAGCTCGGTCGCCAGACGCAGCGCGTAGGTGGTCTTGCCGGCACCCGGAGTGGCAACCGCGAGGAAGTCACGCGGGGTGGAACGCAGGTACTGGGTCAGCGCGCCGGCCTGCCACGCACGCAGCTTGGAAGCAGTGCCCCATGCGGCCCGCTCCGGGAATGCCGGTGAGAGACTGGAAGCGGCCGCGGTGCTCATATGCCATTAATCGTAACGGGATTCGGCCACCGACATGCCGCACCCCAGGTCGGTCCAACATCGTCGCGATGTGCTAATGAATGCTGCCAGAGTGCCGCGGCCCAGTCGTGCGGCTCAGCTCTCGCCGTCTTGCGGCCCGCGCAAGCCCGCATGGATCTCCTTGCAGGTGGGGCACACAGGGAACTTCTTGGGGTCACGTCCGGGGACCCATACCTTGCCACACAGAGCGACCACCGGCTCACCAGACAGCGCGCTCTCCATGATCTTGTTCTTGCGGACGTAGTGCGCGAAGCGCTCGTGGTCACCGGGCTCCTGAAGCTGCTCCTCGACCTTTTCGCGCTCGATGACTCCCGTTGTCGTGGCTGGCGACGAAGAAGGGCCAGAGGGCTGCCGCTGGGGTGCGAACGGATCGTTCGGGTCGTCCAGTCCATTGACAGCAGCACGCGAATCACTCATGCGGCCAAGTCTATCCAAGCCGGTATGCCGGGTGCTCCGGCGCTCCGGTGCTGCACGAGGCCTCAGTTCATCGTGGGGTCTTCGGGGAAGGACGCGACCAGAGCGAGATTGCCGCGTTGTCGACGCAGCACCGTGGTCCACAACGTCTCCGGCTCGGGGTTGAAGGCGTCGCGCGCCTCGGACTCCACCACATACCAGCCTCCATCGCGGATCTCCTGCTCGAGCTGACCCGGGGACCACCCGGCGTATCCGGCAAAGATCCGGAGCCCGGCCACCTCAGGCATCACCACCACCGGGGGAACATCGAGGTCGACGATCCCGATCCCGCCGAACAACAGTCGGACACCCATCGGCTCCTCCTGCTTGTCGCCAGGGACGGTCACCAGACCCAGCGCGGAGTCCATGGCGACCGGCCCGCCCTGGAAGACCGTGGGCGGATCGGTGACGTAGTCCTGCCAGTCGGGCAGCACCGCCGACACAGGGGCCGCCAGGGGCCGGTTGAGCACGACACCCTGTGCGCCCCCCTCGTCATGCTGCAGCACGAGCACGACGCTGCGCCAGAAGATCTCACCGACAGTCCGAGGTGTCGCGACCAGCAGCTTGCCGGTGGAATAGTCGATGGTCACCACGCCATTCTCGCGCGGGGCGGCCCAGAGCGCGCCACATAGCGCTGGTTCGTCATTGATGGAGCAGCCGCGTCGCTGCGCTATCAATGACGAACCTGCTCTATCCCGAGAGCTCGCCCGGCAGACAGACAGCCCGGCCGGTGTATACCGGTCGGGCTGTCTGTCTGGTTCAGATCGTGTCAGTCGCGCGAGCCACGGTAACCACGCGAGCCGTCGTTGCTGCGACGCGGTCCGCCACCCTGGCCACCACGGCCGCCGCCGCCGAAGGAGCGACGGAAGGGCTTCTTCTCAGCCTCGAGCACGCGGCGCGACTGGCTGGACGGGATCGGCACACCACTGGGCGGGCAGGCACCGGTCGAGGTCAGCAGTGCGTCGCCCGGAGTTGCCCGGGTCGCGACCACATCGACGCCGGCATCACGAGCAAGTCGCTCCATGATCCGCTTCTGGTGAGGGAGCGCCAAGGTGATGACGCTGCCCTTCTCGCCAGCGCGAGCCGTACGTCCCGAGCGGTGCAGGTAGTCCTTGTGGTCGGCCGGCGGGTCGGCCTGAAGGACGACACCAATGTTCTCCACGTGGATACCGCGGGCTGCGACGTCCGTGGCGACCAGCACCGGCAGGCTGCCGTCCTTGAACGCATTGAGCACGCGGTTGCGAGCGCCCTGGGCAAGACCGCCATGCAGGGCGGCAGCGAAGACGCCCTGCTCACGAAGCTGCTCGGCCACGCGGTCGGCGCCAAGCTTGGTCCGCACGAAGACCAAGGTGCGGCCTTCGCGGTTGGCGACCTCGGCGGTGATCGACTTCTTGTGCTGCGGGTCGATGAGCAGGATGTGGTGGTCCATCGTCGTGACGCTCGCCGTCACGTCATCGGTGGAGTGGGTGACGGCATCGGTGAGGTAACGATCGACGACTGCGTCGACACCGCGGTCCAGGGTGGCCGAGAAGAGCAGCCGCTGGCCGCCCTCCGGCAGGCCGTCGAGGATAGAGGTGATCTCGGGCAGGAAGCCCATCTCGGCCATGTGGTCGGCTTCGTCGAGGATCATGATCGCGATATCGGTGAGCTGGACGGCTCCGCGCTCGATGAGGTCCTTGAGCCGGCCCGGGGTGGCGATCAGCAGGTCGACGCCACGGTCGAGAGCCATCAGCTGCGGCGGGTACGGCATACCGCCCGCAACCAGCTTGTGACGCAGGCCCATCACGTGGACGAAGGGCTCGAGAGCGTCGCTGATCTGCATCGCGAGCTCGCGGGTCGGGGTCAGGACCAGGGCCCGGGGACGACGAGCCAGGGCCCGGTCACCGGCTGCCAGTCGGGCCAGGGTCGGAAGGCCGAAGGCGAACGTCTTGCCCGAGCCGGTCTGGCCGCGGCCGAGAACGTCGCGCCCAGCCAGGGCGTCCGGGATGGTCGCGGTCTGAATCGGGAACGGGGTCGTGATGCCTTCACGCGCCAGGCGCTCGACGAGAGCGGCCGGCAGACCAAGGGCCGCGAACTCGTTGTCCCCGGCGACGACCACGGGGGTCGTGTCGATGACCGGTCTGGGGGCGTGGTTCTCGTGTGTGCGGGCGGGGCGATCCGTGCGCTTGCCGTAGTTCTCGTCACGCTTGAAGTCCGAGCGGGCCGCACCGGGCTCGCGCTTCTCATAGGTGCGGGCCGGACGGTCGCCGCCATAGGTACGAGGCGCACGGTCATCACGGTTGCCGTACGACTGCGCCGGACGGTCGCCGCCATAGGTACGAGGCGCACGGTCGTCGCGGTTGCCGTACGACTGCGCCGGACGGTCGCCGCCATAGGTACGAGGCGCACGGTCATCACGGTTGCCGTACGACTGCGCCGGACGGTCGCCGCCATAGGTACGAGGCGCACGGTCATCACGGTTGCCGTAC
>JBBRWQ010000053.1:0-23978 GCA_038249115.1 Actinomycetales bacterium
ATGGGACAGAATGCTTGGGTAGCCCGTGCGTACCTGCGCCTGGGTGCTCCACTCCCCCTTTACAACGGATCGTCCGGCACGTTCCTGCCGGTGAAGGAAGGCTGACTCTCCATGGCAACAGTCAAGTTCGACAATGCAAGCCGCACCTACCCCGGCAACGACAAGCCCTCGGTAGACGGGCTCAACATCGACATCGCGGACGGTGAGTTCCTCGTCCTGGTCGGTCCCTCCGGCTGCGGCAAGTCCACAGCACTGCGAATGCTCGCCGGACTGGAAGAAGTCAACGTCGGCGACGTATGGATCGGCGACCGAAACGTCACCGACCTGTCCCCCAAGGACCGCGACGTCGCGATGGTCTTCCAGAACTACGCGCTGTATCCGCACATGACCGTCGCCGACAACATGGGCTTCGCACTGAAGATCGCGGGGGTCAACAAGGCCGAGATCGCCAAGCGCGTTGCTGACGCCGCCAAGATCCTGGACCTCGAGGACTACCTCGCGCGCAAGCCCAAGGCACTCTCGGGCGGCCAGCGTCAGCGCGTTGCCATGGGCCGGGCCATTGTCCGCAACCCGCAGGTGTTCCTCATGGACGAGCCGCTGTCAAACCTCGACGCCAAGCTGCGCGTTCAGACACGGACCCAGATTGCTTCTCTGCAAAGGCGACTGGGCGTCACCACGGTCTATGTCACCCACGATCAGATCGAGGCCATGACGATGGGCGACCGGGTCGCGGTCCTCAAGGACGGGATCCTGCAACAGTGCGACACCCCGCGCCGGATGTATGACCACCCGGACAACGTGTTCGTCGCCGGCTTCATCGGCTCACCGGCGATGAACCTCTTCGACGTTCCCGTCGTCGAAGGCGGCGTGAAATTCGGTGGGGGCACCCACAAGATCGAGCGCGACGACCTTTCGAAGGCCGGCAAGGAAGTCACTCTCGGCGTCCGTCCTGAAGATCTCACGATCGTCACCGACGGTTCGGGGCTGGACGTCACCGTCGATGTTGTCGAGGAGCTAGGCGCCGACGCGTACATCTACGGCTCCACCACCGAGACCACCGGTGAGGTCAAGCCGATCATCGCGCGCGTCGACGGACGGACCCCTCCCAAGAAGGGCTCCGTCGTCAACCTCACGCCACGGGTCGGCCACGTGCACCTGTTCCACGCAGAGACCGGTCTGCGCATCGAGTAAGCCTGTCCCACATCGGCCAGAAGGTGGCGGTGTCCCTCGAGGACGCCGCCACCTTCTGCCGTGTCACCATGATCAGGTGGCACTTGAGATCACCGCAGCCAGGCTGGATCCCGCAATGCTCGACCTGCCCTGGTCGCTGCCGCTGGAGGACTGGCCGACCGAGCTACTTGCAGCGCTCCCGCGCGGTATCTCCCGGCATGTCGTGCGCTTCGTCAAGCTCTCCGGCGTGGTGATCGCGATCAAGGAGATCAAGGCAGACCTGGCCACCCGCGAGTACAACATGCTGCGTTTTCTCAACAAGATCGACCAGCCCTGTGTCCTGCCCCTGGGCGTCATCAGCGGTCGCACCGACGCCCACGGCCAGGAGCTGGACGCCTGCCTGATCACCCTTCACCTGCAGTTCTCGCTGCCCTATCGAGCGCTGTTCAGCCAGGGCCTGCGCCCGAACACGGCCCAACGGCTGATCGACGCCTTGGCGGTGCTTCTGGTTCGGCTACACCTGGCGGGCTTCTGGTGGGGGGATGTGTCGTTGTCCAACACCCTGTTCCGCCGGGACGCGGGTGCGTTTGCGGCATACCTCGTTGATGCAGAGACCGGTGAAATCCGCAACAAGCTCTCTGTCGGGCAGCGTGAGCATGACCTCGAGATCGCCCGGGTCAACATCGCCGGCGAGCTGATGGATCTGGAGGCCGGAGAGTTCCTGGCCGACTCCGTCGATCCGGTCACGATCTCGGAGACGATCGTCGACCGCTATCGCTGCCTGTGGCGCGAGCTCACCGAACGCGAGCGGTTCGAGCGGGGCGACCGGTGGCGAGTCGAGGAACGCATCCGTCGCCTGAACGGGCTCGGCTTCGACGTCGACGAGCTGTCCATCTCCACCGACATTGGTGGGACGACCATCCAGATTCAGCCGAAAGTCGTTGATGCAGGCCATCATTCACGCCGGCTGTTTCGCCTGACCGGTCTCGACGTCGAGGAGAACCAGGCTCGGCGCCTGCTCAACGACCTCGATGCCTACCGCGCCTCACAAGATCGGCAGAATGACGACGAGGAGCTGGTGGCCCATGACTGGCTTTCCCATATCTACGAGCCGATCACCCGAGCCGTCCCCCGTGATCTGACCCGAAAGCTGGAGCCGGCCGAGGTGTTCCACGAGGTCCTCGAGCACCGTTGGTACATGTCAGAGACGGCGGACCACGACATCCCGATCGACTCCGCCGTTGCCGACTACGTCAAGAACGTGCTTCCCGGAAAACCTGATGAGGCAACGGTGCTCGGCGTCGACACGATCGCGATGCCGGTGGTGGCGATGTTCCCTGAGGGTCGGCACAGACGATAGGACGTCAGGCGGGAGACAACCAGGTCCAGCCCGGCAGGTTGCGCAGGACCCAGAACGCCAGGATCGCGCCCAGCACGCCGTGCAGCACCCACGCCGGCGCCAACCAGCTCGGCGGCCGACCCGTGACCGTTCGTCTGAGCCAGAGCATCCAGGTGACCGCGATGTACCCGGCTGCCACGACGGCGAACGGGTTGCGGGCCAACGCCGCCATCACGTCGCCGTGGCCCAGAGCGTGCATCGCCCTCAGGGCTCCACACCCCGGGCAGTACCACCCGGTCGCCCACAGAAACGGGCAGATCGGGTAGTGACCGGTGACGTTCGGGTCGACCGCGGTCACATAACCGGCCGCCAGAAGCCCCGCCGCCCCGACCGCCAGCGGAAGCACCACCCGGCGCCGATCGCCGGTGACAGCGGCCGGGTCAGGGTAGGCCGCCGGAGTAGTCGACGCGGGGTGTGGGACCACGGGCATCAGAGCATCCGAACCTTCCAGACCGCGTCCGGTCAGGAACCGATCGTGGGGATGGCGGCGAGGATGACAAAGAAGACGACGTACAGGACGACGGCGATGACGCCAGCTATGGCAGCCCACATCGCGAACTTCTTGGCCTTGTTCGAAGCATCCTGAGCACCTGCCACGTCGCCCAGGGCCCACTTGCTGTTGACCTGTGTGGAGAAGACGATCGACACCACGCCGAGAGGCAGGAAACACAGCACCGTCGACAGGATGGCCCAGACGAGGTAATTGGGCGGCGGTGCGCCCTGAACGCCTCCGTAGCCGAACGAGGGCAGCGGGGGCGGAGGAGGCGGCGGGGGTGTCGAGCCGTAGTCAGACATGCGCGACTCTTTCGTCAGAGGTGAAGGTGCGACTGGCGCACATGCAGCAAACGCTATAGGACAGTGCGCCATTCAGGGCCCGATATGCCGATCACGAACGACGAGGAGCAGCGGTGCTGTTACAGCGCGCGGCGGCGAGCCACTTCATACAAGGTGACGCCGGTGGCAATACCCGCGTTGAGGGACTCCACGGCTGATGACATCGGGATCGACACGATCTGGTCACAGGTTTCGCTGACCAGCCGGGACAGGCCTTTGCCCTCGGACCCGACCACGATGACCAGGGGCTCCTTGGCCAGCTGGAGGTCGGGAAGCTGTACGTCGCCGTCCATGTCGAGGCCCAGGACGAAGAAACCGGCCTTGCGGTACTCCTCGAGAGTGCGGGTGAGGTTGCTGCACTGGGCGACCGGAATGCGAGCAGCCGCACCGGCGGAGGTCTTCCACGCGCTGGCGGTCATGCCCACCGAACGCCGTTCCGGCACCACGACTCCGTGGCCTCCGAACGCCGCGACCGAGCGAATGATCGCGCCCAGGTTGCGCGGATCCGTGATGCCGTCAAGGGCGACGATAAGCGGTATGCCGGGCATCTCGGGGTTCACGAAGTCGGTCGGGTGCGCGTAGGCATAGGCCGGCACCTGCAGGGCCAGGCCTTGGTGGACTCCGCCGTCGGTGAGCCGGTCGAGCTCGCCGCGTGGAGTCTCCAAGATCGACAGGCTGCGGCCGGTGGCGATCTTGAGGGCCTCACGGACCCTGTCGTCCGACTCGAGCCGTCCGGCGACGTACATCGTGGTCACCGGGATGTCCGCCCGCAACGCCTCAAGCACCGAGTTGCGGCCGTAGACGATCTCGCTGGAGCCCTTGGCCTTGCGAGTCGCGCCGGAGCCACCACTGCGGGCGGGGCGGGCGGCCGTCCGTTTGGCTCCACGGGCTGCGCTCTTGTGCGCCGGGTGCTTGGTGCGCTCGGTGGCCTTGGGCGTGGCGCCGCGGGCTTCGAGACCCTTTCGTCGCTGCCCGCCGCTGCCCGCGCTGGGACCCTTCTTGGACCCGCGGACGGCGCCTCGGCGCTGAGAGTTACCAGGCATGTTCGGTCGCCTTTCAGGCGTCGGTGCGACGGGTCAGCGACCAACGCGCGCCCGAAGCCGTGTCCTCGACAACGATGCCCGCTGCCGTGAGCTGATCGCGGATCTGGTCCGCGGAGGTGAAGTCGCGCGCTGAGCGGGCGGCCGAGCGAGCCTGGATACGATCTTGCACGAGGGCATCAAGCGCCGCTCTAGCCTCGTCGACCCCGTTGCCCCCGTAGCCCATTGCCGAGTTCCATTGCGGGTCAACCGGATTGACGCCCAGGACGCCGGTCATGGCCATGACCTGCAGCCCGAGCTGCTTGGCCCGTTCCTCGTCGCCTTCGTCGAGCGCAGAGTTGCCTGCGCGGACGGTCTCGTGGATGACGGCCAGAGCCCCAGAGACATTGAGGTCGTCGTCCATGGCCTCGGCGAACCCTGGTGCGAGCTCGCCGTTCATGAGTGAGCCGCCCGCCAGAGCGCGCTCCAGGAAACCTTCGATACGGTCGACTGCTGCCTCTGCCTCGCGAAGTGACCCTTCGTGATACTCGATGGTGGAGCGATAGTGAGCGGCGCTCAGGTAGTAGCGGACGGCGAGCGGACGCGCGATCTTGGTGACCTCGCTGACCAGCAGCGAGTTGCCCAGCGACTTGCCCATCTTCTCGCCGCTGACGGTCACCCACGCGTTGTGCAACCAGTAGTTGGCGAAGCCGAGGCCGGCCGCGCGCGACTGCGCCTGTTCGTTCTCGTGGTGCGGGAACCGCAGGTCAACGCCCCCGCCATGGATGTCAAAGGTGTCGCCGAGATACTTGCGCGCCATGGCCGAGCACTCCAGGTGCCAGCCGGGACGGCCCTGCCCGTATGCAGTGGGCCAGCTCGCCGTCTCAGGCTCACCCGCCTTGTGGCCCTTCCACAAGGCGAAGTCACGCGGGTCGTGCTTGCCGCGAGGGTCGGCATCCGCAGCGGCCTCCATGTCGTCGATCCGCTGGTGGGTCAGCTCTCCATAGGCGGGGTAGCTGCGTACATCGAAGTAGACGTCGCCGCTGCCGTCCTGCGCCGCATAGGCGTGACCCTTGTCGATGAGGGTCTGCATGATCTCGTGCATCTCGGTGATGTGACCGGTTGCCCGCGGCTCATAGGTCGGTCGCAGGACACCAAGCAGGTCCAGCGCATCGTTGGTGGCGCGCTCGTTGGCATAGCTCCACGCCCACCAGGGCGTCCCTGACTCGGCCGACTTGGCCAGGATCTTATCGTCGATGTCGGTGACGTTGCGGACGAGCGTGACGTCAAAGCCATGCCCTCTGGTGAGCCAGCGGCGGAGAATGTCGAACGCCACGGCAAACCGGACATGCCCGATGTGCGGGGCACCCTGGGTCGTGAGCCCGCAGACGTAGATGCCGGCCTTGCCCTCGGTGATCGGGACGAAGTCGCGCAGCTCTTGCGTGGCGGTGTCGTACAGGCGGATGCTCACCCGCCAAGGTTACCGGCGAGCCGGCTGCCCCCGCGCCAGACCACTGCGCACATGGTGGTCTGACGTCAGGGTGCGGGGAACAAGAGCGCCGTGGCGATGGCCGCGAGGCCCTCGCCACGACCGGTGAGTCCGAGCCCGTCGGTGGTCGTCGCCGAGATCGACACCGGAGCCGACACCGCTGCGCTCAAAACCGCCTGAGCCTCGTCACGGCGTGGGCCGAGGCGTGGGCTGTTGCCAACAATCTGGATGGCGATGTTGCCGATGACGTAGCCGGAATCGGCCACGATCTGCGCCGCCTTGTTCAGCAGCACGACACCCGCCGCTCCGGCTAGCTCGGGACGGTCGATGCCAAAATGAGTGCCCAGATCTCCGACCCCGGCGGCGGAGAAGATCGCGTCGCAGGCAGCGTGAGCGGCCACGTCGCCATCCGAATGACCGGCCAGGCCCCGCTCGTCCGGCCAGATGAGCCCCGCCAGCGACAACGTCCGGGCGTCGTCGGCGAACGGATGCACGTCCACGCCGATCCCGATGCGAGGTGTGGGCACCGCGCCGGTGCTTGGACCGCCAGAGGCCAGGTCGGGCGAGGGCTGCACGCTATTGGGCATAGGGGACATCCTGCAGCAGCGCGGTTGCGGCCGCCAGGTCGGCCTGGGAGGTGATCTTGAGCGCACGCCGATCGCCCGGAACGACACGCACGTGTTGGCCGATCCGCTCAACCAGACCGGCGTCATCGGTGGCCGAGCCCCGGTTGGCGTAGGCCCGATCGAGCACCTCGCGCAGGAAGCCCTGCGGAGTCTGTATGCCGCGCAGGGTCTCGCGATCAGGAGTTGCCGTCACGAGACCCTGTTCGTCGACAACCTTGATGGTGTCGGTGATGGGCAGGCCTGGGACGACGGCGGAATGCCCGGAGCGCACGGCGTGGATCACCCGGGCGAACAGGTCCGGCGGTGCCAGGCACCGGGCGGCATCGTGAACCAGGACGATGCCATCGTCGGGGCGCAGCGCCGCGAGTCCGGCCAGCACCGAGGCCGACCGATCGGCGCCGCCCGCCACGACACCGACGCGGGGGTCTGGACCGGCAAGGTCACGAGCCTGGTCACAGTGGGAGGTGGGCGCTACGACGATCACGTGTCCCACGTCGCCACAACCCAGGACGCCCCGCAGTGCGTGAGCCAGTAACGGCTCCCCGCACAACGGGGCGAATGCCTTGGGCATCCCAACGCCGAGCCGCACACCAGCACCGGCTGCGACCAGGACTACGGCAACGTTCAGGAGGCGAGAACCTCGTCGAGGATGGCCTCAGCCTTGTCCTCGTTGGTCTTCTCGGCGAGCGCGAGCTCGGAGACGAGAATCTGACGGGCTTTTGCAAGCATGCGCTTCTCACCAGCGGAGAGGCCACGGTCCTTGTCACGACGCCACAGGTCGCGCACAACCTCGGCGACCTTGATGACATCACCGGAGGCGAGCTTCTCGAGGTTGGCCTTGTAGCGACGCGACCAGTTGGTCGGCTCCTCGGTGTGCGCAGCACGCAGGACGTCGAAGACGCGTTCCAGGCCCTCGGGGCCAACGACGTCGCGGACACCCACCAGATCGCAGTTGTCGGCGGGGACCTCGATGGTCAGATCACCTTGGGCGACCTTGAGCACCAGGTACATTTTTTCCTCGCCCCTGACGGTGCGAGTCTTCATCTGTTCGATCAATGCCGCACCGTGGTGCGGGTATACAACCGTCTCGCCGACCTTGAAAGCCATCTGCTTTGTACCCCTTTCGCGACCCTAAGGATAGCACGGCAGAACGACATCTCAGAACTGACGGGCAGGCGTTTCTGCAGGTCAGAGCCATGACGGACCCTCAATTGACGGCATTTACTGTATTGACAGAAGGGTAATTCACGTGCTTCGCGGGGGTCAGGCCAGCCTTTTTACGTATGGCGCGTCAGGCGTGTCTGTCGTTGCGCTATGCCGAGGGCGCCCCGGTAGGCTTCCTCGGGTGAAGCGCCGACGCCCCAGACTGGCCCGAATCCCCCTGCTCAAGGGCACCCCAGCCAACCCCGTTCTCGTGGCCGCAGCACTGGCCGGGGTTGTGGTCCTCTCGGGCTGCCAGGTCATGTCGCCCATCCAGACAAACGTGCCCTACCAGCCTGCCGACGGAGTCGCGGTTGACCTGGGCGACGTGCAGATTCGCGACCTGGTGGTCGTCTCCCGCGCAGAGGGAGAGGTGGGCACACTTTCCGGGATGGTGGTCAACCAGGGCGCCAGCCCCATCACGATCACCTTCACGACCGGCGCCGGCGGCAGCTCGACCTCCGCCACGGTGCCGGCCGACAGGCAGACGCGGCTCTCGGGGGTCCAGAGCGGCGCGTCGGTCAGCCTCCCCGCCATCGGCGCGGCCCCCGGTGGCATCGTCAAGATCGTGATCAGCACCCCTGCCAGTGGCGTGTCCGAGGTGTCGGTGCCGGTCCTGCCGCCCGACGGCTACTACGCCACCATCACCCCAGCCCCGGCCCAGACCACTGCCCCCTGAAACTGCCTCCCACGGTCTTGTCGGCTCGGCTCACGAATCAGGGGTTCTCGAACTTGTAGCCCAGACCACGCACGGTGACGATGAACCGCGGGTTCGGCGGGTCAGGCTCAACCTTGGCTCGCAGACGCTTGACGTGGACATCCAGCGTCTTGGTGTCACCGACGTAATCGCTGCCCCACACCCGGTCGATCAGCTGGATCCGGGTCAGCACCCTGCCGGAGTTGCGCAGCAGCATCTCGAGGAGCTCGAACTCCTTGAGCGGCAAAGAGACGGGCTCCCCCGTGATGGTGACCGTATGCCGCTCGACGTCCATCCGCACCGGGCCCGACTCGAGCGTCGCCGGCAACAGCCCCTCAGGCTCCTGACCGCGACGAAGAACCGCCTTGATCCGGGCGAGCAGCTCGCGGCTCGAGTAGGGCTTGGTGACATAGTCGTCCGCCCCGATCTCGAGACCCACGACCTTGTCGATCTCGCTGTCCTTGGCGGTCAGCATGATCACCGGCACGGACGAGCGCTGCCGCAGTGCCCGGCATACGTCCATGCCTGACAGTCCTGGCAGCATCAGGTCGAGCAGCACCAGGTCCGCACCGTCGCGGTCGAAGTTCACCAGCGCCGACGGCCCGGTCGCGGCCACGGCCACCTCATAGCCCTCCTTGCGCAGCAGGTAGGACAACGGGTCGGAAAAGGACTCCTCGTCCTCGACCAGCAGGATGCGCGTCACCGGGTCACCTCTCGCGTGCGGTGGTCAGGGTTGGGAATCTCCGACAGGCCGGCTGGTATGACGTGGGACGTGTCCTCGGCCGCGGGAGCCTCCGGCAGCCGCATCGTGAACGTCGAGCCGTGGCCCTCCTCGCTCCAGACCGTGACCTCGCCGCCGTGGTTGGCACAGATGTGCTTGACGATGGCCAGGCCCAGACCGGTGCCTCCGGTATCTCGGGACCGGGCGGCATCGATGCGATAGAACCGCTCGAAGATCCGCGCCTGCTCGCTCTGATGGATTCCGTGGCCCTGGTCGGTCACCGCGATCTCCACCAGGCCCTCCTCGGAACGCACGCTGACCGCGACCCGGGTGCCGGACTCGGAGTAGTGGATGGCGTTGCCGACGAGGTTCCGGATGGCGGTGGTGAGCAGGTCAGCGTCGCCGAACACATAAGCGCCGGATGTCAGCGCCGTCACGATGTCGACATCTCGGGACTCGGCCACCAACCGGGACTGCTCGATGGCCGCGGTGGCCGCCGAACCGACGTCAACCAGCTCGGGCTCGTGCAGGGTGTCGGCGACCTGAAGTCGAGACAGGTCCACGATCTCCTGGACCAGACTGGTGAGGCGCGTGCTCTCCACCTGCATCCGTCGGGCGAACCGCGCCACCGCCTCGGGATCGTCCTTGGCTTCCAGGACTGCCTCGGCGAGCAGGGCGAGACCGCCAACGGGTGTCTTGAGCTCGTGGCTGACGTTGACGACGAAGTCGCGACGGACCTCCTCGACCCGACGGGCCTTGGTGCGGTCGTCGACGAGCAGGAGAACGAACGCGCTGCCCAGCGGAGCCACCCGCGCGCCGACGGTCATCCGGCCACGGCCCAGCGGACCACGGGGTAGATCCAGCTCAACCTCCCTGATCTCGCCGTCACGCCTGACCTGCCGGGCCAGATTGCGGAGCTCGTCGTGGATCAGGTTGTCCTCACGAACCAGGCCGTACGACACAGCCCACGGGCTGCTGCTCACCACCGCATCGGCAGCATCGAGCACGATCGCCCCAGAGCGCAGAACGGCAAGGACGGCAGACACGCCGGCCGGAAGCGCGTGGGGATCCGGAGGCTGCATCTGACTGTGCTGCGAACGGTCGGACAGGCGGACCGAAGCCACGGAGACGGCACCGATCGCCAGGCCGAGTAGTCCGCCGAGAATTGCCTCAATCGTGGGATCCACAACACTCAGGGTACTGACGGCCGGTCCCATTTTCGGACCATAAGCCCCATCCGGGCGCACGGCCCCCTACTGTTCACCTCAACGCCGAAGACCGTTCACCGTGGGGTGCGACCTTCGGTAGACACGCGGGCGCTGCGTGCCCGGCATACACGCGTCCCGAAGACCAGAGGGGAACCATGCGCAACACCTTCCATGAGGACCTGGACAAGATCTCCGACCAGCTGGTCGAGATGACCCGACTTGCCGGGTCGGCCATGTCGCGAGCTACCACCGCGCTGCTGGACGCCGACCTGCACCTGGCCGAGACGGTCATCGCCGCGGACGAGCAGATCGACGCGCTGCGCAAAGATCTCGACGACCACGCCATCGACCTGCTGGCGCGTCAGCAGCCGGTGGCCACGGACCTGCGCATGGTCGTCACCGCGATGCGGATGAGCTCCGACCTCGAGCGGATGGGCGACCTCGCCCGGCATGTCGCCAAGGTGGCCCGGCTGAGGTACCCGAAGTCCGCGATCCCCCCGGTGATGCGCTCCACCGTCCTGGAGATGGGCCAGGTGGCCGCACGGATCGTGGCCAAGACCGGGTCGGTCATCGCCGGCAAGGACATCGAGTCGGCGCTCGCCCTCGAGCGCGACGACGACGAGATGGACCGCCTCCACCGGGACATCTTCAACATGCTGATGGACGACAAGTGGACGGCCGGCACCGAGGCGGCGGTCGACGCGACACTGATCAGCCGCTATTACGAGCGGTTCGCCGACCATGCCGTATCGGTGGCGCGCCGGGTCGTCTACCTGGTCACCGGCGAGTGGCAGCCCGACTACGCGCTGGACAACGAAGAGGAGTAGCCCGCCGGGATCGGCGACCGTGACCGGCGACAGCCGCGACGGCGGCCTCGGCTATCGGGCGGATCAGCGGCCTTGGTTGGCGACAGCCGCAGCCGCGGCCTTGGCGGCCTCCGGGTCGAGGTACTCCCCGCCCACGATGAGCGGCTTGAGGTTGTCGTCGAGGTGGTAGATGAGCGGCATACCGGTGGGGATGTTGAGTCCTGAGATGGCCTCGTCACTGATGCCATCAAGATGCTTGACGATCCCGCGCAGGCTGTTTCCGTGGGCGGCGACCAGGACGGTCAGGCCGGCACGCAGGTCGGGCACGATTGCGCTCTCCCAGTAGGGCAGCATCCGGGCGATGACGTCCTTGAGGCACTCAGTGGCCGGCGGGCCACCCTCGATGTCGGCATATCGCGGGTCGTGGGCCTGGCTGAACTCGTCATCGACGGGCTGCGGCGGCGGCGGGACGTCGAAGGACCGGCGCCAGGTCATGAAGAGCGTCTCGCCGTACTCCGTGAGGGTCTGCTTCTTGTTCTTGCCCTGCAGCGCTCCGTAGTGCCGCTCGTTCAGCCGCCACGAACGTTTCACCGGGATCCAGTGACGGTCGGCAGCATCCAGGGAGATGTTGGCTGTGTTGATGGCACGACGTTGCAGCGAGGTGTGCACGACGTCGGGGAGCAGGCCGGCATCCTTGAGCTGCTGGCCTCCGCGCAGGGCCTCGGCCCGTCCCTTGTCGGTCAGGTCGACATCGACCCAGCCGGTGAACAGGTTCTTGGCGTTCCACTCACTCTCGCCATGACGCAGGAGAATGAGCGTGAAAGGTGCGGAAGCGTTCATGCCTACGAGTCTATTTGCTCGTCCTGACCGGGCTCGAGCAGGTGGCGGAAGGCCTCGAGGTTGCGGGTGGACTCACCTCGCGCGTTGCGCCAGGCCCACTCCTTCTTCATCGACTCCAGGAAGCCCATCGCCAGCAGCTCGTTGAACGCGCCGTCGGCAGCCTCCAGGACGACGCCGAAGATCTGATCCAGGTATGCCGCGTTTGCGGCTTCCAGCGGGACGCGCCCGGTCACGTAGACGTCACCGGACTTGTCGATGGCGTACGCGAGGCCGGGCAGCTTGAGGTTGCGGCGCAGCAGGTAAGCATAGACGGCCTCATGGTTCTCGTCGGGGTTGCGCACGACGAACGCTGAGAGCGACAAAGAGGTGTCGCTGACGACGAGGGAGCACGCCGTGGTGAGCCTCTTCTCGCCCGGGAGCGTGACGACCATCTCCCCCGGGCGCCGGCCTGGCTCCCACTCGATGCCGGCCTCGTCAAGGAAACGACACACCGACACCAGGACGGCCTCGCTGGAGCCCGGACCGTCACTGGTGTTCGGAGCATCTGTGGTCACTGGCTCAACACGTCCGGGACGATGCTGAGATGCGGGGCAGTCTCTTCCGGAGGGGGGGTTGTTCGGACGGCCGTGGCCTCGCTGTAGACCTCAAGCAGCCGGTCGGTCGTTGCCGCCCAGCTGAACTGCGATGCGTGCTGAACAGCCTTACGGCTCAACAGCATTCGACGATCGGGGTCGTCGAGCAGAGCCTCAAGACCTGCACCCCAGTCGGCCGTTTCGTGACCCTGGATGAGCAGGCCTGCATCGCCCACGGCAAAGGGCAGACCCCCGACGGCAGCAGCGACGACCGGAGTCCCGCACGCCTGGGCCTCGACGGCAACCAGGCCGAACGACTCGCTGTATGAGGGGATGGCAACCAGGTCGGCAGCGCGGTACCACCGAGCCAGGGTGGCGCGATCGACCGGGGGCACAAAGCGCACCTGGGCGTCGATGCCCAGCTGCCGGGCCAGGTCGTGCAGCGCTCGAGGCTTGCTCAGGCCGGAGCCGCTGGGGCCACCGAGAACGACCACCACCAGTCTCTGGCGCAGCTCGGGTCGCCTCGCGAGCATCTCAGCCGCTGCCTTGAGCAACACGTCGGGAGCCTTGAGCGGCTGGATCCGGCCCACAAAGAGCAGCACCCGGGCGTCGAGGGGGAGACCCACCTGGGCACGGGCGGCGGCCATGTCCCCCGGCGTGAACAGCTCGAGGTCCACACCCGGCGATACGACACGCACCTTGCGGTGGTCGGCGGCATAGAGGTCGATGAGCTCACCGGCTTCACCCGTGGTGTTGGCCACGAGTCGGTCAGCGACCTCGACGACCTGGCTCTCGCCGATCTCGCGACCGAGCGGCTCGGGAGTATCGCCCTGAGCCAGCTCGGCATTCTTGACGCGAGCCATCGTGTGCATGGTGTGCACCAGGGGCACGTGCCAACGGTCTGCCGCCAACCAGCCCACCTGTCCGGACAGCCAGTAGTGAGAGTGGATCAGGTCGTACCAGCCCTCGGGGCGAGCCGCCTCAGCGTGCATGACGCCCTGGGCGAAGGCACAGAGCTGACCGGGAAGGTCCTCCTTGGCCAGTCCCTCGAACGGCCCGGCGACGATGTTTCGGACGTGGACCCCGGGCGCCAGCTCGGACTGGCTCGGCAGATCACCAGCGGTCATCCGGGTGAAGATCTCGACCTCGATGCCCCGCTCCGCGAGCTGTTTGGAGACCTCAGCGACGTAGACGTTGAGCCCGCCCGCGTCGCCGGTTCCGGGCTGCTCGAGCGGCGACGTGTGGACGCTCAGCATGGCAATCCGGCGCAGCTTTGGAACTGACGACACGCGTCCCTCCTCGTCCTTTGGCACGCGTCAAGTGAGCGCACGTAGTTGTTGGATCTATTGTCGCAACGCCACGGCTCCGTTGCCTATTTCGTCGCACGGGGTCGCCTCGATCCGGGAACGGCATACCCTGCGGTCTGTGGCATCCAGACGCCCGGTCGGCAACATCACGCGCGGCACGACCAACCCCAACCGGCTGCGCCGCGTCGACCGTTGGCTGGTCGGGCCACAGGGATTCCGGCTGCGACGAGCACTCGACCCACCGGTCGTGGTGGATCTCGGGTATGGCGCGTCGCCGGTCACCACCGTGGAGCTGCACGATCGCCTGCGCAAGCTACGGGCTGGCACGCGCGTGATCGGGATCGAGATTGACCCTCAGCGGGTGCTCGCAGCCAAAAGCCTTGAACGAGAGGGTCTTTCGTTCCGGCTTGGCGGTTTCGAGGTCCCCCTCGATGGTGGCTTTCGTCCGACCATCGTGCGCGCGTTCAACGTGCTCAGGCAGTACGACGAGAGCGAGGTCGCTGCGGCGTGGCAGACGGTGCGCCTCCGACTGGCCCCCGGCGGGCTCCTGGTCGACGGCACCTGCGATGAGCTCGGCCGACGCAGCACCTGGGTGGCAGTGGACGCGAGCGGGCCTGTGTCGTTGTCGCTGTCGATGCGGCTGGTCGACCTGCAACGTCCCTCAGACATCGCCGAGCGACTGCCCAAGGCGCTGATCCACCGCAACGTCAGCGGCGAGCCGGTCCACGCCTACCTGGCGGCGCTGGACGACTCCTGGGCCCGGCAGGCGCCGCATGCGGCATACGGGGTGCGGCAGCGGTTCATGGCCTGCGCAGCGGCGATCCAGGAACAGGGCTGGCCGTTGCTGGACGGAGCCTCGCGGTGGCGTCTGGGAGAGATCACCGTCGCCTGGTCAGCGGTGCAGCCCCTCCACTGAGCAGACCGGGCTGAACCCACGAGCGTCAGCGGCCACGCCCCATGACCCGACGCAGCGCGGGGCGGACATCCGCGGCATAGACACCAGCTCCGACCGCCGCCAGGATCCCTGTCATCGAGAACGGATACGGGAAACTCACGATGGTCAAGGCGACCGCAACCCCGAGTACGGCCAGCCAGATGTTCTTCGACGCCTTGCCGGCAGCGGTGAAGGCGTCCGGACGGTATCGCAGGGCATCGACGAGACCGAACACCGAAACCCCCATGAGGGCGGCCCAGAAGACGAGCCCGATCAGCTGCTGGATGCTGCCGAAGATGGTGGACATGGGTCAAGCGTAGTGATCAGCCACGGGCCCCCGGGGGGCGCGCTTGGGCACTACGGTGACGCGCTCAGATCCCGACGGCGTCGATCGACCCCACCAGGTGGCCGTGGCCGAGCACCGGGGCGTGGGCCATCGTGTCGAAGACGTCGGAGTCGATACCCAGGCGCCGCAACGCTGCCACCATCACGATCGGTCGCGCACGTTGACCACCGTCTGCGATCTTGAGCGCCACGGCCCGCCCATCGGCCAGCCCGACGGCATAGACGCTCTCGGCGCCGTCCTTGGCGATCAGTCCGGGGACACCGCGCATCAGTGCCGTGACGTCCCGCCGCGTCCCACCGACGCACTCCGGGAACGCTCGCATGGCGTCCGCAACCCTGGCTTCGTTGGTGCCGGCCGGAGCAGCGGCAATTCGAGAGAACGCCCGCGCCAGACCGGTCAAGGACACCGCCATGACAGGAGCGCCACAGCCGTCAATCCCCGTCGCCGCAACGGGTTCTCCGCTGACATCGGCCAGGGTCTGCTCTATCAGCTGCTGCAACGGGTGCTGCGGGTCGCGATAGGTCGCGGTGTCCCACCCTGAGGCGACACAGGTCGCGAGCATGGCCGCGTGCTTGCCGGAGCAGTTCTGTGCCAGGGAGCTGGCGGGACGCCCCGCGGCGATCCACGACGTGCGCTCCGTCTCGTCGTACGGCAGGTCCGGGGTGTTCTGCAGGTCCTGCTCGGTGAGCCCAGCGCGGGCAAGGATCCGCTGGACGTTCTCCAGGTGGAACCGCTCCCCCGAATGGCTCGCAGCCGCCATCGCGAGCAGCTCGCCGTCCAGGTCGAGGCCAGCCCGAAGCATGGCCAGCGCCTGGATGGGCTTGCTCGAGGAACGCGGGAAGATCGGTCCGGCGATATCGCCGATCGCCAGCAGCGTCGAACCATCTGCGTCCAGCGCCACCACGCTGCCGTGATGCACAGACTCCACGAAACCGGAGCGAGTGACGTGGGCCACGACGGGTGCGTCATACAGGGGAACTCGCTGCATATTCACGGCCGCGAGCCTACGCTCCGACGACAGCGCGGCCGGTGTCGAGGGATCGACACCGGCCGCGCTGCCTTGCTCAGTTCAAGCCGGTTTGCTCAGCTGAGGCCGGTTCTCAGGCCAGAACCGAGTTCTCCCAGCGGCCTCAACTGTGCAAAGTCGGTAGAGGTTGGGCTGATCAGTCGCCGACCTTCGGGGTGGCGGTCTTGGCAGCAGTGGCCGCAGCGGTCGCGGTCTTGGCAGCGCTCGTGGCAACCGACTTGGTCGCACGCCGGACCGAGGTGGTGCTCTTCTTGGCGGTCGTGGAGGTGCGCTTGACGGGAATGCGGGTGGCCTTCACGGACTTGCGCACGGTGGTGCTGACGGCCTTGACCTCGGGCCGCACCAACGCGACAACAGCGTCGATGACGCTCTCTGCCTCATGGCGGCCGGTGGTCAGCGTGGCCTTGGCTGCACGCTCGGTGTCGACCGCGGCCTTGCGGACGGTCGTGACGGCACCCTTGCCAAGGGTGACGGTGCCCTCTGCCTGGGCAAACAGGTCCTTCGTGGCCTTCTGGTTGCGGATTCGCTTGACCAGCTTGTGACCGCGCACGGCGAGCTCGGCGTAGGTCTGCTGCGCCTTGCCGGCCGCCTCAAGGGTCTGGTTCAGAGCCAGGGCAGGCATGTGCTGGGCCTGCTCGGCGACCTTCTCGGCACGCTTGAAGGCCTTGCCCTGCATCGCGATTGCCTTGTCCAGGGCCTTGTCCTGCAGCGCGTTGACGTCGAGGTCGGCGCGGGCGGCTACGACGCGGACACGGGCGTCGCGCATCATCTCGACAGCCAGGTCGGTGACACCGACGGCTGCGTAGACGGGGGTGGTGTCGGTAACGGTCTTGCGGATTTCCTTGACGAGGGTCATGACTGCTTCTCCTTGGTGGGCTTCACTACTGGGACGGATGGGTTGTCTGCCGGCTTGCGCGCCGGACGGGGTTTGGTGGTCTTGCGCGGTGCCGGCTCGCCCACGAAGGACTCGTAGACGTCGAGCAGGACTGCCCGCTGCCGGTTGCTCAGCCTGGGGTCGGCCAGCACCGCGGCCTGGACATCAACAGCCGCGGCCGGACCGAGGTCGGTCCGCTCCTCGAGGAAGCCAGCACGGACGTAGAGGGACTCTGCCGAGATGCGCAGTGCCTTGGCGAGAGCCTGCAGGATCTCGGCACTCGGCTTCTTCAGGCCGCGTTCGATCTGGGAGAGGTACGGGTTGCTGATCCCCGCGACTTCGGACAACTGCCGCAACGAAAGCTCCGCCGAGTGGCGTTGCTCCCGGAGGTAGTCGCCCAGGTCATGGACGGAGATCGGAGGGAACTTGGTCATGCCACTAGTATGCTTGCTCTAGTTAGCAGATTGCAAACCCAGCAAGCGTGAGGCCGCTCACACGGTGGAGGTCAGGCGAGGGTACGGCGCGCCTTGACCGACAGCAGCTCCCGCGCCTCATCGGTCGTCATGGGTGGACGCTGCATCAGCCGGGCAAGATCCGCGGCCCTCGACACGAGCTCGTCGTTTCGCTGGACCGGTTGGCCCTTGGCGAAGTTCAGGTTGTCCTCCATGCCGACCCGCAGGTGCCCGCCAGATGCGAGCGCCGCCGCGGCGATCGGCAGGTGGGTGCGGCCGATGCCGGTCGCCGACCAGGAGGTCACCTCGGGCGGCAGGGCTTGTATGCCGGCCAGGAGGGCGGCCGGGGTGCCCGGCATGGCGCCTGGGACGCCGGTGACGAAGTCGACGTGGACCTTGCCGCCATAGGGCAGCCCGAAGTCATCGATCAGGTGCCGCAGCGCGGCCACGTGCCCAAGGTCGAACAGCTCGAACTCGGGGACGATCTCGCGCTCCTGGGCCAGCTGGTAGAGCTGAGCCATGAACGGGTAGGGGTTGAGGAAGACGTCGTCGCCGAAGTTCGTGGTGCCGCAGGTCAGGCTGCAGGAGTCGGGCTCGGCGTCGAGGACCGTGAGTCGCTTCTCGAGCGGATCATGAACGCTGCCACCGGTGGAGAGCTGGATGACCAGAGACGTCTGCGCGCGGACGGCCTGAACGGTGTCGCGCAGGAGGACAGCATCCAGGGTGGGCTGGTGGTCGGCGTCACGGACGTGGATGTGGATCAGTGCGGCGCCGGCAGCCTCACAGGCGACGGCGGTCTCGACCAGCTCGGCCAGCGTGGTCGGCAGCTGCGGACAGTCGGTCTTGGCGGTCTCGGCGCCGGTCGGCGCAATGGTGATCAGGGTCCGCGAAACCGGGCTCAAGGGTCGTACCGTCGGGGAGGCATGGTTGCTCATGGCTGTCATCCTGCCAGCGGTGGGTGCCGTTCATCGCCTCAACGCCGGACGATCTCCTCCTGGCTGGCGCTGACCCCGGCGATCGTGCACTCGGCATCGAGGGACGTGTTGCGCTTGATGACGGCCAGGGCGATCGGGCCGAGCTCGTGGTGGCGCGCGACTGACGTCAGGCGACCGACGACCCTGCCGTCCACCTCGACCTCGGCGTCGCGCCCGGGCAGCGTGTGGCCGGAGCCGTCGAGGTGCAGGAACACGAGCCGGCGCGGCGGCCGCCCGAGGTTGTGGACGCGCGCCACGGTCTCCTGCCCGCGATAGCAGCCCTTGTGCAGATGAACGGCGGTGCGCAGCCAGTCGAGCTCATGGGGGATCGTGCGGTTGTCGGTCTCAAAACCCAGTCGCGGACGCCAGGCCGCGACACGCAACGCCTCGGCCGCCCACATTCCGGCCATCGGCCGGTCGCCGATCGCTGCCTCAAGCTGGGCGCGAGGGACGATCAGCTCACGCCAGGGACGTTCGCTCCCCGGGTGCTGCTCGGGGTCGACCGCCGCGCTGTATGCCGCCGTGTCGCCGACCAGGAACGGCCACTGGTCACTCCAGGCCAACGGCTCCCCCGACGCGGTCTCGGCACGCACCGGCTCACCGATCACGGCGAACTCGGCCGTGACGTCGCGGACCTCGACACGCAGCATGAAACGCATGGAGTCCAGCCAGGTCTTGAGTGCCACGGCCGTGCCGGGCTCGACGGTGGCCCAGGTCGTCTCACCGTCGTCCACGAGGTGCAGATCGTGCTCGATGTGCCCCTTGGGGCTGAGCACCAGCGTCTCGGCCGACGTGCGTGCAGCCAGCCCGGTGAGCATCTGAGTGGTGATCGAGTGCAGCCAGGACAGGCGGTCCGGTCCGGCGATCGTCAGGACCCCGCGGTGCGACAGGTCCACCGCGGCCATCCCCTCAACCAGAAGTCGCTGCTCTCTGAGGGGATCTCCGTAGTGCGCGGCAACGGCGGCATCCACGCCCTCACCGGCCACAGCGCGGGGCCGGCCCAGCAACGGGCTGGGCACCGGGCTCGGCGCCGCCACCGCAGGCGCGCTCACTGGGTCCCCGGCTCGGTCTTCGGCTCGGCTGCCCGGGCTGAGCATGCGTCGCACCATCCGTGTATCGCCATGTGTGTCACATCCGCCACAAAGCCGTGGCGGGTCAAAAGATTCCCGACGAACGGATCGGCAACCGCGACCGGGCTCTCGATGACCGACCCACAGGACAAGCACACCAGATGCAGATGCTCGGCGTGATCGGCCAGGTGGTAAGTCGGAGACCGGTGGTCGAGGTGGGTGTGTGAGACCACGCCAACATCCTCGAGCGCCTCAAGGTTGCGGTAGATCGTGGACAGGGACAGGGACGGCCCGCCATCGTGACCGACAGCCGCGGCGAGGCCATCGGGCGTCGCGTGTCCGAGCGCCCTGACAGCAGCAATGATCCGCTCGCGCTGCGGGGTCAGCCGCATCCCCCTGGCCCTCAGGGACTCGCCGAGATCCCTCATGCCGCTCAGTCTCTCATCCATTTGCGGGTGTTCCCGGATCTCAATTCGTCGGTGTTCTCCGACAAGATCAGGACGCGGTCGATCAGGCCGGTCAGCCCACGCGCTGGAGCTCTGCCGACACGTGGCTCTGCAGGCTCTGGCCGACGGCTGCCATGTCCATCGCCCAGAGCAGCCGGGAGTCCACCAGCCCGTACATCCGGGTGCCGGCGTTGTACTCCTTGGCCGCGGGACTGCGCAGAACCCCGTCGGTTCGCAGCTGGATGGAGGGCTTGGCGGGATCGCGACGACCGTCGTACATCTCGACAATGCCCGACGGGTGGGTCAGCAGCAGCTCGACCTCGCCGTTGTCCAGGACCCGCCAGAACCCGAGCTCGGTGGCCAGCGGGCGCACCTTTTCGCCGGCCTCGTCGAGCAGCCAGGTGTGGCTGTGCCACTCCAGGAAGGGCCGACCGTCGTGGGAGCAGATGATCTCCTGGCCGAAGTGGGCCGACTCGATGGTCGGATAGCCGAACACGCCTGAACCCTCCCAGCGACCGACCAACCACGCGAGCGAGGCCAGGGCGGGCGGCAGGTTGACGTCGAGCTCGAAGACCATGGGCTTGATCGTAACCTTGCCCCATGCCCTCGAAAACACGTCAGCTGGTCATCAAGCTCACCGCGGGCATCGAGTCCCCCGAGAAGCTGTCCCAAGCGTTCACCGTCGCCGCCACGGCCCTGGCCAGCGGCGTCCAGGTCAGCCTCTGGCTCACCGGCGAGGCCACCTGGCTGGCTGTTCCCGGACGAGCCGAGGCGTTCTCGCTCCCGCATGCGGCCGAGCTGTCAGAGCTGCGCGATGTGGTGCTCGCCGAGGGCCGCCTGACCGTGTGCAGCCAGTGCGCCGCACGACGAGACCTGACCGAAGGCGACCTGCTGCCGGGAACCGTGATCCGGGGATCTGCGGCCTTTGTCGAGGAGATCGTGCGGGACGGTGCGCAGGCACTGGTCTACTGAGCCCCGTTCCGGTGCCGGCTGGGACGCCCCTGTCAGCCGAGGAAGAACCGGCCCACGACGTAGACGACCACGCCCCCGGTCAGCACCGAGGCACTGGCGCTCACCAGCTGCGAGCGGGCTGCGCTGATCGCCGGCAACATGGCCAGGGCGCGACGAATGGCATGGCTGATTCCGGCCGTCAGCACCCCGAGAAGAGCGGAGGGCCCCCAACCGATCGAGGCGAACGTGACACCGACCAGGATGGCCGCCGCGCCTCCGGCCAGCATCGCCAGCGGCAGCAGCCAGGCGCGCAGCCGCTGCGAGCCGCCAACCATGTCGGTGAGCGCGGATGCTGCCATGGCGCTGGCAGCCAGTGCGATCAGCCAGTCGCCGTGCTGAGTGCGCGGGAGGGCCACGAAGCTGGCGCCAGAAAGCACGATCGCAAGCGCCGTGATGGTCGAGGCCACAGACTCGACCAGCCGAGGCCGGCCATCCCTGCGCAGGAGCTGGTGCAGGAACGCGACGATCATGGAGCCGGCGAATGCTGCGGGCAGCCAGGACAGGTAGGGATCTTGGCGGGTCGCCAACGCCGTGCCGATCGCCGCCACCGAACCGATGGCCAGCACGAGGGCCGTTCCGCGCGGGCTGGGCAACCCGAGCAGACCCGGCCAGCCCCAAGCCATGACGCCCGCAGTCAGGGCGACCGACAGCGCAACCAGCAGCGGCCCGGCGAACGCGCTGATGGTCAGCAGACTCGCGATGGCCAGGACGGCGATCGTGACCAAGGGCTGCAGCGGCATCTCGGGAACCGGGTCGGTTGCCGCTTCCTCGGCCGCCATGGCGCGTTTGCGCGCGCGCGTCATCCGAAGTTGTTCCGACTTCCCGCGCGGTCCCGATGTCGCCGTCGGCTCAGCTGTCACAGGTGTTTCCGGAGTCAAAGGTGGTTCCGTCGTGGCGTCGGTCGCCATCGCCATCCGCGCTCGCCGCTGCGCGCGCGTCATCGCGAGCGGTTCGGGCGTCGCATCGGTCACGTGCCGCATCATCCCATCACCCGCCCGCAAACGGGGGCAGCACCTCGAGGGTGGCCCCCTCCGACAGCTGCTCAGAAGCGGTCACCGCACGACCGTCCAGCAAGATCGTCGACACGTCCAGGACGACCGAGAGCCCGGTATGCGCGGCCGCGGCCGCCTCCAGCACGTCGCCGACCCGATCGCCCGCGAAGCGATCGCTGTCGCGTCCCGCCATCGCCCGCGCCGAGGCCCAGTAGCGGACCGTGACGTTCACCGTGGCGCGGGTCGCACCTGCTGGGCCACTCGTCATACCGGCATCTCCTGCGTGTGTGTGAGGTGTCTCATGAGGCGAACTAGCACCCCGGAGAACGTGGTTCTGTCCTATTCTGCCAAGAGTGGCCCACCTGTTGTTGCTGACCAACGCCCTGGCATCCAGTGCCGAGGTGCTGCCGGCGCTGGCCCTGCTCAGCCATCAGGTCCGCATTCTGCCTGCTGAGCCTGCCGCCCTGGTCAACAGTCCTCCTGCCGACGTCATCCTGGTGGACGCACGCCGGGAGCTGGCGGCGGCCAAGTCCCTGTGCCGGATGCTGCGCGCCACCGGCGTCTCGGTGCCGCTGCTGGCGATCCTGACCGAGGGCGGGCTAGCCGGCCTGACCGCCGAATGGGGCATCGACGACGTCCTGCTGGACAACGCCGGACCGGCTGAGGTCGAGGCACGGCTCCGTCTGGCCATCGGCTCGCTGGCGCTGTCATCAGACGACGACCAGGCGAGCGGTCAGATCACCGCCGGCGAGCTGGTCATCGATGAGACCACCTACTCGGCCCGGATCAGCGGGCGGCTGCTCGACCTGACCTACAAGGAGTTCGAGCTGATCAAGCACCTCGCCCAGCACCCGGGACGGGTCTTCACGCGGGCGCAGCTGTTGCAGGAGGTGTGGGGATACGACTACTTCGGCGGGACGCGCACGGTGGACGTCCACGTGCGACGTCTGCGCGCCAAGCTGGGCCTTGAGTACGAGGTGCTGATCGGGACCGTGCGCAACGTCGGCTACCGCTTCGTGCCCGACACCGGGCCCCGTGTGCAGGACGAGACGCTCGCCGACGCCTGACCCCACCCGCACGTCCCAGCCACGATGCGCCGAACGCCGCGGAAGGGCCCACATCGCCCCGGCCACGGGTCGAAACGGGCCTTCCGCGGCGTTCGGTCGGGGGTGGTTACGGCAACTGGGTGATCCGGTTCAGCGGCAACGGTGCGTACGGCTGCGTGGTGGTTGGCAGGTAGTTGGCGAAAGCGTCGATGTCGAGGCCTCCGAAGTACTTGCCAGTGCCGTTCTTGAATGCCGCGAAGTTGTCGCCGCCATCGAAGAGGAAGTTGTTCGTCACGATGCGGTAGCTCGTGGAACCGTCATTGGCCACCGGAAGGTAGCTCTTGGTGTCCGGATCCTGGATGGTGAGCACCGTGACAGTCCTCGCGGTGCCGGCACCCGTCACCGTGTAGTGCAGGCCGTTGCTGACCTGCAGGAACTTCGTGCCCGAGCCGGCGTTGCTGCCCGACCACTGCTGCCCCAGGAGGCTCCAGATGTCGGCGCCGGTCAGATTCATCGAGACCAGGTAGTTGTTGAACGGCTGGACCGTGAAGGCCTCCTCGTAACGGACGATGCCATCCGCCGCCTCCGGGAATGCCGGTTGAACCGACCGGGCCCACAACAGGTCGGCACGAATGCCGCCGGGGTTCATGAACGCGACGACCGGAGTCTGGCCACCAGTGACCACGGACGGGTCGTTGACCTGGGCGTCAGCGATCAGGTCACCGAGCGTGGACTCACCGGCCGCCTCCTTGTACCCGATGAGGTCGGCTGTGATTGTGCCCAGCACCCTGTTCGCGATCGGCGCGATCAGGGTCTTGTAGGTGGCGATGATCGAGCTCTCGGCAGCCGCCGGGGCGACGTCCCGGGTCACGATCATGTTGCTGCCCTCAACCGAGGCGCGAACGATGTCCTGGGTGC
>JBBRWQ010000054.1:0-23369 GCA_038249115.1 Actinomycetales bacterium
CCCCATTCAGATAGTTGCGGATGGTCTTTCGGTCTCTCCCCAGATGCCGGGCGATCGCTGAGATCGTCCAACCCTGGCGACGCAATGCGTGCACGTCGATGTCGTCCTCCCGTGTGAGCATGAGCGGAGGGGCTCCCTTGAACTGGTAGGCGGTCAGATGCCGCCAGCCTCAAGGGAGTCCCACACAACTCGGCGAAGCCACGCGGGTGGGGAGTTTCAGTGAGCAGGTCTGGGGAGTTTCAGATGAGCGTCATCACCACTGGGACCTTCGTGCAGGAGTACGAAAAGAAGAAGCCGAAGGGCGGCACAACTATGGCTGGTGTTCCGCACACCGCGCCAGTCACGTTCGCCGAGGGCGAGTTCAATCGCTTCTACCTGCGTGGCCTCTGTGCCCGCATCGTGGCCGAAGGGGGCGGCGAGGTTGAGATCTACCGGGCACGGCACTCAGCAAACGCGCGGAGCGCCTCGGAGGCCCTGATCGGCTCCAAGATCGATGCCGCGGCACTCCTCGCAGATTTGCGGGCGCACGTTGGCGTCGACACCGCCTTGGGGCTGCCGCCGGGCCCAAACTCGGGCCTCAGTGGGCGTCGGATTGTCCCGTAGCGTCTTTTCGAGACCGGCGGGTGCTGCTGACAAGATTGACCTTGTTATCTCAGGATGAGTCAGCGAATGGCCCCGGACCAGATGCGACGTCTGCGTGCGCCTCGTCGGGTTAAGCCCGATTGCGTCGGCTTATTCACCAGCGCCACCCTGCCGGTCGAGAGCGGTGGCGCGTCACGCGGCCTCGACCAACCACCGGCGCGACCCGTAAGAGGAAAGGCCAGCGGCACAGGCTGTGACCCCTGCCGCGCCCTTGGCCGTCACCGCTGCCGGATTGGGTTTCAAGGTGACCTCCAGGCGGTGCTCATGTCGTCGCCGGTGGGGGTTTGAGGACCGGTTTGTCGGCGAAAGGGAAGGCATGGGTGAACACGAAGACCTGCTCGCGGTCTTTCCCATCCTCTTGGGCGCCGGAGCTGTCGTCGGCTTTGCGCTGTTGGCGGGAACGCTCACCCCAGGCCGCGATTATGGCGCCGAGTTCGTCGGCCAGCTGCTGGAGTTCCTCCTGGTTGAGGTACAGCATCGTGTCGGTGGCGATGGCGACATCCGCCCAGCCCGGTCCCCACTGCTCGACCCCGCTGGACTGCCAGCCGTGCAGTCTTTGGAGCTGACGTGCGACCAGCGCCTGGTTCGCCGAGGCAAGGGCCTCGCGCTGCGCGGGATTCGCCAAGAAGTCCGCCGGTGACCAGCGCACTCCTCCCGGGATGGCGCGCCACCACCGTTCCCGTTTGTCGCGTCCAGGATCCGGGGCTTCTTCGATGAACCCGTACTCGGCAAGTTCCCTCAGGTGGTAGCTGAGCGAGCCAGGTGCGCCCTGTACGTACGCGGATAACTTCGCCGCGGTGGCAGGGCCGCCGGTTGTGAGTACTTCGTAGAGCCGCATCCGGATCGGATGGGCGATCGCTCGCAACGTGCGGGGGTCTGTGATCGAGCCTGTCGTTCTAGGTTCTGTGACCTGCGTCTTCCTCTCCATACCACAACCATAGTTGCGCAACTCGGGTCACGAGACAAACCCACGGATCCGGTCCACGCAGCTGCTGCGGCTCACCGATTTGTGCCGCAACCCGGTGACACACGGATCAGCGATTCGTTTTAGATCTTCCCCGTCAGACTCAAAGGGATGCGATGCGGACGGATCGGATACTCAGGGCGACAAGGGCGACGGCCAGTTCTGCTGCGGCGCAGATGATGAAGGCGGTGGTCAGGGTGGTGGCTTGGGTAAGTGCGCCAAACAGGGTGTAGGAGACGGGGACCAGACCCAGCGCGGAGAAGGTGACCAGTGCCATCACGCGGCCGAGGTAGGCGGTGGAGGTGCGAGCCTGGACCAGGCCCAGAAGAAGGGCCGACGCTGGTCCTGAAGTGACACCCAGCGCGGTGTCCGAGGCGACCGCGATGACCAGCGTGGGACTGGCACCGAGAGCGGCAATACTGAGGCTGCCGGCGGCGACCCAGGTGAGCCCGACTGCGGCGGGGTACCGGTTCGGGCGGTAACGCACGACAGCCAGGGTTCCGAGGGTGGCGCCGGCGCCGAATCCGGCGATGATGATGCTGAAGCCGCTGGCATGCCAGCCTTGAGCGTTGGCGAGCAGGGCGACGCCGATGTTCAGGGGCGCAGCAATAGTCAGGTTGAGCATGGTGACCACGAGCAGGATGGGACCCAGGACCCGGTCGGTGGCCGCATAGTGCAGGCCTGCGCGCAGAGAACGCCAGGTGCCTTCGGAGTTGCTGTGGTCGGGTTGCTGGTCGCCGGTGACTGCGGTGCGCAGGCGCAGGGCGCGCAGGATCAGCAGGGCGCCGCAGAACAGCGCGACGTTGACCGCGGTTGCCAGGGTAAGGCCGCCGGTGGCGACGATGAATCCCCCGAGGGGAGCGCCGGCAATGGTGGCAACCCGTTCGAGGGTCTGGACGAGGCCCTGACCGGCGGGCAAGGCGTCACGGGCGAGCAGTTGCGGAGGCAATGCCCCAGCCGCGGGCATATGGGCTGCGTCGACCGTGCCGAAGACCAGGGCGATGCCGGCGAGCAGCCAAAGATTCGGTTCAATCGCCAAGGTGGCGACGGCTGCGATGGCCATGATGAGGATGCGCAGTCGTTGGCTGATCAGGGTGACCCGCAGCGCTCCCCACCTGTCGGCGAAGGTACCGCCGAGCAGGATGAGCGCGGCGCGCGGGATGGAGCCGGTGGCCATGACCATCGTTGTCTGCGTGGGGCTGTCCAGTTGGGTGGCGGCCCACGCAAGAGCCACGAACCAGATTTGGTCGCCGAGCAGAGAGAGGCCAAATCCGCGCAGATAGCGCAGGAAGGAAGGGTCCCGCCACACACGGGGTGCCGGCGCCTCGGCAGTGGGCTGCTGCCCGGTGATCTTTGCAGAGTCTGATCGATCGTCCACTGTGATCTCGTTCGTCAGCCGCAGCGGTCGAGCCGTCGGGTCGTTGGCCTCTGCCGGATCGGGTTTCACGGTGACCTCCAGGCGGTGCTCATGTCGTCGCCGGATCGGATGGGCGATCGCTCGCAGGGTGCGGGGGTCTGTGATCGAGCCTGTCGTTCTAGGTTCCGTGACCTGCGTCTTCCTTCCATACCACAATGATAGTTGCGCAATCTGTGTTGTGCAAATATGGTTGTGGAGTTGCTCGAAACATGAAGCGTCTACTCCCAACGGAGGTGAACCACATGACCATCGAGATCTTCGAACTCGCCAAGCGCGACGTCTGCGGCATCAAGGGTTGACACCCGCAACAGGAACCCGCAGTTCTCCCTAGCCGCGAGGCTGCGGTCTTCTACAGCAAGCAGTGCACCGGCCATCGCCGTGGTCCCTTTGGAGCCACTTTGGCCGGCGCACTGCGTATCAGGACCAACCCACCGCTCAGGCTCAGGCAGTACAGGAGCAGGACAAATGACCATCACCGTCGATCCGCGTGCGAGCACCTCCGGACAACGAGGCGACGCCTTGCGACTTCTGCCCGGCCGCGGCGTCTGGTGGGTGGCCTTCGGCGACAAGGTCGCCCGCCTGCCCCAGCATGCCGTCCGCCAGACCGACGAGGGGTCCGCTCTTGTCGTCGAAGCCAGGGCCTCCCTCGAAGCTCAGAACTTTTTTGCCACCGGATCGAACACGACCTACGCCGTCACGGTGCTGACCACGACCGCCTGCAACCTGGGATGTTCCTACTGCTTCCAGAACACGGCGCTGCCGGCGGAGGGATCTTGCGCCCCGCCCCGCATGCCCAAGGCCATTCTCACGCCAGAAGGCGTCGATCACGTGGCTATGTTCGTCGCCGCACAGATGACCAAGTACGACCTGACCGACACCAGTTTGCTGCTCTTTGGCGGCGAGCCCCTGCTCAATCCCGATGGGGCGCTCGGCATGCTGCGCGCGCTGACGCCTCTCAGCCTGTCCAATGCGGAGATCATCACAAATGGTGTCCCGTTGACCCGTCAGCGCGCCATCGATCTGGCCGATGCTGGCCTTAAGCGGGCCCAAATCACCTTCGATGGCGCGCGCACCAACCACGACGCCATCCGGACAACCCGTAACGGTCGCGGCACATACGACACTATTCTCCGCAACGTTTCGACCGCCGCCGAAGCTACGGACCTCAGCTGGCATTTCCGCATCAACATCTCCCAGCGCAACCTCGACGGTCTGGAAGAGCTCATCGACGACCTCGGGAACGCCGTGCCCTCCGAGCGAACCAGCCTGCACCTTGCGCTCATCGATGACGTTGGTCTCGGCTACGACAATGGCGTCGGATACAACAACGATCTATGCGACCGCATCCTGGACCTGCACGAACGGGCTATCGGCTATGGCATGGTCATCCCGATGTCCAAGTCGCTGACGGCCTGCCCCTACTGCTCAGCTCTTGGCGGCGCCCAGGGCGCCGTCATCAACGCTGACGGCAAGCTGTACAGCTGTTGGGAGACCGCCGGCCGCGATGCCAGTTGGATCGTCGGCGACGTCGCCACTGGCTTCCTGCCCGATGAAATCATCCGGGATCGCTGGGTCGCCTGTGACTTCGACATCAAGTCCCACGGCACCGACAAACAGATTCGCCGATTCTTCGACCGCGTCGACGCCGCCGCCCTTGACGCGATGTACGCGCGCGAAGACGTTCTCGACGCGTAACCCTGATCGTTCACGAGTCGTGACCTGATACTGGGTCTGGATACGCGGAAGTGCTTGCCGCGTAAGGGAAACTTGGGCTTGCGAGAGTTCAAATGAACCCGACGAGAGAGGCACTTCGCGGGTGATGGATACGACGTGGTCGACAGGGTTGTCTGTATCTGCTGACGGAACGGGTGTGGTGGCCCACGCCGGGAGCACCGCGGTGAGGCTGCTAGCGGACCGGACCGGGCTGACCAAGGAACTCTCGAAGGCCACCGCACGGCGTTCGTTTCTGCGGGTGCATGACCGGGGCAGCGTCCTGGTCGATGTCGCGGTGCTGCTGCCCGATGGTGGTGAGGCGAGCGCGGACATCGACGTGCTGCGTCACCAGGGCCAGGTGCTGGGGCCGGTGGCCTCGGCCCCGACGGTGTGGCGGGCCTTGGACGAGCTGACCCCAGCGGCGTTGAGGCGGATCAGGGTGGCTCGCGCCCGGGTCCGTCGGCACGTCCGGGCCCACTGCCGGCGCTACCGGCCTCCCAGGTCGCCAACACCGACCTCGACCGGGTCGTGGTCCTGGATGTCGACGCGAACCTGGTCACCACGCTCAGAACTGGCTGCACCCACGTTTGACGGGGCTACGGCTTCCACCCGTTGTGCGCGTTCGTAGACCACGGCGTCGAACGCACCGGGGAATCCCTGGCCGTGCTGCTGTGCCCGGGTAACGGCGGGTCCAACACCGCGACCGACCACATCATGGGTCATCACGGACGCCCTGGCCCAGCTGCCGTCGGCCCTCAGGACGCCGGGCAGGAAGGAAGTTCCTGATCCGCACCGACGCCGCCGGGTGCACCATGACGTGCTGACCTGGATGAGCGGTCAGCGACTGTCGTACTCGGTCGGGTTCACGTTGCCCCACAACACTTCTGACCTGTTGGGGCTGATCACGGCGGATGTGTGGGCCCTGAGCGCAGCGCCGAGGGCGATCTGATGTCGCGCGTGTCGGGTGACTGGTGTCCGGCGAAGAAGTGTGCAATAGTGTGCAGTTATGGTACGGTATTGCACATGACTTGGTATGACGACGTGCTGGAGTTAGCCGTCGAGAACCACGGTTTCGTGACGGTGGGTGACGCGACCACTGCTGGCATCGATCCGACGGTCTTGCGCAAGTTGGTGGCTGCCGGCCGGTTGGAGCGCACCGCGCAGGGCGTCTACCGGGTTCCTGCTCTGGCTTCGGGTGCACACGCGCCTTACGCGGAGGCTGTTGCTTGGTCCCGTGGCAGGGGCGTGATCTCGCATGAGTCTGCGCTCGATCTCCTTCAGCTATGCGACGTCAACCCACCGCTGATCCATCTGACGGTTCCACGCGAGTACGCGCCCCGGCGCCGTGGTGGTGAGCTGTACCGCGTGTGGCGGCGCAACCTCGCTCCGTCGAGCCTCACCCACTACGACGGTCTGCCGGTGGTACATCCCGCGGCCTCGATCATCGAGTGCCTTGCTTACGGCACTGACACGCGGCTGCTGCTTCAGGCCTGCGCGACCGCGCGTCGCGAAGGATATCTGAGCGATGAGGAGATGAGAGTGCTCGAGGCGCGGGTGCAAGTACCACGCCGGACGGCGGCACGGTCTCGATGACCGACCGCACCGATGGCACCCCTGCCACCCCGCCGCCGAATCTGAGGTCACTGCGCGCGAGGCTGCGCAACCACGCACGTGACATCCGTGCGATCGAGACTCGGGTGCAGCGCCGGCTGGCGGCGCTGGTCGTAAACGAGATCTTCCTCGCCGTGGATCTCGCGGGGGTGGGGCCGCCGGTGCTGGTCAAGGGCGGCACGGCGATCGACCTTCGACGCGGCGCTGCGCCCGCTCGGTTGTCGAAGGATTGGGACGGCGCCGTGCGCGGCGATCTCGACGACTTCGTCGCGAAGGCTCGAGTTGTGCTTGCTGAGGGGTGGTGCGGTTTCACCGGTCGGCTGGCCCGCGAAACCGAAATCAACGTGCCGGGATTGGCCGTGAAACCTCGACGCTTCGAGGTCAAGCTCGACTATCGCGGCACGGCGTTCGCCACCGTGCCGGTCGAACTCAGCCCCGTCGAGGGCAACTCCGGTGCCGAGTACGACCGCATCACCGTGACCGAATACAGCGCGATCGGACTCGAGCCACGCGGGCCGGTCTACTGTCTGTCGCTGCGCTATCAGATCGCGCAGAAGATCCACGCCTGCACCGACCCGCTCGACGGCATCCGTGACAACGATCGCGCACGTGATCTCGTCGATCTCCAGCTGCTTGCGCTGCTGCTCGACGACACACAGCTCGGCTCAGTGCGGCACGCATGCATCGAGATCTTTGCCGGACGACAGCGTCATGCTTGGCCCCCTGCGGTCCGAACCTGGCCGGCGTGGTCGCCTCTGTACTCGGCCGCGATCGTGACTCTCGGCGACGATGTTCTTCCCGACATGGAGGCCGCCGTGGACTGGCTTCGGGGTCTTGTCGAGGCAATCGAAGCGGCTGAGTCCGGTCATAGGGGATGAGGAGTCATGAGGCGCGAGATCGCTGCGCGGACCTCTGTTCGGCAGCGCCGTCGATCGACTTGCTCGACACGGGCAGCGACACACGATCCTTGGCGGGTACACAATGGGTACACATCCCGGCCGTAAACGGCCGATGAGCGTCAACGTTGTCTAACGCCAAAGCCCAGTGTTTCCAACACTCTTCGACCGGGACAACCTGCGCGCGGTCCATCGCTGATGCCACCAGTGTGAAGGGGACAGCCCGTCTCGGCGCTAACACCACAACCATTCGAGTGGTGCTTGACATTCCCGGCCGCTACGCGCTCCCACAAGGGCATCGCGTCGGCTCAAGGTGCTGTGATGAGGCCGTTCCCTGCTCGTGGCAGAGGCTGCGCCCCATACGTGCGAAGGCTTCTTGTTCGAGCTCGAAACCCCATCCCGCGTTGCGTGTGTGCTTGCTCAGGGAGCGGGTTGCGACGGGGCTTCGGCTCGGAAACCGTTGGTGCATCATGAACTTCCCCGGTCCCGGTGTCTACGCTTGCGGGTGGTCATGTCTGGGTGGCTGGACGTTGGCGACCGTCCAGGCTGGTCGCTGTGCCGGAGTGGTCGACAGACAGATTTGTGTCACTCGGAGCAATGCTTTCGTGCGGCGGTACAGAAGCACTGGAACCGTTGGTGATCGCGATGGATGCGCGCCCAGCCTCAGCCTGCGCAGCCTTCGCCTTCAGGCGTTCTAGCTCCAGCGCGCGATCGAGGCCAGCGGGTCAGACGTGGCCGTGGCTGCGGTCGTGCTCGACAACCGCGCGCCGTGCCGCGCCGGCTCGACCTCGTGCCGGAGGGAACGCCTCGAGGTGTTCGCAACGCGAGCATTCGACGTAGAACGTGCGTCCGCGGTGGACGAGATAGGCGCCTTCCGGCAAGCCCGAGGTCGTGGTCATCATCTTCGCTTCGGATCAGTCGTCAGTCCGCAAGCCAGTCCGCAAGGAGTCCATTTCTGGTTCCGGCGTTCTCCTCGACAGTGAGCATGACCAGTAGTAGGCCCGAGGCCGTGGTCACGTGGCGTTCGCTTCGGAGGTGCACAGGATGTCGGCGGACGTGATGCCCCGCACCTGCGATAGTGCGAAAAGTTCGGTTCAGAGCAGCGGCGACGCGCCCGTGAGGCGTCGGCTCCAAGCGGTGAGGGGAATACCGTTGCGGGTCGCCGCGTCGCGTTGTGTGATTCCGGCAACTCGGAGCGCCGTGGCGACGTTGCGGGAGATCTCGCGGGAGGTCTGCTCGGCGGCCTGCTGGTCGGTGTTGTTGTCGTGCAGGATGGTGGGCAAGATCGTTCGCCTTGCGTAGAGGTGGAGCCGGAGAAGCGGGCCGCGTTTCGTGGTCATGTGATGCTTTCTTGTTGGGTCCAGTACACAGCCAGTACACAAGAAGACCGTTGACGGCACTCAGTCACCGTTACCCTCAACGACGATACTTGAGCAATACCAACGGTTTACGCGACTATCAACGAGCACCAACGACCCAGACAGTGACCTCGCGGTTAAGAGGTCCGGCGGTCCGGGGGGCGTCTGCGGGTCCCCGCAAACAAGCCAGCCGGTAGCCACTGATCTCGGTGAGCGCCAGCCTTCAGGCGACGTATACCCCGCTCTTCGGCTCGATTGCCGTGGCGGTGCTGACGGCACCGACGACGACGTCGGTGTCCGACACGGGTACGACCACACCTAAGCCTTGGGCGATCTGCCTGGCGGCCAGCGGGACGACGCTGACGACCACGACGAACCACGAGCTGTCCCTGTCCGTCTACAAGTCGAGCGAGATTTTCGACCGGACCAAGGAGAGCGGAGGAACGCGGCAAGATCGCTGAACTCGACGACTTGAGCGCGAGTCCTTGGAAAGTCCTTGGCAGGTTCATCTACGCCCCTCACCGCTCAAGCATCCTCAACGGCATATGTGCAGGTCAGACCCCATATGCCAACAACCATCAACAATCCTCATTCACGCATGCCTAGTAGGGGACCAAGAAAGCCGCCTGAGGCTCTTAGGCCTCTGACCTGCGCAAACGCAGTCAGAGCACCCCGTCAGTCCGCACCTGGTCCGCAAGAGCGCCGAATACGGCGTCGATGATGGACCGGGTGCGGTCGTCGTCTCCAGGCCACATGTGGGCATACGTCCGCAGCGTGACCAATGCCGAAGCGTGGCCAAGGACCGTCTGCACCTGCTTGACCGACGCTCCCCCGGCAATCAACGCGCTCGCGTAGAACTGCCGCAGTGAGTGTGCAGTCGCCTCGACGTTGGCCGCGGTCGCCGCCGCTTTCCACAGCGGCTTCCACTGCCGATACGTCAGCGGTCGACCGAGCATGTTCACGAACAACGGGCCGGTATGTCGCTCCCCCGCTTCGAGGTACGCCGCCAGCGCGTCAATGACTATCTGGCCGACAGGGACAGCGCGACCCGATGACTTGGACTTCGGCGGGACCAGCACGCCCGACTGTGACCTCTGGCGCTCGACCCGGATCGTGCGCCGCAGGAAGTCCACGTCGGACACGTCAAGCCCGAGCAACTCACCGATACGCAGGCCAGACCCAGCCAGCGTGATGACGGCAGCGCCGAGGTCGCCCATTCCAACTTCCAGCGCTCGGACCTGAGCCAAAGTCAACGGCTCGACCTCGCCCTGTCGTCGACGGCCGACGCGAAGATCCGCGCCGCCGTGTCATAGATATTGCGAACCGTGCCGGCCGCAAGGCACTTGCCCTCCAGCGTCTTCACCAGACCTTGGAACTCTGACGAATCGACCCGATCCGCTTGTCTCCCAGCGCAGGGTTGATGTGCAACCTCACGGCGTTGTCGATGATGCTCAGGGTTGAGTCGCGCCCGACCTGGACCTTCTCCCACTTCGCGGCATACGTCTTGACCAAGGTGCCCGCGTGACGGGGATCGACGTAGTTCCCCGTCACGAGGCTGGCCGTCGTCTCGTCTATCCACCGTTGCGCGTCGACCTTGCGAATGAAGTGCCGCGAGTGCTCTTTGTCGGCCTCGTCTCGGTATCGCGCCCTCCACGCGCCGTCAGGCCTCTTCTTGATGCTTGCCATGTTCGGCACTCCTCTCCATGAAAAGGACCGCGTAGGTGCCGTCCGCCTGCACCTCGAACCCGTAGCCCTCGAACTTCATGCGCTCGATGTCGTTGCGGCCCGCCTGCTCGTACTCAAACCGAGCCTGAGCGACGGCCTCCTCAGGCTTTTCTTGCCCGGTCCACGAGTCACGGGCAGCCTCATCACCATGGGTGAATTCGTGTCCATTGTCCGCCGCGATCTTCAGAATAATCTCGAACTGTTCCTTGAGCTCGAGATACTCGCGAACGCTCGCGACCATGCTGCCATAGGCGTCGGCCGCACGATGTGAGCCGATCTTGATGTGAGCCGACATCGGCGCGGACGTGAAATCGCTCGCCGAACCCACGCCGAGGACGCCGGCCAGATCGTCAGCCTCCGCGAGTCGCAACGGGCGATCGCCCTTCTCGATGCTCCACATGGTCGCTTGAGACCACTTCCAGCCACGTTCGCGCATCGCGACCGCGACCGCTTGCTGAGTCATGTCTCCTCGAAGAGTCAAAACCGTCTGACCGATGCGCTTGTCCTGCTCAGCCGCCATGAATGGGACCGTACTCGTGTTGCTAGTTGTCCACTAATAATCCTGGTGTACTGAGAATCCCCATCGTGCACGACTAGAAAAAGGGTGCCCGATGGAAACAACCTGCGCAGATTGGAAGAGGTTTCGGCGCTACTGGTCATCACGCAGTGGCCACCAATCGACCGGTTGAGCACGGGAATCGCGCACCTGTCGCTCCGATCTGCTCAGGAGGGTGGGCGTATACCCGGGCGCCGCCGCCGCCAGCGAGGCCGTGCTCTTGACACATTCAGGCCCAATCGGATCAACTGATCGGCGTAGGCGATCGCGGCCAACCCGGACAGGCACAACTTCTTCAGCGTCGTCGCGGGAACCTCGAAAGCGACGCCACCGGCCACAGCGGCCACCCGTGCCGGTTGTAGTCGACGCCGGCCTGGACGACGTTGCCCATGACCACGGCGTCAACATCGCTTCCCGAGACGCCGGATCGGGCCAGGGCCTCACGAATCGCGATGCCCCAAGGTCGGTGGCGCTCAGATCCGACAGGGAGCCGAGCAGGCGCCCGATGGGGTGCGAGCTCCAGCGATGATCACCGAACTGGTCACGATGTGCGCACGATCACCTCACCCGCCATGACCCCGACCGCTCCCCCGAAATCGAGGGACCTCGTCGAGGACTACTGGTGGCCCCCCGACGACCCCACTTGGACACTCGCGCAACTCGTCGCGCCGCCTGGTCGCGACGGCGGCCGCCGCGTACCCCTGGACGCACCCGATGGACGGCCCGAGCTCCACCACTTAGGGCTCGCGATGGATCAACACCGCTTCTGGGTTTTTGGCTGGCCACCACCAGCCGACGCCGACGACACGTGGACGCTCACGGCCCTAATCGCGGCATAACTGATCCGGCACGCGATGGAGGCGGCTCGGGTCGGTCGGCGGGCGGTTGGGCGCCCCGACCGCGGAGGAGGCGTCACGACGCGTGCGTCTATGCGCTGCGGTGGGTCGAGAGGTACTCGCTCAGGGCAGCGCGCATGATGGCGCTCTTTGTGCGTCCTGTCGCGTGGGCGAGAGCAGTCAGGTCCGCGTCCATCGACGGGTTGACGCGCGTCTGGGCGACCTTGGACGGGGCTCCGTCTGGGTCGATCGAGGGGCGTCCGCCCATCGCGTGCTGAATCAGGGATCGCCCGAACGCAGCTGCGTCGGCCCCGTGCAGCGCACCGGGTCCGCCACCAGGCAGCAGCTTCATGTCGTGGGCAGCCCACTCCGCAGCAGCGGCGTAGTCCTTGTCAGTGCTGGTCATTGCTACGTCCTTCCATCAGGGCGAGATGCTTGGGGCGGGCTTCCATGACGTGAAATACGGTGACGTCGTCGGGTGGAACTATCTCGGCCAGGACCTCCAACAACGGGCCGCCAAGGCGGCTCGGTCCGATGAAGAGCGTCGGGCGTACATGTCCGGGGATCCGAGGCTCGTCGAAGTTGTGGACGACGTGGTGTGCGTTCTCTATAGCGAACTGAGCCGCCTTGTGTGAAAAGCCATGCTTCGTGGTGCTGTTGGTCCAGTTCACTGGCACACGACCATTGTACTACAGAACCTACTAGGACCCACGGCGTTCGGCGATCGCCTCGAACTCGGCCAGAACGGCCTCCTCGACCAGGTCGGTGAGCTGGTCGACGACGTGTGAACCCTGCAAGGGGCTTTCGTTGATCGAGAGCCCCCATTCCTTGTCGATGATCATCTGGATCGCCAACGCCCGAAGCGCCGAGGCCGCCGAGGAGGTGGTGAGCGCCTCGTCGTAGGCGTTTGCCTCGGCGCTGCTACTGTCCGGCTCTGTCCGATGGACCGGCCAGGGGCGACAGAGTAGCGTCGAGCACGTTCCGGGTCCGGTCCTCGTCGCCGGGCCACATATCGGCGTAGGTGCGCAGCGTGATGACCGCCGAGGCATGGCCGAGGAAGATCGTCGACGCCATAAACTCCAGGTCATCTCGCCTGACGTGGCTCTAACCGCCAGTCAGGGCGCCAAACCAGCGTCCGCATTCGCCACCCATGATTCATGCTCGAGAAGTGCGTTCATCGCCGAGAGCCTTAGTTCTAGTTGATCCATGACTACCGCAGCCAGGTCCTGCAAGATCGCGAGTTGTTCGGTCGTCGCCTCGTGCGGTTCGGTGTCCATGACGGAAACCGCGCCCAGAGAATGCCCATCGTCGGTGATGATCGGGGCCGCGGCATAGAACTGCACACCCACCTCACCGGTGACCAACGGGTGCTCCGCGGTCCGCGGGTCGGACCTCGCGTGCGTGACCACGTAGGGCTTGCCCTCCAAGATCACAGACGCGGCGAGGCCAGGTTCCCGGCCGACCTGCTGCACCCCAGGCAGGCCAAGGCTTGCCTTGAACCAGACCCGATCGGTATCCACGATGCACACGGTGGCCATCGGCACCTTGAACAGTCTCGCGGCGATCGCGGCGACCCGGTCGAAGGCTCCATCTGGTGGGGTGTCCAAGATGTCGTAACGGGCCACGGCCTTGATCCGCTCGGACTCCTGGCTCGCGAGTCGCCGCTGAGGCGGAGACGCGATCTCCTCACCGGTCTCGGTCAGATCCTTGGCCACGTCGTGCAACTTGCGGTTGAGGTTCATGCTCGCGGACCGCAACCGGTCGAAGGCCTGTCCCGCAGTCAACCTATTACGCTCCATCAAGATTCCCTGGGCCTGGCCGATCACGGTGCGGGTGGCCATCGCCGCCTTCAGCTGATCTACCCTCAGTCCGGCATCCCCGATGGCCTCGGTGGCCGCTACTGCCAAAGCTGCATAGAGAGCCAAGAGCAACGCTGTATCCCGCTCGGATCCACCGAACGCCCCTGCCGTGCCGGCATACAGGTTGAGGCTGCCCACCGCCTGTTGAACGCCCCCAGTGCCCGAACTTGGACCAGCGAACAGGCTCACGGAAAGGACTGAACGTGCCCCTGCAGCGGCACTGGCAACAGCGAGTGTCGGCCACCGGGTCCCATCTTGAAGGTCCTCGACCAGAATCGCCGTCCACTGGTCGGCGGTGACCGCCTCCAGACACGGCCCCTCCTTGACCTCGTACTGCAATGCATCCATTCCCTGCGCCAAGACTGAGGTAAACACTGGTGTCGTCGGTGCGCCGTCCGCGCCGATCAGCGTCAAGCTCGCGGCGTCAGCGCCGCGGACCACCCCCACCGCGATCTGCGGCAAGCCGTGCAAGATGTCCTCGACACGATCTGAGCCCACAGGTGCCGCCACAAGATCACCCAGTGCCAGCAACGGCTCAAGAGCCATGTTCCTCACGCCGACTCCATCGTTGAATTGTTCGGTGAACTCGGGCTGTGACACCTCGGTGCCTCCTGATCCAGGGAGAAACGCCGTGTCGAGGTATCGCCGTCGTGGCACACTCCGACCCTGCTCAAGATTCGAGTTTGTCACAGGGGCCTTCATGGGCGCGAGGAAAGTTGGGTCTCTCATGCAGTGGCCGCGACGTCGGTGATCTTGAGGTCGTCGCGCAACTGGGCGAGAATCCCCGCAAGCAGCCGGGAGACATGCATCTGGCTGAACCCGAGTCGGCGACCTATCTGGCCCTGGCTGAGATCCTCGACGAACCGCAGCTCGACGATCTGATGCTCCCGGCGGGTCAGTCGGGCCAGGGCCGGGCGAAGCCATTCGGCGCGCTCCACCATGGTGTAGTCATCGTCGTCGTCGAAGAGAGCGTCGCCCACGGACTGGCCGGAGCCGGCATAGGTGGGCGCATCCAGCGAAACGGTGCAGTAGCCACCGGCCGCGAACAGCGCCTCTGACAGTTCTTTCGGTTCGACGCCCAGTGCGCTGGCAAGATCAGCGGCGGACGGTGCCCCTTGCAGCCGCTGCCGCAGTTCCGGCTCAACCAGGCGGAGCTCACTGTGTAGCTCTTGAAGGCGCCGTGGCGGTCGAACCATCCAGACGTAGTCCCGGAAGTAGCGCTTGATCTCTCCGGCAATCGTTGGGCTGGCGTAGGCCGCGAAAACCGTACCCTTGTCGGCCCGGTAGCCGACAACGGCCTTGAGAAGGCCCAAACGTGCTACCTGGATGAGGTCGTCCCGCTCGACGCCTCGGCCCGTGTACCGCGCCGCGATGCCATCGGCCAGGCCAAGATTGAGCAACATCGCCTGATGTTGCAGTCGTTGCCGCTCAGAAGCGCTGCAATCGGTGAGGCGCAGAAAGATCGTCGCCGTGAGCGTTTGCCGCTCGCGGCGGGAGACCTCAGCGGAGGTGTCTACGGACGGAGCGGGTTTCGGGAGGTAGGCAAGCGACGCCATGGTGCAGTCCGTTCAAGAACGAGAACCGAGTTGGCGCCGCTTCAGGACCGCTCGATCGCAAGAAGGACATTGAAGCACGAACCGCCCCTTGGCGTCCATGAGATCGGAAATTGGTCGGGCACGACGTCGGCGAAATGGCCGAGACTATGAGGCCAGCGAGTCGGCGCCTACGCTGAGATGAGGACGACTGTGATTCTGGAGTTGGCCCTCAGACCGCTGGAAGGAACTCGCGTGTCACGACACCCTGCAGCGGCCAGGCTTCAAGGTGGATCCAGACTGAGGGACTCGGACCTTGAGCCGCTGATTGCTTTGGGCGATCTCGTTCCGAATGGGATAGACACAGGTGGCCTTGAGGGCACCCTGCTCGGTTTGGCGAAGGTGGCGGTGCAGGTGGTGCACGGCGCCGAGGCTGCGAGCCTGACTGTGGTGGGCGCCGACGGCGTACCGAGAACGCTTGTGTTCACCTCGGCGTTGGCCCAGAGGATGGATATCCTGCAGTACCGCGCCAACCAGGGGCCGTGTCTGCAGGCGGCGACCGCCACGGAGTGGACGGCGGTCCTGGTCTCGGACCTGAAGGCAGAGACCAGATGGCCCGCGATCACCGCGGAAGGTCCCGCGGCTATGGCGCGGTCGGTGCTGTCGGCCAGCCTGTTCGCTGGTCCGCGCCCGCACGCTGATGTTCACCGGGCAGTGGGCAGCCTGAACGTCTACGCACTCGGGGCCGGGGCATTCAGCGGGTCCGAGCGAGACACCGTGTTGTTGTTGGCTCTCTACGCCGCCCTCACGCTGGCGGCCACGGAAGCTATCGGCGATGCCGGTGAGCAGATGGAGCAACTCACCACGGCGATGGCGACCCGAAGCGTGATCGGACAGGCCCAGGGCATCCTCATGGAACGGCACAAGGTCACCGCCGGACAAGCCTTCGACCGACTGCGGACAGCCAGCATGAACGTCAACCGCAAACTGCGCGATGTGGCACGAGAGCTGAGCGAAACCGGCGGCGAGATCGCGCTGACACCCAAGCAGCAGGTCGCGAAAGTGGAGTCCGAACGCATGGCGGCGCTGCGCCGCTATGACATTCTGGACACCCCACCAGATGGTGCGTTCGACCGAGTCGCCGCGGTTGCGGCGAAGCTCTTCGGGGTGCCGATGGCCACCGTGAGCATTGTGGACACAGACCGGGTCTGGTTCAAGGCGAGTCTGGGTCTGCAGGGGGCGCGGCAGACCACACGGGATCCTGGATTGTGCGCGTCGGTCATTCTGGTGGACAAGGCTTATGTCGTCTCGGACGCGAGAACCGATCCCCGAACTTCGGCGCACCCCTTGGTGACCGGTGAACTGGGCCTGCAGTTCTACGCCGCGGCTCCCATCACCACAGCGAGCGGGCACCGTCTGGGCACGGTAGCCGTGATGGACACCGAGCCGCACGAGGGGACCCCGGAACAGCTGGCGATGTTGGAGGACCTGGCGGCGATCGTCATGGACGACCTGGAGCTGCGGCTGTCCGCGATGATAGTGCTGGGCGGCGGGCACTGACCCGATCCATGCCCGCCCGGAAGTGTGATGCGGGCAATTCAGGGGTACACGACCAACAGGTGACCGGGCCGACCTAGGGCGAGCCGGCATCTAGGGCCCTGGCGGACAAACCACCCCGCCAGGGCCTGCCCCAGGCTCCCATTCAAGGGACGGCGGGGAACGCCCCGGTAACCCAAGGTCAAGGTCGGGGCCAGGGGCAGGTGTGACATTGGCCAACCCTGGGTACCAATCCGCTGGGACGTCGGTGACGTATCCGTTTCAGAACGATCGCGCCACGTGCTTCCCACAGAAGTGGGGGTCAGGAGCGCGCTGGCGGTACCGGACCGGCGTCAGATGACGTCGGGCGGATCAAGAAAGGGAATGTCATGAAGAAGAAGATGCTGTTGTCACTTACCCCCGTGGCCGCCGTCTGTATGGCTGCCTTGAGCATGTCGTCGGCCGCGGCGGCTGGGTCCAACAACTACCAGGCGACTCTGAACGCGCTCAACCACTCCACTGGTTCGGGGACTTTGAGCCTGGCCCTGAACGGCAACCAGGCCACGGTCACCGAAAAGGTCTCGGGGCTGGCCGCTAAGTTCTCGGGAGCGGCCTACCCACACGTCCAGCACATCCATGGCGGAGCCAAGGGTGTCTGTCCGACAACGTCGGCCGACACCAGCGGTGACGGCGTGATCAGCACGACTGAGGGCGCACCCTCCTACGGCGGGATTGTGACGACGCTGCACAAGACCGGGGACACCAGCCCCGCCGCGGGCACCAACATCAAGACCGCCCCCTCAGGTGCTAGCTACAGCTACTCGCGCACCATCACGTTGTCCGCGGCCGCTGTGGCTGCCATCAAGGACGGCACTGCGGTGATCGTGGTCCACGGCCTTGACCCGGCCACGCTTTCCGCGAAGGCGCAGGCCGAGAAGAGCGACCTCGTTCCCTCCCTGCCACTGGCCGCGACCTCACCGACGCTGTGCGGCAAGCTCGTTGCCTCGCAGATGTCCAGCATTCCCGCCGGCGGGGTCAAGACCGGTGGTGGCAGCACTTCCGGTATCCAGGACGAGGGCCTGATCGCCCTCAGCGGTGCGTTGCTCTTCGGTGCCGGCGCCACCATGGTTGCTCGTCGCCGCCTGTCTCGGCAGAGCTGACCCGAGCCGGATTCGGACCACAGTGAGCAAGCTACAGCTCGGTCACCGCGGTCGCCTCATGGCGGCCGCGGTGGCGGTGGTCCTGACCGTTGCGGGGGTGGTCCTGGCCGTGGTCGCCATCGCTGGCCAGCAGCATCCCGGCTCGCCGGCGGCCTCGGCGGCCAACCCCGCCCGGGAACGGAACCTGGCAACCGCCTCGGCCGCTCCGACGTCGAAGACCCCTGCCGGCGGCCCCGCTGTGGTCGGCCAGGTGCTGCCCCGGTCGGTACCGGTGCGGCTGGACGTGCCCAGGCTCGGCATCCGGGGTGCAAGGCTGGTCACGCTCGGCCTGGCCAAGGACAGGTCGATTGAGGTCCCCCCGGTAGGAGCGAACTCCCCCGCGGGATGGTTCGACGGTTCACCAACCCCCGGTCAGCTTGGGCCTTCGGTAATCCTGGGTCACGTTGACTCGGCCGCAGCGGGCCCGGCGATCTTCTACAAGCTGTCCACCCTGCGACCCGGCGACATCGCCACCGTCACCCGGGCCGACCACACAGTCGCGGTCTTCCAGGTCGACAGTGTCGAGGAGTATGCCAAGGCCAGCTTTCCCACACTGCAGGTTTTCGGCAACACAGACCACGCCGCGCTACGGCTGATCACCTGCGGCGGAAAGTTCGACCCAGCCAAGGCCAGCTACGAGAGCAACATCGTGGTCTACGCGCACCTCGTCTCAAGTCACCCGATCTGATCCATCCCCTGGCAGGCGTCGCCGTCAATACCAAACCGCGACAGGCGGGGCAACGAATGACCAACGATCACCGTGTCATGCAGGCGACGGATAGGAGCAGGACATGAACAACCGTAATCGGCCCCTCAGCCTGCTCATTGCGTTGCCGCTCTTGTTGACCGCATGCAACGCATCCAGCGCCACTGCTGGCGGCGCCACGCCCACCACAACTATCTCGCCAACCATGTCACCAACCATGTCACCAGGGATGTCGATGGCACCCGGCGAGTCGATGCCGGGCATGACCTCAACGACCGCCGCGGCCTCGCTGAACACCATCGTGAACGCTGCCAGCCCCTCGGCGTCGGCCGAGATGATCTGTGGACCCGAGACTGCCCGGAGTGTGGCAACGCTGATGGGTCTTCACACTCCAGCGCCGACCAAGACCAGCTGGGCCGACCACCTGTACACCTGCACATATCAACTGCCTGTCGGACCCCTCGTGCTATCCGTGAAGGAATCTCCCAATGCGGCGGCGGCACGCGACTACTTCAACGCGGGCCAGGCCCGGCTCGGCCACACCAAGGCCTTGACCGGGCTCGCCGGCCTCGGCCTGCCCGCCTATGAGAAGACGACCGGAATAGTCGTCTTCCTCAAGGACAACATGACCCTGCAGGTCGACTCCACCGCCCTGCCACCACAGGTCGGACCGCAAAACACCCCCCGCGCCGACCTGGCCTACACCGTCGCCACCGACGTTCTGGCCTGTTGGACCGGCAAGTAGTCGACATGTCGCTTCGCCGCCTCAAACCGCTTCCACGCGGTACAGATCAACGAAACCGCAGGTTCGTCGGCTACGAACCATATCCGTTGGTTTTGCACGCAACCGGACCTCAGGAAGGCACCCAATGAACATCAAACCAGGACTGATCGCCATCGCCGCGGGACTGATCGTGGCGCTGACTGGATGCGGAGCGTCGACCACCAGTGCAGGCTCCCTGGGCACCACCACCACGTCTTCGTCGTCGCTACCATCGACGACGACATCAGCAGCCGCGCCGACCGCCGCAGCGCCCGTCGTGATCACAATCAAGGACTTCAAGTTCACAGTGCCCGCATCGGTGGCTCCGGGGTCAAAGATCACAGTCAAGAACCAGGACGGCGAGGCGCACACGGTCACCTCGGCAACCGCCGGTGCTTTTGACGTCAAGGCGGACCCAGGGGTGACCGCCACCTTTACGGCGCCAACCAAAGCGGGCAGCTACCCGTTCGTCTGCAAGTTCCACGCGAACATGATGGGAACCTTGGTGGTCACGTGAGCACCGACGGCCACGCCTTCACCGACAGCCAGACCCCCACCACCGGGCCCGCCCGCATTCGGCACACATCACCGGCCACACTGGCCCTGCGGGGCGTAACTGCCCTGGCATTGCTCGTCGACGCTGTGGTCCACATCCGCCTCGCCCCCGGCTACCAGCTCTCCGCACCGGACGGCATCGGGGCAGGCAACCTGTTTCGCCTCGAGGCCGCCGTCGCGTTGGCCGCGGCCATCTTCGTCGTCCTACGCGGCACCCGCGCCTCGTACGCCGCCACCTTCCTGGTCGCGCTCAGCGCATTGGGCGCCGTCCTGCTCTACCGCTACGTGAATGTGCCGGCGCTCGGTCCGCTGCCGGCGATGTACGAGCCGGTCTGGTTCTTCGAGAAGACCCTCAGCGCGGTCGCCGAGGCAATCGCCGTCCTGGTCGCAGGCGCGGCGCTGCTCTCAATACCTGGCGCGATCGTCCCCCGCCGCCAGGCCCACACACATTGACCCGAAACCGGCTGTCCGGCGTGCCGCAGGCGATCTGTTCCTGCCACCGCGGCTCGCGGCCCACGTTCGTGTGGCCGCTGACTTGCCACGGGCGCAGTAGGCAAGCGATGGGTCTTGTGAGACGAATGGGTCGTCACCCTGCGGCGGATCCCGCTGCGGGACGATCCGGGTGACTATGGGAAGCGCCGTCACGTGCTCCGACTGACCGTTGGGCATCCGGACTAACTCTCGCCGTGGTCCTTGTCGGCATGCTGGTCGGCTTTGAGCGCGGTCCAGATCGTCCATGCCACGGCGACTAGGGGCACCGCTACCACGGCACCGATGACGCCGGCGAGGACGGTTCCGGAGGCGACCGTGAGGGCAACGGCGAGGGGGTGGAGGTTGACCGCCCGACTCATGACCATCGGGTGAAGCAGGTTGCCTTCGATCTGGCCGATGACCACGATAAGAGCAAGGACCAACACGGCGATGAGGGGACCTCGCCCGGCCAGGGCCACCAAGGTGGCTACGGCCAGGGCAATGGGTGAGCCGATCAAGGGGATGAACGCAGCGAAGAAGACCAGCAGGGCCAGGGGCAACGCCAAGGGAACCCGCAAGAGCAGCAGTGCCACGCAGACGAGGGCCGCGTTGGTGGCGGCGATGATGACCACGCCTCGGGTGTAGCCGGCAAAGGTCGCCCACCCAGCGCGTGCCGCCCCGTCCCAGCGGTGGCGGTCTCCGCTTGCCTGGGCCAGTAGCCAGGTCCAGATCCGGTCCCCGGAGTTGAGGAAGAAGATCGAGCAGAACACGGCCAGGATGAACCCGGTGAGGACCTCGACCGCGACGCCGGCGCCACCGAGTGCCTGCCCTGCCAGTGAGCCGCCGTTGTGGCTCGCCCAATCGCGGACCTGTTGACCTAGTTGGTTTAGCTGGGCGGCGCGCATGTGCAGCGGTGCCCCGGTCAGGGACCGCTCGATGTTGGCCAAACCGACGGTGAACTGCCTCGTGAGGCTTGCCGACTGCCCGGCGACCGAGTTAGTGATGAACGTGAAGACGCCGCCGACGGTGACGAAGGTCAGCAGCAGCGCGGTGACAACGGCCATAGCCCGGGGCAGCACGCGGGCGAACAGGTCGACCACGGGGCGCAAAAGGGCGGTGATGACCAGTCCGACGAAGACAGCGACGGCAACGAACGTCACCTTGGCTAGCACGACGAAGACTAGGTACACGGCGAAGGCGATCACGATCAGGCGCCACGCGTGCGCAGCTGCCGTACGCAGTTGGTAGGGCACCTCATGATCCGCCGAGCCCAGATGACCCGGGGACCTGACATCGGTTGGCGGCAACGCGACCGGCAGCCCCGGGACGCTGCCGCCCACCCGCCCGCTATCTGGGCCAAGTCTCGCGCCCGACCCAGAAGCAGCCGGCTCAGAAACGGGGTGGCTATCCAGCGAACTCATGCCAATCCTCCGTTGTCGCACCGTCGCGGGCTGAGCCAACCATTCTCTACCCCGTCAAACCTGGCAGCGGGAACTTGGGATTGGCCCCACGCCACCATCAGATCCGCTCATCGTAGTTTCGTACCCAAAACCTAACCCGTTACGCCGGCCACGTGATGTGTCGACTACTGGTCGCGGTGGGCCAGGGCCCGGACAAGCGCATCGACCACGCGGGGGTCGTACTCATAGCCCAGCCCCAGGTGGATCCGTTCGATCGCCGCATCGCGTCGCGCGGGGCCGGGGTTACTACCTGCCAGGTCGTCATAAGCGTTGCAGACCTTGATGATTCGGCTCGACAGCGGCAGGACCTCACCGAACTCGCGCACCTGGACGTATGGCGTCGTCTGTGCCTCCAGGATGACCGCCACCTTGTCGAGGACGCCTGTCTGCCGGACGATCTCCGCGCCGTCGTGGGCGATCCGACGCTGGTCCGCCGGAGCCGCCAGGACCGTCGCGCCACCTGGAATCGGCTCGGTCAGCGAGACCTGACCGATGTCGTGCAGCAGCGCGGCATACTCCAGGTCCAGCATGTCTCGCTCGGACATGCCCAGCTCGTGGCCCATGGACATGGATAAGGCGGCAACCCGTGAAGCGTGCCCGACCTCGGTGTAGCCGCCAAGCTCGGTCAGCCGCGACAGGGTCCGGATCGTCTGCCGATAGGTCCGGCGGATCGCACTCTGTCGGCGAACGGCGAACTGGGTCAGGAACAGCGGGAACAGGAACAGCGGGATCGCCACCAGACCCAGCGGACGTTCGGCCAGGGCGATCAGGGCTCCGGTGGCGGTGAGGGCCGTACTCAGGCCGAAGGCGGCACGGAACTCGTCCTGGACGGTTCGCCAGAGCGGTGCATGCGAGTCTGCGGCCCGCGCCGCGGCCATCAAGAGGATCTCGACGGTCAGCGCAACCCCGGAGATGAGCACCATGAACAAAGCCAGAACGTACGGCGGCCACGTGGACTGCAGGTCAAGGACGGCGCGGCCGTCCCAGATCGGGGCCACGCGAAAAAGAAGCGCAGCAACGGCAATAGCGATGAGTCGGTTGGCCAGATCGGGCAGGTGGACCCGTCTGGCGCGAAGGACGCCGGGAATCAACCCGACCGCCATCGCGACGGCAGTGACCGCAACCACCAGGGAAGCCTCGTAGCCCGCGGACAGCTCTGGCGAGATGTCCACGGTCATCGCGAACGCCAGCGCCGCCGCAGTTGCCAGGGGCGCGGTACGACGACGGCCGGGGAGCGTCACCCGGAACATCTCGCCGATAGCGATCGCCAGAAAGAAGACCGCCAGGATCGGCAGGGTCTCGAGGATCGCCAGTTCACGGGTTCTCGCTCCGACGGCAACCAGGGCCACCAAGGTCAGGGCTAGCCCCAGGACCCCCACGAACAACCCCATCCTGGATGTCCTCACACGGTTGGTCACGGTGCGGTCCCCCGGGTTAGTGACTGGTCCTCGCGGCGCGGCTCCCGACTGACTGGCTCAAGACCGGCGAATCCAGCCGTCGGATCCCGACCGGCGAGCTCAGCCATGAGATCGGAAGCCGCAGGATCGTCGTGGTCGAAGGCCCTGCCGGC
>JBBRWQ010000055.1:0-22602 GCA_038249115.1 Actinomycetales bacterium
CGTCGCTCACGCTACCCCGGCAACCCACTCTGCGTAGAAGACGCCCATCCCGAGGGCGACGAAAAGCCCGGCAACGATCCAGAACCGAATCACGATGGTGACCTCGTTCCAGCCGGCAAGCTCGAAGTGATGCTGAAGGGGCGCCATCCGGAACACGCGTTTGCCGGTCAGCTTGAACGAACCGACCTGGATGATCACCGAGAGCGTGATGATGACGAAGAGACCACCGAGGATGATCACCAACATCTCGGTTCGGGTGGTGATCGCCAGACCGGCGATGGCTCCGCCGAGAGCCAGCGACCCCGTGTCTCCCATGAAGATCTGGGCCGGCGAGGCGTTCCACCAGAGGAATCCGAAGCAGGCGCCCATCAGCGCCGCGGCCACCACGGCCAGGTCGTGCGGATCACGGACCTCGTAGCACTTAATGCCGGGATTGCTCTGGCAGTTCTGGTTGAACTGCCAGATGGCGATGATGACGTACGACCCGAATACCAGCACGCTGGTCCCTGTCGCCAGCCCGTCCAGCCCGTCGGTGAGGTTCACGCCGTTGCTGGTGCCGGCCACGATCAGGTTGGCCCAGAGCACAAAAAGGATCAGCCCCAACAAGGTCCCGGAGAAGGCGAAGTTCACATTCGTGTCACGCACGAAGGAGACGAACGGCACTGCGGGAGTGCGGAACGCCGCGTTCGGGAACTGCAGGGTGAGGACGGCAAAGACCACCGCCACCAGGGTCTGTCCGGCGAGCTTCTCGCGGCTGCGCAACCCGAGACTGCGTTGCCTGGAGATCTTGAGATAGTCGTCCAGGAAGCCGACGACTCCGAGCCCGGCCATCAGGAACAGCACCAGAACCCCGCTGACGGTGAGGTGTGTCAGGGTGATCAGGTGGGCTGCACCGTAGGCAAGCAGCGATGCCCCGATGATGACCGCGCCACCCATGGTCGGGGTGCCACGCTTGGTGTGGTGCGACGTCGGTCCGTCGTCGCGGATGAACTGGCCATAGCGCCGGCGAACCAGGAACTTGATAAACAGCGGGGTGCCGAGAAGCGACACAACCAGCGAGATTGCCGCGGCCAGAAGTACTGTCGTCACGAGGGAACCTCCGACCCGGTGTCGTCGACAAGACGCTCTCCGAGCCACCGTAAGCCCGCGTCACGGCTGGACTTGACCAACACGACGTCACCCGGGAGAAGTTGCTGTCGGAGCAGCTCGTAGGCGGCATCGGTGTCCGGGACCCAGCTCGACTCTGCGCCCTCCGGTCCTGCTTGCCGGACGCCCAGGTCGATCGGCTGGGTTCCCTCGCCGACCGCAACCACGCGCGACAGGTTCAGGCGCGCGGCGAGTCGCCCGAGGGCTTCGTGATCGGTGGCGGACCCCGGCCCCAGCTCACGCATCTCGCCGAGAACGGCCCACGTCCGCCGACCCTCGCCCATGACCGCCAGGGTATTGAGCGCGGCGCGCATCGACTCGGGGTTGGCGTTGTAGGCGTCGTTGATGATGGTGACGCCGTCGGCCCTCTCGTGGACCTCCATCCGCCACCGGCTCATCGGGCGCGCTTCCCCCAGCGCCGCGGCGACCTCGTCGAGTGGCATGCCGACGGTCAGCGCGACTGCCGCGACGGCGAGAGCATTGCCGACATGGTGCTCTCCGTGGAGCCCGAGGGCAACCGGGGCCGAGTCGCGGTCGGTGAGGAGAGTGAAGGATGCCCGGCCCTGCGCGTCGAGAGAGATGTCGATGGCCCGGACGGTTGCCTGGGCCGACTCCCCCACCGGTATGACGTGTGCCTGGGTCTGGCTCGCCATGGCCGCCACGATCGGGTCGTCCGCGTTGAGGACGGCGAATCCCGTTGCGGGCAAAGCCTGCACGAGCTCGGCCTTGGCCTTACCGATGGCCTCACGCGTGCCGAACTCACCCAGGTGAGCGGTGCCGACGTTGAGGACGACCCCGATCTGGGGCGGCGCTATGCGGGTGAGGTAGCCGATGTGACCGATCCCCCGGGCGCCCATCTCGAGGACCAGGTAGGCCGTGGTCGAAGTGATCCGGCAGACGGTAACTGGTACGCCGACCTCGGAGTTCAGGGAACCGACGTTGGCGACCGTCTCGCCGTGCCGTTGCAGAACGGAGAGCAGTAGATCCTTGGTGCTGGTCTTGCCCGATGAGCCGGTGATGCCGACGACGACGACGTGGGCGCGTTCGATCAGCGCGCTGGCCAGCGAGACAAAGGCCGCCTGGACGTCGGCGACCACCACGCAGGGCAGGTCGGCAACCGGTCGCGTGGTGAGCGCGGCAACGGCCCCCCGGGCGCGGGCTCCTGCGACGAAGTCATGGCCGTCCATGGTCTCGCCAACTCGTGCGACGTAGAGACTGCCGGCTGCGGCCTCGCGCGAGTCGGTGACCACAGGCCCGTCCACCAGCGGATCGGCTCCCTCACCATCCATGGCGCTGTGCGTCTGGCCGCCGGTGATCCGGGCGATCTCGGCCAGCCTGAGCGGAATCACCGGGCCTCGCCATCGGACCCGTCGACCGCTGCGTGGCCGACCCCTTCGTGACCCACACTGTGATCAGCCTGTGCTGCATGTTCGATCAAGGCTGCTCTCAACTCTGCTCGGTCGTCGAACGGGTGGACCACGCCGGCGACCTCCTGGCCGGTCTCGTGTCCTTTGCCGAGGACGACGATGGTGTCGCCCTCGCGGGACTGGGCGACTGCGGCCCGGATAGCTGCGCCACGATCTCCGATCTCAAGGATGTGCCCTGGCGACTGCTGAGCCGACCGGTCCTGCTCCAGGGCGCCCCGCAGAACAGCGGCACGGATCGTGGCGGGGTCCTCGGAACGGGGGTTGTCGTCGGTCACAACCACGCGGTCTGCGTAGCGCGCCGCAGCTGCCCCCATGGCTTCCCGCTTGCCGGAGTCTCTGTCTCCCCCTGCACCAAGAACGGCAACTAGCGACCCAGAAGTGTTGTGCCGCAAAGCTTTCAGGGCTGCGACAACCGCGTCAGTCGTGTGTGCGAAGTCGACGACGGCCAGCGGCATGCGGCTCTGGACTGCGTCACGGTCGACGAACTGGACGTCCTCCACGAGCACCCGCTCCATCCGGCCGGGCACCTGCGGATCAGCGTCCAGAGCAGGTCCTAACGCGTCGCCGGCGTAACCCGCCGCCAACAGCACCAGGGCGGCCACCGCGGTGTTGACCCGGTTGAAGTCCCCTGGCAGGGCTGACCGCAGGGAGAGTCGCTGCCCCTCACCGACGAGCTCGAAGGCGGACGGATCGCTGCCCGCAGGCTGGACCTGCCAGTCCGCCGCGACATCGGGAAGCGACGTGACGGACACCACCGGCACGGTTGACTCCCTGGCGAGACGCTGACCCCACTCGTCGTCCACGCACACCACACCCCGGACCGCTCTGCGCGGGGTGAACAGCGAGGCCTTCGCGAGGTAGTAGTTCTCCATCGTCCCGTGGAAGTCGAGGTGGTCCTGGGAAAGGTTGGTGAACGCGATGACGTCATAGCGCACGCCGTCGACGCGGTGCAGGGACAACGCGTGGCTGCTCACCTCCATGGTGCAGGTGTCAACGCCATGCTCCAGCATCACGGCGAACAAAGCGTGCAGGTCCGAGGACTCAGGCGTGGTCCGGATGCTCTTGATCCGGTCCTCGACGATGCGTGTCTCGACCGTCCCGATCAGCCCGGTCACTCGCCCCAGGGCACGCAGGGCCGAGTCGAGCAGATAAGCCGTCGTCGTCTTGCCGTTGGTGCCGGTGATCCCCAGCATCGTCAGTTGGTCGCTGGCCCGGCCATAGATGAAAGCCGCCACACCACCGAGGGCGGCCCGAGGATCGGAGACGATCAGCACCGGAACGGGGATCTCGTCCAGTGCGAGCCGGACCGCTCCAGCCGGGTCGGTCAGGATGGCAGCCGCTCCGAGGTCGACAGCTCCGCGGGCAAAGTCGGCCCCGTGCAGATGGGCTCCTGGAAGTGCCGCGTACAGGTCACCGGACCGGACCGCCCGTGAGTCAAGGGTCACCCCCGTCACGACGATCCGGGGGTCGATGACGTCGCCGGCCGTCGTGGGCACGCCCGCACACTCAGCCACCGACCGCAGGCTGACGCTGTGCGGGCCTTGGGGACGAGGAGCCGCGTTTACCACCGGTTGACGTTACCGCGAGCCGGCCTGGCCCTGAGGACCCGGCTTGATCTTCAAGGCAGCCTCGGCCTTGTCTGCCGATGCCGGTGCGTCGTTGACCTTAAGCTTCATCACCGGTGGCGCCGTGCCCGTCGGAGGGATCTTGAACTCCTGCAACGCGTAGCTCATGACGTCCTTGAAGACGGGGCCGGCCGTCGACCCGCCGAAGTAGCCGCGGATCGGGTTCTGCAGTATCACTGCGACGACGAACTCCGGCTTGTCCGCCGGCGCGAAGCCGATGAAAGAGGCCGTCTTGCCCGAGTAGCGGCCGTCGGCGCCGACGCGGTCGGCCGTGCCCGTCTTGCCTGCTACGCGGTACCCCGGGATCTCGGCCATCTTGGCGGTACCCCCGTCGCCGACGACGAACTCGAGCATCTGGCTGAGCGTCCTGGCGACCGGCGTGGTGATGACCCGCACCGGCCTGGTGGAGGGACTGACCGCGAAGCTGCCGTCAGCGTTCTCGGTTGCGGCCACCAAGGTCGGAGGCACCCGAAGACCCCCGTTGGCGATGGTCTGGAATACGCCTGCCGCCTGTATCGCGTTGACTGCCAGGCCCTGGCCGTACATGACGGTGTAGCGCTGGGACCCGCTCCAGTCGGCTGACTTGGCGAAGAGGCCGGCAGTCTCGCCGGGGAACTCGATGCCGGACTTCTGCCCGACACCGAAACTGCGGAAGTACTTCTCGAGAGTGGCGGGCGGGACCTTCTCGCCGACCATCATGGTGCCGATATTGCTCGACTGGGCGATCACGCCGGCGAAGGTCAGCTTCTCGACCCCGTGCTCCTCGGCGTCCCGGAACGACGTGCCTGCACGGGGTAGCCGGTTGGGAACCACCACCGCAGTCGCCGGCGTCGCAACACCCTCCTGGAGAGCAGCCGCAGCCGTCATGACCTTGGCGATGGACCCGGGTTCGAACGCCTCGCCGAACGCCTTGTTGCTGAGATTACCGCGGGCCGTGGCGATGTTGTTCGGGTCGAAGGTCGGATAGGTTGCCACCGACACAAGCTCACCGGTCTTGACCCTCATGACCACAACGGTGCCGGACAACGCGAGTGTCTCGTTGACCTTCTTGGCGATCGCGTTCTGCGCGAACCACTGCAGGTCGTTGTCGACCGTGAGCCGAACGTCGCGGCCCGGGACGGCAGGCGTGAGCTGCTGCTCGCCGGCGGGGATGATGCGCCCGTCCTGGGACTGCTCGTAGGTCGACCGTCCCGGCGTCCCGACAAGAGTGGAGTTGAGCAAGAGCTCGAGTCCGCCACCAGCTGAACCGTCCCCGCCGACCCAGCCCACCAATGAGGCCGCGGACGAGGAGTTGGGGTAGGAACGTGACGACGTCTGCTCGCTGAAGATGCCGGGAATTCCCAGCGCCTGGACCTTGCGCCAGTTCAGCGGGGTGATGCCCTTGGCGACGTAGACGAAACGACGCGTTCCGGTCAGCGTGGCGGTCAGCTCGGCCTCGGACTCTCCCAGGATCGGTGCCAGGTCGGTTGCCGCCCCCGCGACGCCCACAGTGCGATAGACACCGTCGATCTTCTTCTTGTATACCGGCACGGCGCTCTGATCTGCTGTGACGTTGCGACGCGCGATGCTGCTCGCCAGGACCACGCCGCTCGCGTCCGTGATGTTGCCACGCAAGGCTGGCACGGCGCCGACGTACAGGCGGCTCTTGAGGGCAGCGCTGGCCACGGGCGAGGCATCCAGCGCCTGAAGACGGAGCAGTTGCGCGCCGAACAGGCTGAAGACAAAGAGCACTGCCAGCAACAGGAACCGAACACGGCGCGCCGGGTGTGCGACTCCATGGCGAACCGACCGGGTCGACGGGCCGGAAGAGCCAGGAGAGCTGCGACTGGCTTTCTTGGAAGATGCCGTCCTTGACGTGGGGGTCCCGGAGCCCGGCGAGCGGCGGGCGGGTGCCTTGCGGGTCGCGGCGGTCGACGTGCTACGTGACGGTCGGGCCGCTGGGGCCTTGGCCGGGGAGCGACGGGATGGCGCAGCCTGACGGTCAGCGGCGCCAGGCTTGGCTGCCCGAGCCGGCTTGCGCCCTGCCGCGCCGGACGCCGAGGCCCGGGCAGGGCGAGAGTCGCCAGGCACCCGGCCGCGCGTCTGCGTCACGTGCTCACCTCGTCGTTGGCTTGGGCAGTGTCTGGGTGGCGGTCTGGGTGGCGGTCTTGGCAGCTGCGACATGTGTCGGCAGCTGTGGCGATGCGGAGGCCTGGCTCTGTACCACAGTGAGGCCGGGGGGCGCCTTGGCCGGTTTCGCCACGCCGAGCACCTTGCCATCGGAAAGCCGCAGGAACGCCACCGACTGTGCTGGCACCATTCCCATGCCAGCCGCCTTCGCCGCGAGGCTGGCCGGGGACTTCGAGGCCTCGAGGGACTGGGTGAGAGAGTCTTCGCTGTCGGTCAGCTGAGCCGAGGTGGCGCGCAGGTCATGCAGGGTGAAAGAGCCCTGCGCCAGAGCCGTGTTGAGCAGCAGGAGCCCGATCAGCCCAGCGGCCAGGAGGGTCGCGCAGATGATGCTGAACGTGGCCCCGCCATGCTTGGGGGGTGCCCCGGTGACCACGCGAAGCCTGGGCCTGGTCGTGGTCGGTCGGTTCAGTGGCCGGGCGCCGACTCGTGCGGCGGACGTCACCTGGCTCATCCGCGTTGTCCCTTCGAGACTCTGGTTCGTTCGGCAGCCCGCAACCGGGCTGATGCTGCGCGGGGGTTGACACTGATCTCTTCGGCGCTGGGCTCTTCGGCTCCGCGAGTGAGCAGCTTCAGGTATGCCGCGTGCTCGGGAAGCTCGACCGGCAGGCCCACTGGGGTGCTGCTCCGCGAACCGGCGGTGAGCACCCGCTTGCTGAGCCGGTCCTCCAGGGAGTGGTAGCTGAGAATGGCGATGCGGCCACCGACGGCCAGCGCGTCGACCGCCGCCGGCAACGCGGCACCCAGTGCCTTGAGCTCGGCGTTGACCTCTATCCGCAACGCCTGGAAGGTGCGCTTGCCGGGGTGCCCACCGCTCTTCTGCGACGCGGCCGGAATCGCTGAGCGAAGCAGCTCGACCAGCCGGGCCGAGGTCGTGAAGAGCTCTCGGGCACGCTCCCGGACGATGGCGGTAGCCACCCGTTTGGCGAACCGCTCTTCACCGTACTCACGCAGGATCCGTTCGAGATCGGCCCGCTCGTAGGTGTTGAGGACGTGAGCGGCCGTCATACCGCTGGTCTGGTCCATCCGCATGTCCAGCGGAGCGTCGTGTCGATAGGCGAACCCGCGCGCCTCCTCATCGAGCTGCAGCGATGACACCCCGAGGTCGAGCAAGACCGCCTGCAGCGACGGCACCCCCCCCTGGTCCAGGACCTCCGGCAGCTCGTCATAGACCGCGTGGACCGGGGTGAACCTGTCGCCGAACCGGGCGAGCCGCTCCCCCGCCAGAGCCAGCGCATCGAGGTCGCGGTCGATGCCGATCACGCTGGCGTTCGGGCAATGCTCCAGGACGGACTCACTGTGACCGCCCATACCCACGGTGGCGTCAACCATGACTGCGCCAGGTTGCTGGAGCGCCGGCGCCAGCAGCTCGAGAATGCGGTCGCGCAGGACAGGGACGTGCCGGTCCTCCGGTGCCCCGCGAGCGTTCATCGGTGTGTCTTTTCCCTTGTCTGGTAACGGTTGCTGAAAGGTTTGGTTTCGGACCCTGATGTCAGGTCCCCAACCGCTTCAAGGGGTGTGCTGCCCGACATCGGGGAAGTGATGTCGGGAGGCGAAGCGGGTGGAGACCTGACCCCAGGGGCTTGGCCGACTGCCTGCGGTGCGATCAGAGGAGTCCGGGGAACACCTCCTCGGCCTGGTCCGAGAACGCCTGCTCGGTGTTGTGGAGGTAGGTGTCCCATGCCGTGGTGTCCCACACCTCGACGCGGGTGTCGGCGCCGATCACCGTGCAGTCGCGGGTGAGCCCGGCGTAGGTCCGCAACCCCGTGGGGACGACGAGCCGGCCCTGTTTGTCGGGAATCTCGTCAGAGGCGCCGGACAGGAAGACGCGCAGGTAGTCGCGAGCGGCCTTGCTCGTCAGAGGTGTGTTGCGGGCGGCCTCTGCAATCCGGACGAACTCGTCCATGGGGAAGATGTAGAGGCACCGTTCCTGTCCCCGCGTGACGACCAGCCCATCGGCCAGACGGTCACGGTACTTGGCGGGCAGGATCAGGCGGCCCTTGTCATCGAGTCGGGGGGTGTAGGTGCCGAGAAACACGGTTCGCCTCCCTCCCCTTCGATGACGTGATGTGGCCTGGAACGGTCGTGGAGACCCAACATTTTCCGCTGTCCTCCACCGTACTCCACTTCCCTCCACTTTCAGTAGCAAATCGCGGAAATCCTGATCTTCACCACCCTGTTCGAACTGGTCATCGCTTTGACGCAGCGGTGGAGGGAGAATGGCCGGGTGGAAAGGGCACCCTTATCCGGTGACGTGAGGAGCGAAGTGCGGCAGGATCAAGGAACCAACCCGGGAGGCATTTTGAGCGCGATGGGCACCGCACGCGAAGGTTTCGTGCAAGATCAGGGCATGCAGGAAACGTCGGGGACCGATCACGCAGGCCTGGAGCTCGTGACCGAGGTCGCCGCCAGGATGCAGCGCGCCATGGCGACGGTCATCGTGGGCAAGGCGGATGTCATCAGCACCGCGATCACCGTCCTCCTGGCCGAAGGCCACCTGCTCATCGAGGATGTCCCCGGCGTCGGCAAGACCATGCTGGCCAAGGCCCTTGCCAAGTCCATCGACTGCTCGGTGCGCCGGGTGCAGTTCACCCCCGACCTGCTGCCGAGTGACATCACCGGGGTCAGCGTCTTCAACCAGGACCTGCGCGACTTCGAGTTCCGGCCGGGCGCCATCTTTGCCAACGTCGTGGTCGGTGACGAGATCAACCGTGCCTCCCCCAAGACGCAGTCGGCGCTGCTGGAGTGCATGGAGGAGAGCCAGGTCACCGTCGACGGCCAGACCTATGAGCTCCGGAAGCCGTTCATGGTGATGGCCACCCAGAACCCGATCGAGATGGAGGGCACGTACCCCCTGCCCGAAGCCCAGCGCGACCGCTTCATGGCACGCATCTCGATGGGCTACCCGTCTCTGGCCGCCGAGATCGCCATGCTGGACAGCCAAGGCGGCGCGTTCCCTCTCGGGGAGATGGAGCCGGTCACCGATGGCGACACCGTCGCGAGGCTCATTCGCACGGTGCGGACCGTGCACACCAGCCCGGCGATCAAGCAGTATGTCGTCGACCTCACCACTGCGACACGCTCGACCCCGGCCTTGCGCCTGGGAGCATCCCCTCGCTCCAGCCTGCACCTGCTGGGGGCATCCCGGGCTTTTGCCGCCTTGGCAGGACGCGACCACGTCCTGCCTGACGATGTGCAGCGCCTGGTGGTCTCCGTCCTGGCCCACCGGATGATCCCGGCAGGCGAGACCCAGGCGGGTCGGCGCACCAATGCCGACGTCCTGCACGAGATCGTCCGACGGGTACCGATCCCGGCGACGGCACGCTGAACGGCATCCGGACAAGGAACGGCCCGCCACAGTGACCCGCATCCGAGACAAGCTCACCACTCGCGGCCAAGCCTTTGCGGCAGCCGGTTTGACGTTGTTGGTGGGCGGCGTCGTTCTCGGGTTCTCCGACATCACCCGCGTCGGAGTGCTCCTGGCCTCATTGCCGTTGCTGGCGGCCCTGGCCACCAAGGCTGACGGCAACATCGTCGAGGTGTCGCGGCAGGTTCACCCTGCCCGTCTCGTCGTCGACCAGCCGGCCAGCGTCCAGATCGTGTTCGAGAACACCTCGAGTCGGCGCACGCAGCTGCAGCTCGCTGAGGAGCACGTGGACCGGGTGCTCGGCGACCGGCCGCGTTTCGTCTTACCGCCGATGGGGCCCGGCGACATCCGCGAGGTGGACTACCAGATCCGCTCCCACGTCCGTGGACGTCATCGGCTCGGGCCGCTGACCTTTCGGGTGCGGGACCCGTTCGGCCTGGCCACGATCGCCGCAACACCGCCAGGCTCCACGGACATTCTGGTTCTGCCTCGCATCGAGCTCCTCAGCCGTGGGGGCCTCCACGCCCACGGAATGGGCGCTGAGGGCACGATCCCCCACATGGTCGCGCTCCATGGTGAGGACGACGCGGCGGTCCGCAACTATCGCGACGGCGACGACCTGCGCCGGATTCACTGGCCGACCACGGCACATCGGGAGGAGCTGATGGTTCGCCAGGAGGATCGACCGGCCAGACGGCGCGCCGTCATCCTGATGGACTCGCGCTCTGACGGGCACCGGGGCTCGGGCGTGCTGGGGTCTTTCGAGTGGGCGGTGACGGCGACTGCCTCGATCGCCGCCCACCTGACCGGAAACCACTACGCCCTTCACCTGGTGAGCGACGAGACCACCGGCACCGGTGAGGCGACCCAGACCGTCGAGATCGACAACGCGCTGGCCTCCCTTGCCGTGGCTCAGCCCGGCACTGCCCAGCAGTTCGACGAGGTGCTCCACTGGGCGCATCCGCTGGCCTCGGCCGGCGGCCTGGTGATCGCCATCATCACGGATCACGACGAAGCCGGGCTGCGGTCGACCGCGTCCCTGCGCCAGCCTGGCGGCACCGGTCTGCTGTTCCTGCTCGACTCCAGCAGCTTCGCCCGGGGACGACCCGGACCGCCCGCCGACCACGCGCTGGCACTGGCCTCAGTGGCCAGGTCTGCAGGCTGGAGCACGTGCATCGTGGCTTCGGGCATGACGGTGGCCCACGCCTGGGACATCACGGCAGCCAGCTCTCTGTCCACGGTCGGAGCAGGTCGATGAACAGCCAGAAGGGGCGAGGCCTCGACGCGACACTGGCGGCGATCGCCACCCTGGCAGCGGCCTGGCCGATTTCCACGCTCCTGATCGAGCCGACCTGGGTGGGCCGAACACTGTTGCTGCTGGCCGTGATCACCCTCAGCGGGGCGGGCGCAAGGTCGCTCGCCCTGCGGGGCTGGCAGGTCCTGATGGTGCAGCTGGTATGTCTGATCCTGGCAGCGAGCGCGATCTTTGGCAGAGGTCATCTCTGGCACGGTCTGCCGACCTTCGAGACACTAGGGGCCGCGGCCAAGCTCGTCAGCGAAGCCTTCGCCTCCGCGCAGAAATATTCCTCACCCGCACCGACGACACCCGGCCTGGCCTTCCTCGTGGCCGGATCAATAGCACTGATCGCCTTGTCGGTGGACTACCTTGCAGTCACGCGCCGCTCGCCGTCGCTGGCCGGTCTGCCGCTACTGGCTGCGTTCTTGGCTGCTGCGGCCAACAGCGATTCCTCGCTGCCGGTGAACTTCTTTCTCGCGGCTGCCGCCATGTGGCTCATCCTGGTCGCCAGGTCGGGAAGCAGCCTCCTGCACAGATGGGGCACCACTGTGACTGTGGCCCGCGCACCGGTCCGGGGGACCATGGACCCCGAAGGCGTGTACCGCCACGCGTCAGCCGCACGGGCAATGGGCGCGTTCGCGCTGGTGGCGGCGGTTGCCATACCGGTCGTCCTGCCCCAGCTCCCACCGAAGTACCTTCTCTCCGGACTTGCGCGCAGCCCGTTGTCCTCGGGCAACGTCTCAGCCGGGGTGGGCTTCTCGCTGAGCATCAACCTGGCCGACGACCTCACGGACCGCAGCACCGAGCCGGTGCTTCGGTACACGAGCGCAGACAGCTCGCCGCCGCCGCTGCGAGTCGCCATAGGGTCCGCCTACCGGTCAGCGCAAGGCGTGTGGCTCCCGTGGGGCAGGCCGGTGCCCGACCTGTCCCGAAGCCCCCGCGTCCCTGACCCACCCGGGCTGTCGCCTGACGTCCCCAGGACGCGTTTCACCATGACCATTATCGACAACCAGCTCAACCAACCAAACCTCGCGTTGCCGTTTCCACTGATCTCGGCCGACCTGAAAGGTGTCGCGTGGGGGTCGGACGACCAGAGCCAGAACGTCAGAGCCGCCGCGCGCCCCGACTCGTACTCAGCGTCCTACTGGCGTCTGCAGCCCACCCCCACGATGCTGGCGAGCATCCCGGCCATGAGTGACAGCGATCGTCTCGCGTTCGCTGAGGACCTGAGGCTTGACGGGCCGTCCGCCGAGTTTGTCACTGCCCTGTCGGAGCGCCTCACGACTGGCAAGACCTCGGAGTACGACAAGGCCATGGCCATCCAGCAGTACCTGCGTGACGATGGCGATTTCACCTACTCCCTGACGCTTGCTCCCCCGGCCAAGAACCCGTCCGGCGGGGATGCCGACCTAGATCCTCTGACGAACTTCCTGGTCACCAAACGCGGCTACTGCGTGCAGTTCGCCACGGCCATGGTGATGATGTCGCGAGCTGCCGGCATACCCGCCCGCTTGGATATCGGTTTCCTGCCCGGGACCCGGTCCAAAGGCGTCTGGACCGTGACCGCATCTGACGCCCACGCGTGGCCGGAGCTGTACCTCGACGGCCTCGGCTGGACCAGGTTCGAGCCGACATCCTCGAGGGGCGCGGCCCCCGCCTATGCCACTGCCACACCCGCCGGCCAGACTTCGGGTTCCGGAAGCCGTGGCGCGGCGACGGCTCCCGCTCCGCGCAAGACCGACCCAACGGGGCTGGACGACCCAACGGGGTCAGGCGGAGCGGTCCCCGGAGCCGGTCTGAGCCCGACCTCGGTGATTCGGTGGATGACACACGGATGGGGGGCGGTCCTGTTCGGGTTACTGGTCGGCCTGTTCGGATCCTCGGTCGTGCCCACGGCGGCACGGTGGCGTCGTCGACGCGACCTCCTCGCAGCGAGGACATCTGCCCAGCGGGTGGAGGTCGAGTGGCGGTTCCTGACCTCATCGCTGAGCGATCTCGGGATCACGCCCGCGCCGAGTCGCACCCCGCGGCAGCTACGCGCCTACTACGACCATGAGGCGCTCCTTGTTGGCGAGGCGTCCCAGGCTCTGGGCAGGACATTGCACACTCTCGAGCTCTCGCGTTATTCGGGGTCAGCTCCAGCAACCGACGGCCTGGCCGACGACGCGCGCCTGGTGATCAGGGCAGCAGCGGCCACCCTGCCTGCTAGTGACCGACTCCGGGCAGCCTTGTGGCCCAGCATGGGTCTGGCCCAGCTCCACTCAGCCGGAGCCAACCTCGCGTGGAGAGTTCGGGGACCGCTGCGAGATGCGAGCATCGTTGTGCACCAGTGGTTCTCACGCCGCGGCTAGCGTCTGCTGAGGTCAGTACTTGTGAGGCAGGCTCTAGATCCAGCCGCGGCGACGAAACGAGATGTAGAGCGCTCCTGCGAGTGTGGTGATCACAACCACGCTCAGGATCAGACCCGAGGGCTCGGCGAACCCCGGGTAGGGCACATTCTGGCCGAACCATCCGGTCACCGCCGTGGGAACGGCAATGATGGCCGCCCAGCCGGTGAGCTTCTTCATGACGGTGTTCAGGCGGGCGTCCTGCAGGGAGAGGTTGGTCTCGAAGACGGTGGTCACCATGTCGCGCAGCGACTCGGTCCACTCCGAGACGCGCAGGACGTGGTCGTACAGGTCGGCATACCAGCCATCGAGCTCGTTGCCATGCCCGATGCCCTCGCGGTAGTGGCGCTGGACGGCGTTGACAACCTCGCGCATGGGCAGGATGACGCGGCGCAGCTCGACCAGCTCCTTGCGCACGCGATAGGTCCTTTGCTGGATCTCGCGAGTCACCGCCTGGTCGTCGAACAAGCCATCCTCGAGGGACTCGATCGCGTCATCCATGAGCTGGACCGTCTCGAAGTGCCCATCAACGATGACGTCGAGAAGGCCGTGCAGCAGAGCCCCGGAGCCGAGCTTGAGCAGGTCCGCGTCGTCCTCCCACCGTTGCACCACCTGATCCATCTCGAATCCATTGCCGAAACGCACCGTCACGATGCCGTTGGGCAGGACGAACGCGGAGATGCGGCTGACGTGGAGCCGGGACTCGAGCACGCCGAGCTGCGAGTCGCGCCCGCTCCCAAGATGCGTCGCGTATGCCGTCACGAAGGTGTGGGTGGCATGGCGCGTGGCCTTGGGTCGCTCGACACTGGCGACAGCGTCCTCGACGGCGTGAGGGTCCAGAGCCAGTTCCTCCGCGAGCCGTTGGAGGAGCTCGTGATCGGGGTCGCACAGGTCGAGCCAGACCAGCGCGCCCTCCTCCTGCAGGTGATCGGAGATCTCCTCAAGGGGGAAGTCCTCAAGCTCGAGCCGACCCTCGCGCCACAGGCGGGTACGGACTTTGTCGGCGGTGCCAGTGCTCACGGAAACAGTCTGCACCGCCGGCGGCTTCGCGTGTCGAGGCCGCGGGTTCTGGCCAGTCGCCGTAGTCCGTTCGGCCATAATTCCGAGACTTACTCCCCCCTCGTGCCGAGGCGCCTCTAGGGTAGGAACACTGCGAGGTTCCGATGGCAAGGAGGTTCAGATGGGCGCTGATGAGCCTCGTTGGTTCTACGTCGGCGAAGGGCAGTTGCGCCTCAAGAACGGTGACGACTGGACCGACGACTACCAGACGATCGAAAGCCCCCGAGCCAGGGCCACCCAGACCGCCGTGCTGGAACCAGACCCTCAAACCCTGCCTGGGACCAAGCCGAAAGGCCGCATCAAGCTGTGGCTCGCGGTCTGCACCAGTCTGGTCGTCCTCGGGGGAACTGGTGCGGCGTTCGCCACCGGTTCGCTGAACCTGGACGGACCGGGCGTGTCCGCATCCGGCTTCGGCACGGCTCCTGATCAGGCAGACACACCAACCGGCGATTCTCCGGCGGCGGCTTCATTCAAGCCGGGCAGTGCCTGGAACGGTGGCGGCTACGCGAAAGCCGACTACGCCAAGCGCGTCGGCGCCATCCCGGTCTGGGTGCGTGACATACGCAGGGACTCCGGAGACGCGCTGGCAACGCGCGTCGACCTGATGGGCCTGGGCTTCCAGTTCGACACCATCGGGGCCATGCCTGCGCCGCCAAAGGTTGACCCGACGTGGTGGGCGGCCACCAACGCCTCACTCTCGAAGCTGAGCCAAGAGGCCGCTGACCAGTGGGCTGGGGGGAAGCGGGCCGGGGCCAAGGCCAACCTGGAAGCTGTGATCAAGCGCAGCAACACGATGATCACCAAGGTCAACACCGCCTTCGGCCTGCATATCGCCACGAGCAAGACGACAGCCTGACGCCGACCGGGGACCTTCGGCCCTACACCGCTCCGGCTCACGCTGCGTCACTAGGGCGCACCCCACGAGCGACGCAGCGTAGCGGGCCCGGCGACTCCCGGTGGGAACAAACACCTCCGGACAAAGGTGCAGGCCCCGGGGAGTATGAGTCTCCGGGGCCTGCGGTTGATCATCGACGGCGAAGGCCGACAATCTCACGGTGGTCCGCTGGCTCTCCCCGCACGCTTCACCCGGCGGTCCCAGCAGGCAAGCCCACTGGTCAAGAACCTCGATCTCCATCCGATCCCGCTCCCGTTTCCGAGGGCGTATGGAGATGTCTACGCGATGTCCTGGCGGCCCGCAAGTGGTTTGGCACAACAGATTCCGAACGCACGGCGTGTCGCGTCCGCCACGCCGACGTGATCCAAGAACTCGGCTGATTTCGCGGCCTTCGCGACCAGAGGTGGATCACCGACGTATCCACTCTCAGGGCGGTTGCGCCGGACGCTACGAGGCGACGAAGACGCGACTCACCATGTGCCGAACGACGTTGGGCGCGGCTTGACACTGCTCACGTCGATCGTCGACCTCGTCTCGGCGGGTCGACCTGCGGCCGCCTGCTCGGCGGCGTCGTTGGCGAGGATGTCGGCGGCAGTGTTCAGCGGGAACTTGTTGCCCGGGTCGTGTCCGGGCACCTTGACGAACTCCACGGCGCCAGCACGAGTGTCCAGCGCTGCCCAGATGGCCTCGATGATGGCGGCGTTCTTCACCGGTTGGCGTTTGGAGTTGCGCATTCCGTTGCGCTGCCAGCCGGCACGCCAGGTGGTGGAACAGTCCCGCGCGTAGGTCGAGTCGATCTGGATGACCAGATCCGGAACATCGGGGTGGTCCAGCAGTGCATCCAGAACCGCACGCAGCTCAGCGATGTTGTTGGTGCCGGTGGCCAGCCCGCACGAGTGGTAGCTCCCGTGCTCGTCCACCCACGCCCAGCCCGCCGGCCCGGGGTTGCCCAGGCATGCGCCGTCGGTACCGACGGTCAACGATCGATCGTGCATCTCAGTCCCTCTTGTTGACTCCGACATCGGCCTACTTCGCGCTCGGCGTTTTGATCCGCGACTGAGCGTAGGCGAGGACGGGCTCAGATCTCGATTCGACAAGCGCTCGGCGAGATACTTTCGGTCAATTTGATCGGTCCCATCTGACTCACCATGACAGGATCTAAACGTGACTGGCCCGTATGCGACAACAATCACCGCCTTCGCTCTGCTGCTCGCGGCCTGGACACTGGTCCTTGCCGCGACCAACCGACCTCAGAGACTTTCCCTGGTTGCCGGAGGCCTGGTGCTCGAGGCTCTGCTCATCGGCTTCGCCATCGGGGGGATCGTGCAGATGGTGGGGAGCGACCGGCACTTCGCCCGGGCCGAGTTCGTGGGCTACCTGCTCGGCTGCCTGGCCATCCCGCCGATCGCCGCGCTCTGGGCGTGGGGAGAAAAATCCAGGTCGGGCACGCTCGTGATCGCCCTCGGCTTTCTCCTCATGCCGGTGATGGTGATGCGGGTACAGCAGGTCTGGGCGGGTCCCCTTGTCTGACATCGGCGGCTTGTCTGACATCGAAGGCCGGCCGGCTCCCACGCCGACGGGACAAGGCTTCGGCCGGGTGCTTGTGGCGGTCTATGGCCTGTTCGCCCTTGCCGCTACCTCTCGTTCCGCAGTCCAGATCGCCACAGAGTTCGAGACGGCGCCGCTCGCCTACCTGTTGTCTGCGTTCGCCGCGATCGTGTACATCGTCGCCACGGTCTCGTTGGCGCGAGGCGGCGTGACCTCGCGTCGGCTCGCGTCGATCGCCATCAGCATCGAACTCGTCGGTGTGCTCGTGGTTGGCGGCGCGAGCGAGCTGCTCCCCGACGCCTTTCCAGCTGCAACGGTGTGGACCGGGTTCGGCAGCGGCTACGGGTTCGTGCCCTTGGTGCTGCCCTTCGTCGGACTCTGGTGGCTGAGGCACACGCGACAAGACGTACCAAGCTCCTGACCACGGCAGATGGGCTGGTCGCTAAGCGACGGAGTCGAGGCGCGTTGCTCCGGCGGCGCCGCTCATCGGTGAGCATCTGCGCTCACATGCCAGCAGCTCAGCTCGCTTCGTCTGGTTGTAGATGAGCGCCGTCAGGTCCCGCTCCGTCAGCTGCTGCAGGTCGAGTGAGCAACATTTGATGATGACGCGCATGATCCGACCTCCCCTGGTTCATCACGACGCCCGTGAAACGGTCCCAGATCCAGTCCAGAGCCGCAGCCACCGGCTTCTTCATGAGTCCCATGATCCGCTCGCGAAGGCGCCCCGTCGTCATCCGAAGGGTGGAGCCGCGGCTCGGCTGATCGAGGGATGAGGATCTGAGCTAGGTCACCGTCAGCAGGGTGTACATCCCGGCGCCGTAGTGACCGGCGAGGTTGCAGACCAGCTCGTACTGCCCGGGCGTCAAGGTGACCGTCGTCCAGCTGGAAGCACCGGGCTCGACTCCTTCACCGGCGTCTTTCCCGTTGTTGTTGGATGCCTCGCCGAGGCTGCCCGCCTCATCGATCCTGGCGTTCCCGCCAATTGGACGAGTACCGACAGTTTGAGAATCCGGAAGCGGGAGGATCACCATTTCGTGATTGATACCGCCGCCATTGGTCACCAGAAATGACACGGTCCCGTGGGCCACTGTGGCCTGGTCAGCGCTCAGGCGCATAGAACCGCCGGACATCATGCCGCCGCGCCCGCCCATCATTGATCCACCCATGTCCGTCAGGGAAACGTTCACCACGGTCCCTGGAAGACTCGGTGCAGCGCGCGCGGAGTCGGATACGAATCTGCTGCCGCCGGGAATGACCCCACCATTGCCGGCGCCGAGAGCCACCGCCACGGAGGCGACCAGTGCAGCCACGGCTGCCACTAGCGCGGCTACCAGCAGGGGACGTCTCACGGCAGTCATTTGCTGTTGTCCTGGGTGCCCTGGAGAGCGGCCCGCTGGGACTGCCACGCCGATACTTCAATCTCGCCGTTGGCCATCCGACGGTCAAGGATCTCCGTCGCCGAGTCACCGGTCGGGCTGGGCGTTCCACCGCTGCTGCCTGGCAGCAACCGCACGACCAGCCACACGATCAGCCCCAGCACGATGAGCCAGAACACGCCCATGCCAAGCCATCCGAGCGAACCCAATCCGTTTCCGTACGAACCCATCATCGTGAACTCCTTCATGATCAGCCCGGTTGTTCCGGGTACCTCCACACTTGCGCCTGGGTGTCGCGGTCTGGGTCAGGAACCATGAAGGAACGACGTAGAAACCTGGCCAGCCCGGCGCGAGGGGTCGGCGCGATCACCCTGCAAGGCAGGATCCGTCAGAGCCCTTGGCCGAGCCGGTCTTCGGGGAGTCCTACGCCATGCCGGCGGGCGGCGTCAGCGGCCGCAGGTAACGAGGGAGTATGACCGGCCTGTCCCTATTGAAACGATCGCGGTGTGAGCGCCGGTGCTGTCAACGTAAGGGAGTCTGGCAGTCCAATCAATGGATACTTCGCCTGCAACAGCGGTGCTACTGAGCCCGCACTGTTCCTGGACGAGGCGCCGCACATCGTTCTTTGTCATTGCGGAAGCGAGGAAGAGCGCGCCGAAGATGATGCCAAATGCAAACACGAAGAGAGCCAGAACTGTTAACAGCGGTCGGAACCCCTCGGGCTCGCGGGCATCTGTCCCTGGTCTGGACCCGGGTGACGTGACTTTGCCTGGCATCTTCACAACGTGTCTCCTCCGCTGGGTGGATCTTCGTCACGTGGGCGGGCACTCGCTGATGTTGGCCGTGAGGATATCAGCGGCCGCAGGTGACCATGGACTTTGACCGGTGCCGGACAGGGTTGTCGATAGCCGGCGTCCGCTCATAGGCCCGGGTTCGGGCCCCTATCCAACGGGACGTGGAAGGTCTCGCCGCTTCAGCCGTTCGAACGGCAGAGTCGAGTAGGGCAACCCCGCCTCCTCTGAAGCCTCACGCTTTGAAGCGCGGTGGACTGCCACCCCGTTCACCTCAGCAGGATCACTGTCGGAGCACCCCGCTAGCATTTGAGATAGGTCAAGAGCGGACGTCGAAGGTTGAAGTCCCGGCAACCCGGTCGCGCCGGGTGCCATCCCGCAAGGGGACCAGCCGAATCGCCACAAGGCGGTGCGGAACCAGCGACACCAGGAGTGCCCATGCCGGCAGCACCATCGCCTCACCCCACGCCAGTGACGGTCCTGATCGACGACGCCAGAGCCTTCAGGGACCAACACCCGGCCTTGCTGGCACGCTCATCGCAGGAAGCGCTGAGGCGCTGGGATTACTCCAAGCTGATGTCGGGAGCAAAGAGGGAACTGGTTCGCAGGGGCATCGATCGCGACAGCTGGCTGGGCTAGGGCGCGCGGCGCAGACGGCCCACGGGAACGCGTCGCCATGATTGACAGTGACGTGGATGTCCTCAGCGACATCGCAGCCCAGACATGGAGGAATGAATGACTGAAAACGAAGACCGCGGGAACGACACGAAGATCGCAGCTGTGACCATCGGTGAAGCCGACGTGCATCGTGCGCAAGCCCTTGCGACCACCGCTCACCACGGGCAGGCCGACCAGGCAGGTCGCCCCTATATCGGGCACCCCACCCGGGTGGTCGGGTATCTGGTGAACCCCACCGCGCAGGAGTCAGTTGTCGCGTGGCTGCACGATGTGGTCGAGGACACTCGCGTCACCCTTGAAGACATCGAGAATGATTTCGGCTCGCTGGTCCGCGACGCGGTGGACGCCATCACCCGTCGGCCGGCTGGGACGGACTCCGACTACTACGCCCGGGTCAAGGCCAACCCGATCGCGTTGACCGTCAAGGCCGCAGACATCGCCGACAACACAGACCCTGCTCGCCTCCTGTTGCTGGAACCCGACGTGCGTGCCGATCTTGAGGGCAAGTACGCCCAAGCCCGCCATGAGCTCGGAATCGAGCTGCCGGGCAAGAGACTTCTTCCTAGCCTCGCGCTTGAACAGCCCCCCGTGGTTCAGCGCGGCCCTGTAGCCACGCAGCCACAACTGCGCTGAGTGACCCGATGGTCCTCTTCATGGTCTCTCTTCGGGTTGGAACGCCGCGCCGGCCCCCTTACAGTCCAGCCCGAGCAGCCTGCTCGGGCCTAAACCAACCCGACCTCTATGTCCTTCACAGTGCTTGAGGGTTGTGACCCAGGCTGAACCTCAGCTGGCGCGGCGGACGCGGGCGTTACGCCGCTTGAGACTGCGTCGTTCTTCCTCCGAGAGACCGCCCCACACCCCGGCGTCCTGGCCGTTTTCGACGGCCCAGCTCAGGCAGGCCTCAACGACCTCGCAGCGAGCGCAGACCGCCTTTGCCTCTCCGATCTGGTCCAGCGCGGGGCCGGTGTTCCCGATCGGGAAGAACAGTTCGGGGCTCTCGTCCAGGCAAGCAGAGCGGTTGCGCCACGTCGTAGGCATGAAGCTCCTTGAGTCGAGGTCTGGGAGATCTGCGTCATGTGCAGTACGGTCGGCGTTCCGGTGGCGTCACTGGGCCGCACAAGGCCAACTTCGAAGTCAACGCCCTGGTCATGAGAACCGCGTCACTTTGACCGGCAACACATGGATGCAACACCTGGATCTACCGGTCGGGTGGAACGACCACAGTTTGCGGCCTGTATCTGGGAGAACCCTGAGTGTCCAGGCCTTCCAGCCCGAGCAGCCTGCACCTCGCCATGATGATGTGAGCTGCTGCCAGGGCGGCATCGACATCACCAGCCAAGGCTCGACACCTGGACCAAGAGCCCTGTGCTGCTCATCGTGTCGCCGTGTCGGAGTCCTGAACCGTCTCTGATCTGCGGAAACGTCGAACTGTTCGGTTGAACCTCAGTCCAGGTAGTCGCGCAGGACCTGTGAACGCGACGGATGACGCAGCTTGCTCATCGTCTTGGACTCGATCTGACGGATCCGCTCGCGGGTCACACCATAGACCTTGCCGATCTCGTCGAGCGTCTTGGGCTGACCGTCGGTCAAACCAAAACGCATCGAGACCACGCCGGCCTCACGCTCAGAGAGGGTGTCCAGGACAGAGTGCAACTGCTCCTGCAGCAACGTGAATGAAACCGCATCGGCGGGGACCACGGCCTCGGAGTCCTCGATGAGGTCACCGAACTCGCTGTCACCGTCCTCGCCAAGAGGGGTGTGCAAAGAGATCGGCTCGCGGCCGTACTTCTGAACCTCGACGACCTTCTCAGGAGTCATGTCGAGCTCCTTGGCAAGCTCGTCAGGCGTAGGCTCGCGGCCCAGATCCTGCAACATCTGGCGCTGGACTCGGGCCAGCTTGTTGATGACCTCAACCATGTGCACCGGGATCCGGATGGTGCGCGCCTGGTCTGCCATGGCGCGGGTGATCGCCTGTCGGATCCACCACGTGGCATAGGTCGAGAACTTGAAGCCCTTGGTGTAGTCGAACTTCTCCACCGCGCGGATCAAACCGAGGTTGCCCTCTTGGATCAGGTCCAGGAAGAGCATGCCGCGGCCGGTGTAGCGCTTGGCCAAGGAGACCACCAGCCGCAGGTTGGCCTCGAGCAGGTGGTTCTTGGCGTTCTTGCCGTCCTGGGATATCCACCACAGCTCGCGCTTGAGCTTCATGTCGATCTTGTCGCCCGAGTTGAGCTTTTCCTCGGCGAAAAGGCCAGCCTCGATGCGCTTGGCAAGCTCGACCTCCTGCTCGGCGTTGAGCAGGGCAACCTTGCCGATCTGCTTGAGGTAGTCCTTGACCGGGTCGGCAGTCGCGCCTGCGGTCACTACCTGCTGGGCAGGTGCGTCATCCTCGTCATCGTCACGGATGACGTAGCCGGCCGTCTCGCTTTCTTCCTCGCCGACCTTGGCCTTGGGCTCGTCACCCTCGTCCTTGGCACCCGACTCGTCCGCCCCGCTGGCGGCCACGGCGTCGGCGTCCCTCTCGCCAACCTTCTTTGCAGCGGTTTTCTTTGCCGCAGCCTTCTTGGTCATGGCCTTCGTCGCGGGAGCCTTCGTCGTCTCGACCTCAGGCTCCACGGCCTTCGCGACCTTGGCGGTCTTCGCCGTTGCGGTCTTCGCAGTTGCGGTCTTCGCCGTTGCGGTCTTCACAGTTGCGGTCTTCGCCGATGCAGCCTTGGTGGCTGCCGCCTTCGCCGTGGCGGCCTTGGCCACTGCAGTCTTCGCGGCAGCAGTCTTGGTAGCAGGCGCCTTCGCCGTGGCGGCCTTGGCCACTGCAGTCTTCGCGGCAGCAGTCTTGGTAG
>JBBRWQ010000056.1:0-21480 GCA_038249115.1 Actinomycetales bacterium
CTGCATCGACGCGGCATTCGCCCAACGGCGCAAGACCCTGCGTGCCGCTCTGGCCGGATGGGCGGGCTCGGCGGCCAATGCCGAGACGGCCCTGCTGGCTGCCGGCATCGACCCCCGGACGCGCGGCGAGCAGCTCGACATTCATGCCTTCGCGGCGATTGCGGCGGCCCGCTCGGCCATGGTGAGCCGATGAGCTCCGCGGCCCGCTCGGCTCTGTGCGTCACGGCCCGGGTGCCGGCCAAGGTCAACCTCGAGCTGATGGTCGGTCCGCTGCGTCCGGACGGGTTCCATCACCTGGCCACGGTGTTCCAGGCGGTCGGACTCTATGACGACGTCAGCGTCGAGTCGGATGACGGCTGGGGCGTCACCGTCACCGGCCCCTACGCGGGCCAGGTTCCGGCGGACGACACCAACCTCGCCATCCGGGCGGCACGACTGCTGGCCCGAGAGTCCGGTATCGAGACACCCGTTCACATCACCATCGACAAGAACATCCCGGTCGCGGGGGGTATGGCGGGCGGGTCGGCCGACGCGGCAGGCGCGCTCGTCGCCTGCGACGCCCTGTGGGGTCTGGGGTCATCCAAGGCAGAGCTGGAGGAGCTGGGGGCCGAGCTCGGCAGCGACGTTCCGTTCGCCCTCGCAGGCGGTACGGCGATGGGGTCAGGTCGCGGAGACCGATTGGCGCCGGTGCTTGGGCGCGGAACCTACCACTGGGTGTTCGCCCTCGGTGAGGTCGGGCTCTCGACCCCCGCTGTCTATGCCGAGTGCGACCGGCTGAGGGCGGACCAGCGAGTTCGCGAGCCGTTGCCGTCTGCGGCGATGATGACTGCGCTGCGTTCCGGCGATGCCGCAGCCTTGGGGCGTGCGTTGAGCAACGACCTCCAGCCGGCCGCTCTCTCGCTGCAGCCCGGGCTCGAGGAGGTGCTGCGGACAGGGATCGAGTACGGCGCCCTGGGTGGCATCGTGTCCGGATCCGGACCGACGGTCGCCTTCCTGGTGTCCGACAACGAGCACGGCCTGGACCTGGCTGTGTCACTGACCGCGTCAGGAGTGGCATCGGGCATCAAGCGGGCCGTTGGACCTGTCGCCGGGGCCCATGTCCTCACCGGTCCTGCCGGACTCAGGAGCAGCTGAACACGTTGGCCAATCTCGTCTCGGTCGAACGCGCCTCGCTGGCGCTCGGCACCACTCACATCCTCGATGGCGTCTCGCTGGGCGTCAGCAGCGACACCCGGGTCGGTGTGGTGGGCCGCAACGGTGGCGGCAAGTCCACCCTGTTGCGCGTCCTTGCCGGGCTCCAGACGGTGGACGAGGGGCGTGTCACCATGGTCGGATCGCTGACCACCGGGATGCTCAGCCAGGTCGACACGCTCGACCCCGAGGCCACCGTCCGCAAGGCCGTGCTGGGGGACCTGCCCGAGCACGTCTGGGCCGGCGACCCCCGCATCCGGGACATCCTGGACGGCCTGCTCGGCGGTATCGACGCGCCAGACGTGGGCGGGCTGGAGGCGATCGTCGGCCCGCTGTCCGGTGGTGAGCGCCGCCGGCTGGCGCTGGCCGGGCTGCTGGTGGCCGACCACGACCTGCTGCTGCTGGATGAGCCGACCAACCACCTCGACGTGGAAGGCGTGGCCTGGCTTGCCGAGCACCTGGCCACCCGCCGTACCCGGCCCGGCACTGCTGTTGTCACGGTCACCCATGATCGCTGGTTCCTGGACGAGGTGGCCACCACAACCTGGGAGGTCGTCGACGGAGGGGTGAGCTCCTACGAGGGCGGTTACGCGGCCTACGTGCTGGCCAAGGCCGAGCGCGACCGGGTCGCAGAGGTCACCGAGGAGCGTCGCAGCAACCTGCTGCGCAAGGAGCTGGCCTGGCTGCGCCGGGGCGCCCAGGCCCGTTCGACCAAGCCGAAGTTCCGCATCGATGCCGCCAACGAGCTGATCGCGGACGAGCCGGCGGCCCGGGATGACGTGTCGCTGGTGCGTTTCGCGACGACCCGGCTCGGCAAGGACGTCGTCGATCTCGTTGACGCCAGCGTGACCCTGGGCGGGCGGCGTCTGCTCGACCGGGTGACCTGGCGCCTGGCGCCTGGCGACCGGATCGGCATCGTGGGTGTCAACGGCTCCGGCAAGTCCACCCTGATGCGGGCCATCTACGGTGACCTCCCGCTGTCCGCCGGCAAGCGCAAGGTGGGCAAGACGGTGTCGATGGCCTACCTCACCCAGGAGGTCCGAGAGCTCGACACGTTCGACGACTGGAGGGTCATCGAGGCCATCGAGGACGTCAAGCAGTTCACCCGGCTCGGAGACAAGGACGTGAGCGCCAGCCAGCTGGCCAAGAGGCTGGGGTTCAGCGGCGGCCGTCAACAGACCCGCGTCTCCAGCCTGTCCGGCGGTGAGCGCCGGCGGTTGCAGTTCCTGCGCCTGCTCATGGCCGAGCCCAACGTGCTGATCCTCGACGAACCGACCAACGACCTCGACATCGAGACCCTGACCTCGATGGAGGACGTCCTCGACGGCTGGGCGGGCACCCTTCTGGTCGTCTCCCACGACCGCTACCTGCTCGAGCGGATGTGTGACCGGCAGGTCGCGATGCTGGGCGACGGCGGGATCCGGGACCTGCCGGGCGGCGTCGAGCAGTACCTCGACCTTCGCCACGCCGCGCGCGCGGCGGCGGCAGCCGGGCCCACAGGTGGTGCAGGGGGTCCTCGCGGCTCGGTCGCGTCGGCGTCGACGGCAGGCCCCCCCGGCCCGTCGGCTGCAGAGCTGCGTGAAGCCAAGAAGGACCTGAACCGGATCGACCGACTGCTGACCAAGCTGTCCACCCAGGAGGACAAGATCCACCTCGAGATGGCAGCCAAGGCTGCTGACCATGCCGCGGTGCTCGCGCTGAATGACACGCTGCGTGCCATCGTGGACCAGCGCGAGGCTCTTGAGCTGGAATGGCTCTCGGTCGCCGAGGTCGTCGGCTGACGTCAAGGCCGGGTCGAAGGTCAGGGTGGAAGGTCAGAGGTCGAACGGCGACAGGAGCCGACGCAAGAACTCGGCGAGCTGATCCTGCTCGGAGGACTGCAGCTGACCGAGCAGGATGCGCTCGCGGTCGACCAGGTCGGCCATCGCGCCGTCAACCACCGTGCGGCCGGCCGTGGTCAGCGTGACCTTCACACCGCGCCTGTCGCTGGGGTCGGGGCCACGACCGACCAGGCCGCGGGCGGTCAGCCGGTCGACCCGGTTTGTCATGGTCCCGCTGGTCACCAAGGTCTGTGCGACCAGGGCTCCGGGTGAGAGCTCGTATGGCGAGCCGGCCCGCCGCAGCGCTGACAGGACATCGAACTCCCAGCCCTCCAGCCCGTGTTTGGCGAAGACTGATCCGCGGGTGCGGTCGAGGTGACGGGCGAGTCGTGAGACGCGCGACAAGATGTGCAGTGGTGCGACGTCCAGGTCTGGCAGCTCGCGCCGCCACGCCTCGACGATGCGGTCGACGTCATCGGCAGGTGTGGTGGGCATGTCTGAAAGTCTAGTCATCAAGTATCTTGATATCAAGACACTTGAGGTGGCAGCCAGGGTGGCGTGAGGGCTACTTCGGCGCTGAGCCGGGGGGAGACTTCGGCGCTGTCCGCAGGGTTGGTTTCGGCTTCATCCCGGACAGGCCGTTCCAGGCCAGGTTGACCAGGTGCGCTGCGACGTCGGCCTTTTTGAACTTGCGCGAGTCCATCCACCACTGGCCGGTCAGTGCCACCATGCCGACCAGCATCTGTGCATAGATCGGCGCGGTCTTGGGGTCCAGCTTCTGGTGCTTGAACTCCGCCGCGAGGATGTGCTCGACCTGGCTGGCGACGTCGCTGAGCAGACTGGCGAAGGACCCAGTGGCCTGCCCGGCGGGAGAGTCGCGCACCAGGATCCGGAAGCCGTCCGTGGAGTTCTCGACGTAGTCCAGAAGAGCCAATGCAGCCTGCTCGAGGAGCACCCGCGCGTGACCGTCGGTGCTGAGCGCCGAGCTCATACCGTCCAGCAGGGAACGGATCTCGCGGTCCACGACGACCGCATAGAGCCCCTCTTTGCCCCCGAAGTGTTCGTAGACGACCGGCTTTGAGACCCCCGCCTTGGCAGCGATCTCTTCGACTGTGGTGGCCTCGAAGCCCTTGTCGGCGAACAGCTTCCGACCGACCTCGAGCAGCTGCTCACGGCGCTGCTTGCCGGTCATCCGTGAACGTGCGGTCGTCGCTGCCGTGGTCTCGCGTGCTTGGGTCACGATGCCATCATGTCGAACGTCGACCCCTTTGCGTGTGTTGGTTCGCTCGCGTGTGTCTTTGTGAGACGTGTCTGCTGGTCTGCTCCCTGCGACACTATGGCGCGAGCTCGTGGCGGCTCAGCCCCTCGATGATCGTCTCGAAGGATGGCACAACAACCACACCGACTGGCAGACCCAGGATGTTCTCGAGGTCCGTCGGCGACTGTCCGCAACCCGTTGAGACAACCGGGGGTGATGCGGTCCACTACCCTTGCCGGAGCCCCGCTCGCGCGGGCGTTCCCCGGTTGGTCTGCTGGCAGGGCCCGCCTGACTTTGAATCAGGAGTAGCGACGAAGGTTCGATTCCTTCCCGGGGAGCCATGCAGAGCCGACGTTGTGGACCGTTGTCCACGACATGCGCGTAAGCCGGCCGGCCCGACCGTGCTCTCGGGTGAACAAAGGGCACACGGCAGGTAGCATGAGGGCGGTATTGCGCCTCGCAACGCACCCCCGCACGCACCAAGGCCTTCGCCTTGCGAGCCGAGATGTCCACTGTGTCTCTGTCAGCACCGACTCCGACCGTTCAGGAGCTCATTCGCGTGACTACGTCTGGCCCGGCCGCTGTCATCGTCCTCGCCGCAGGTGAAGGCACCCGGATGAAGTCGGCTACCCCCAAGGTCCTGCATTCGATCGGGGGGCGCACTCTGCTGGGTCACGCGATCGCCGCCGCCCGTGGCGTCGCTCCGCAGCATCTGGTCATCGTGGTCCGTCACGGACGTGACCTGGTGGCCACCCACATCGCCGGTCTCGACGCCGACGCGGTCATCGCCGACCAGGATGACGTCATGGGCACGGGGCGGGCCGCCGAGTGCGGACTCGATGCGCTGCCCGGGGACCTCGAGGGCACTGTGCTGGTGACCTCCGGTGACGTTCCCCTGCTCAGCGCCGAGACGCTGCGCGGGCTGTTCGAGGCGCACGCCGCCAGCCGGAGCGCCGCCACGGTGATGACCGCCACGTTGCCCGACCCATACGGCTATGGGCGCATCGTTCGGGCGGACGACGGGTCCGTGGCCGGAATCGTCGAGCAGAAGGACGCCACGGCTGAACAGCTGGAGATCACCGAGGTCAACTCCGGCCTCTATGCATTCGACGCCCAGGTTCTGCGCAAGGCGCTGGCCCAGGTGGGCACGGACAACGCGCAGGGCGAGAAGTACCTCACCGACGTCCTGGGGATTGCCCGCGCTGAAGGCCTTCGGGTGAGCGCCCATCTGGTCGAGGACGTGTGGCAGACCGAGGGCGTCAACGACCGCGTCCAGCTTGCGCGACTCGGCGCCGAGCTCAACCGTCGCATCGTCGGGCGCTGGATGCGGGCCGGGGTGACCGTGATCGACCCGGCCTCGACATGGATCGACGCCGACGTCTCGCTCGGGCGCGACGTCACGATCCACCCTCAGACCCAGATCCACGGCTCGAGCACGATCGGTGAGGACGTCGTCCTCGGACCCGACACCACGCTCACGGATGTCGAGATCGGCAACGGCGCGTCCGTCATACGCACGCATGGGTTCTCGGCCGTCATCGGTGAGGGAGCGCTGGTCGGACCCTTCTCCTATCTCCGTCCGGGCACCGTGCTCGGGGCGAAGGGCAAGATCGGCACCTTCGTCGAGACCAAGAACGCCCAGATCGGCGCCGGGTCCAAGGTGCCACACCTGACCTATGTCGGGGACGCCACGATCGGCGAGCACTCCAACATCGGGGCGTCGAGCGTCTTCGTCAACTACGACGGCGTCAACAAGTCACGCACCACCATCGGCAGCCACTGCCGGACCGGCTCGGACAACATGTTCGTCGCACCGGTGACGGTGGGCGACGGCGCATACACCGGCGCCGGAACGGTGGTCCGCCAGGACGTCCCGCCCGGCGCACTGGCCATAAACGTCTCACCACAGCGCAATCTGCTCGACTGGGTGCTGAAGAAGCGCCCGGGTACTGCCGCTGCCCACGCGGCCACGGCAGCGGCCGAAGCCGCAGCTCATGAAGACGCACGCCTGGTTCCTGAACACTCCATCACGGCCCCCGAAGGGAACCCCACCGCATGAGCGGTCTGAAGCGCACGACGGAAAAAACCCTGATGGTCTTCTCGGGCAGGGCCAACCCCCAGCTCGCCGAAGAGGTGGCATACCAGCTCGGGACGAACCTGGTCCCGACCTCGGCCTTCGAGTTCGCCAACAGCGAGATGTACGTGCGGTATGAGGAGTCGGTCCGCGGCTCCGACGCCTTCGTCATCCAGAGCCACACGGCTCCGGTCAACGAGTGGATCATGGAGCACCTGCTGATGGTCGACGCCCTCAAGCGTGCCTCGGCCAAGCGCATCACCGTCGTCATGCCGTACTTCGGGTACTCGCGGCAGGACAAGAAGCATCGTGGCCGCGAGCCGATCTCGGCCCGCCTGATCGCGGACCTGTTCAAGACCGCCGGGGCCGACCGGCTGATGTCCGTGGACCTGCACGCTGACCAGATCCAGGGCTACTTCGACGGACCGGTCGACCACCTCGTGGCGCTGCCGATCCTGTCGAAGTACGTTCGCAAGAAGTACGGCAAGGAGCAGCTGGCCGTGGTCTCACCGGACGCCGGCCGGATCAAGGTGGCCGAGCAGTGGTCCAAGCGCCTCAACGGCGCACCACTGGCGTTCATCCACAAGACCCGTGACATCACCAGGCCCAACGAGGTCGTGGCCAACAGGGTCGTCGGTGAGGTCAAGGGCCGCACCTGCATCCTGGTCGACGACATGATCGACACCGCCGGAACGATCACCAAGGCGGCCGACGCCCTCTTGGCAGCCGGTGCCAACGACGTCATCATCGCGGCCACGCATGCGATCCTGTCCGGCCCCGCCGTCGACCGTCTCAAGAACTGCAATGTCCGCGAGATCATCGTGACCAACACCTTGCCGATCCCACCCGAGCGTCACTTCGACAAGCTCACCGAGCTGTCGATCGCCCCGCTGCTCAGCCAGGCCATCCGCGAGGTCTTCGAGGATGGCTCGGTCACCAGCCTGTTCGACACACCCACCGATCCCTACTGATAGTGGGAGATTCGCGTATGCCGGGTGCCGCATCTGAGCGCCCCATTCGTTTTGGCGTGGTCACGGAGCAGGCACCGCCGTGGGCCCGTGTCGTCGAGCAGTGGCAGGAGATCGAGGCCCTGGGCTTCGACTCGGCCTGGCTGACCGATCACTTCATGACCCACGACGACGAGGACTCCCCGATCTTCGAGGGGTGGACCGCGCTTGCCGGGCTCGCCATGGCCACCAGCCGGATGCGCATCGGGCTGATGGTCACGGGCAACACCTACCGTCACCCAGCGGTGCTGGCCAAACAGGCGGTTACCGTCGACCACATCTCGGGAGGTCGCCTTGAGCTCGGGCTCGGCGCCGGCTGGTGGGAGCGTGAGCACGAGGCCTACGGCTTCGACTTCCCCGCGCCCGGCGAGCTGGTGGGGCGGTTCGCCGAGACCCTCGACCTGCTCGAGCACCTGCAGGCCGAGCGTCGCACCGACTTCAGCGGTCGCTACTACTCCACCCGCGACACCCCTTTTGCGCCCAAGTCGATGCAGTCCCCTCGGCTGCCGGTGACCATCGGCTGCAAAGGTCCGAGGATGCTCGCCCTCACCGCCGCCCACGCAGATGCCTGGAACACCCGGGGCCCGGTCGAGATGGTTGCCCCCCGCATGGCCGCGCTGGACGAGGCCTGCCGGACAATCGGCCGTGACCCCGCCACGCTGGTTCGGTCGGTGTGGCCCTACGACGCATCCTTCGACTCGGTGGGTGCCATGGCCGGGTCGATCGCGGCCTACCGTGAGATCGGCTTCACCGAGATCATCCTCGACTGGCCGCAGGAGCCCCAGCGGCTTGACGTCCTGCGTGCGGCGTCGCGCGAGCTGTTCCCGGCGCTGCGCCGCGCCTGACCGTTCGACGCTCGCACCGCGCATACGTCGCGGATTTCCGTATGCAGCGGCCGTTCGCCTAGACTTCGCAGGTTGCCTCGGCGAGGGACGCTGCATGAATGAGGCTGGTGCTGTTCGAGCCAGCTGATGCAGAGGTCCGTGATCGACGCGGTGGCGCCAGACGCCCCGATCCTTCAGGGTGGACAGCGCTCGCCACGCCGGTCACCGGTGTCGTGCCGCGTCCCGCGTCGAGGCCCACCGCAGTCACCTGACAGACCAGACATCAAGCAACGTAGGAGACCCCATGCCCAACAAGCTCATCGCCGAGGCCCGGACCAGGTTCGGCAAGGGCGCCGCGCGCACCATTCGACGCGAGCACAAGATCCCTGCCGTCATGTACGGTCACGGCACGGTGCCGGTCCACATCACGTTGCCGGGCCACGAGACGATGATGGCGCTCAAGGTCGCCAACGCCCTGCTCACCATCGAGATCGACGGCAAGGACCACCTGGCCCTGGCCAAGGACATCCAGCGCCACGCGATCAGGCCGATCATCGAGCACGTCGACCTCGTCGTGGTCCGCAAGGGCGAGAAGGTCCACGTCGGCGTACCGGTCCATGTGGTGGGCGCGGCCTTCGTCGAGACCGTCGTCTCGCTCGAGAACAACACGGTGGAGCTGGCCGTCGAAGCCACGCACATTCCTGAGCGCCTCGACGTCTCCGTCGACGGCCTCAAGGCCGGCACCCAGATCCATGCCCGCGACCTGGTCCTGCCCAAGGGCGCCGAGCTGCTCACCGACGGCGACGTGCTGGTTGTCAACATCACCCAGGCCATCACCGCCGAAGAGCTCGAGGCCGAGCTTGCTGCCGAGGTCGCGGCCAACCTGCCTGAAGAGGCCATCGTGGCCGCCGAGGCCGAGGCTCATGAAGTGTCGGCCGCTGATGAGGCGCCCGCAGCTGACGACGACAAGGGCGACACGGGCGACAAGGGCTGAGCCATCTGCGGAAGACCCGGTCCTGACATCGTCGGGACCGGGTCAACCTGCTTGTTCGCCGAACCGGATTGGACGCGATGAACCCCTGGCTGATCGTCGGACTGGGCAACCCCGGGCCGTCGTATGCCGCTCACCGGCACAACGTCGGTGCCATGGTGGTGGTCGAGCTGGCGGCCCGTGCCGGTGCCAGCCTGCGTTCGCACAAGGCTAGAGCGGTCGCGGCCGAGGTCCGGGTCGGCGTCCTGCCCGGTGGGGCGCCGGGGCCGCGTGCGGTCATCGCCACCCCGCTCAGCTACATGAACGAGTCCGGTGGGCCGGTCGCCGGGCTGATGTCGTTCTTCAAGACCCCCGCCCCGAACCTCGTCGTGATCCATGACGATCTGGACATCCCCTTCGCCGAGGTCAGGCTGAAGCTCGGCGGCGGCGAGGGCGGCCACAACGGCCTGCGCTCGATCAGCAAGTCCGTTGGCACGCGGGACTATCTGCGCGTGCGCGTCGGCATCGGACGCCCGCCGGGGCGGATGGATGCCGCGGACTTCGTGTTGCACGACTTCTCCAGCTCCGAGCGCAGCGAGGTGGCCCTGCTGGTCAGCGATGCGGCCGACGCGCTCGAGTGCCTCGTCGCCGAGGGTCTGGTTGCCGCCCAGCAGCAATGGCACTCCCGATAAACAGGCAGACTCCGCTGACCTACGCTGGTGGCACACCCCTTTGCCGGCGCGATGGGGCGTTTGTGCTGTCGACCCATAGCCAGGAGCTTTGCCCGTCATGAGCCTCACCCCGCTGCTCGACGTTCTTGTCACAGACCCGATCGTGCGCGACCTCCTGATGTCACAGACCGCTCCGGCCGGCGAGGGCTCACCCACGATCCTGGACATCGCCGTATCCTCGGGTGCTCGCCCGCTGCTGATCGCGGCACTCGCCGGTGCTCAGGACCCCAGCGTCCGCCGCCCCATCCTGGCGGTGACCGCCACCGGGCGCGAGGCCGAGGACCTGGTCGCGGCGCTGCGTTGTTTCATGCCGGCTGACGTCGTGGCCGACTTCCCGAGCTGGGAGACCCTGCCGCACGAACGGCTGAGCCCGCGAAGCGACACGGTGGGCCGAAGGCTGGCCGTGCTGCGCAGGCTCACCCACCCCGAGGCGATGGGGACGGCATACGGGCCCCTTGATGTTGTCGTCGCCCCGGTGCGAGCGCTGCTCCAGCCACTGGTCAACGGGCTGGGTGAGCTGGTCCCCGTCGCCCTCAGGGCAGGCGACGAGATGCCGATGGGTGACGTGATCGAGGCGCTCGCCGCAGCTGCCTACGTCCGGACCGACCTGGTTGAGCGCCGAGGTGAGTTTGCCGTGCGCGGAGGCATTCTCGACGTCTTCCCGCCCACTGAGGAGCACCCGGTCCGGATCGAGTTCTGGGGGGACGCGGTCGAGGAGATCCGCTGGTTCAAAGTCGCTGACCAGCGCAGCCTCGAGGTCGCCGCTCATGGACTGTGGGCTCCACCGTGTCGCGAGGTGCTGCTGACCAAGACCGTTCGGGAGCGCGCGGCGGCCCTCGCCGAGCAGCTGCCCGGAGTCGCCGACATGCTCCTGAAAGTGGCCGAGGGCATCGCCGTCGAAGGCATGGAGTCTCTTGCGCCGGCGCTGGTCGACGGCATGGAGAGCCTGCTCGACGTGCTGCCGCAAGGAGCCCACGTCGTCCTGACCGACCCCGAGCGGGTCCGCAAGCGGGCATACGACCTGGTGGCCACCAGCGCTGAGTTCCTTGACGCGAGCTGGTCCAACGCGGCCGCCGGAAATGCCGTTCCCATCGACCTGCACGCGATCCTGGGCACGGCGTCGTACTGGTCGCTGGACGACGTCCGTGACCACGCGATCGAGACGGGCCGTCCGTGGTGGTCGCTGACCAGCTTTGGCAGCGACGATGACCTGGATGATCTAGGCGGCCTGGTCTCGGGCGCGGTTGAACGACTCACCATCGCGTCGACCGACATCGAGGCCTATCGCGGAGACACCGAGCACGCGGTTGCGGACCTGCGGCGCTGGGCCGGCGAAGGCTGGCACACCGTGGTCGTGACCGACGGGCTGGGTCTGGCAAAGCGGGTCAGCGAGGTCATGTCGGAGCACGACATCCCCAACCGCCTCTCGACCGGCGCAGTCAAGCTTGACGAGCTTCCTGCCGGCCTCATCCAGGTGACCACCGGAGCGCTGGTGCGTGGGTTTGTTGCTCCCGACGCCAGGCTCGTCGTCGTCACCGAGTCCGACCTGACCGGTGCCAGCAGCCAGGGAACCTCCACCAAGGACATGCGCCGACTGCCGTCGCGTCGACGCAACCAGGTCGACCCGCTGGAGCTGCGTCCAGGCGACTACGTCGTCCACGAGCAGCACGGCGTCGGCAAGTTCGCAGAGATGGTGCAGCGCACGGTCGGCGGAGCAGCCCGCGAATACCTGTTGCTGGAGTACGGATCCAGCAAGCGAGGTCAGCCAGCCGACCGCCTATTCGTGCCGACCGACCAGCTCGACCAGATCACCCGTTATGTCGGTGGCGAGGCTCCCACCCTGAACAAGCTGGGCGGCGCGGACTGGGCCAAGACCAAGGGCCGCGCCAAGAAGCACGTGAAGCAGATCGCCGGCGAGCTGATCCGTCTCTACAGTGCCCGCATGGCAACCAAGGGCCACGCCTTCGGGCCGGACACCCCCTGGCAGCGTGAGCTCGAGGACGCCTTCGTCTACGTCGAGACACCCGACCAGCTGGTCAGCATCGACGAGGTCAAAGCTGACATGGAGCGCGAGGTCCCCATGGACCGGCTGATCTGTGGCGATGTCGGCTACGGCAAGACCGAGATCGCGGTGCGCGCGGCGTTCAAGGCCATCCAGGACGGCAAGCAGGCTGCCATCCTGGTGCCGACGACCCTGCTCGTGCAGCAGCACTTCCAGACCTTCTCGGAGCGCTATGCGCCGTTCCCCGTGGTGGTGAAGGCGCTGTCGCGGTTCCAGTCGGTTGGCGAGTCCAAGAAGGTCATCGACGGCCTGGCTGACGGCACGGTCGACCTGGTCATCGGCACGCATCGGTTGCTGTCCAACGAGATTCGCTTCAAGGACCTCGGACTGGTGGTGGTCGACGAAGAGCAGCGCTTCGGCGTCGAGCACAAGGAACAGCTCAAGCGGATGCGTACGGCCGTCGACGTCCTGGCGATGTCGGCAACCCCCATCCCGCGCACTCTCGAGATGGCCGTCACCGGCATCCGCGAGATGTCCACGATCGCCACGCCGCCGGAGGAACGCCATCCTGTCCTGACCTTCGTCGGCCCCTACGAGGAGAAGCAGATCATCGCCGCCATCCGGCGAGAGCTCCTGCGTGAGGGCCAGGTGTTCCTGATCCACAACAAGGTCTCGTCCATCGAGAAGGCCGCCGCCCGGATCCGTGAGCTCGTTCCGGAGGCGCGGATCGCGACCGCCCACGGCCAGATGGCCGAGCACCGGCTCGAGCAGGTGGTCGTCGACTTCTGGGAGAAGCGTTTCGACGTCCTGGTCTGCACGACGATCATCGAGACCGGTCTGGACATCTCCAACGCCAACACCCTCATCGTGGAGCGGGCCGATGTGCTCGGCCTCAGCCAGCTGCACCAGCTGCGCGGGCGGGTGGGTCGTGGCCGTGAACGTGCTTACTCCTACTTCCTGTATCCGCCGGAGAAGCCGCTCACTGAGACCGCGCACGACCGCCTGGCCACCATTGCCAGCCACACCGACCTCGGCGCAGGGATGGCGGTGGCCATGAAGGACCTCGAGATCCGGGGGGCTGGCAACCTTCTCGGCGGTGAGCAGTCCGGACACATCGCCGGCGTCGGCTTCGACCTCTACATCCGGCTCGTCGGCGAGGCCGTGGCCGACTATCGAGATGACAGCGTCGAGGGCCCGCCGACAGAGATCAAGATCGAGCTGCCCGTCGATGCCCACCTGCCGCGCGAGTACATCCCGGGCGAACGGTTGCGCCTTGAGGCGTACAAGAAGCTTGCGACGGTCCAGGATGCCGCAGGGCTGGCCGAGATCGAGGCCGAGCTGCAGGACCGCTACGGCACCCCGCCCGAACCGGTGCGCAACCTGCTCGAGGTGGCCCGGCTGCGCACCGTGGCACGCAAGGCCGCGGTGGGAAACATCAGCGTCCAGGGCAAGTACGTGCGGTTCAGCCCGCTCCAGCTGCCTGAGAGCCAGCAGCTGCGACTCCAGCGGCTATACCCGGGCGCGCTGGTCAAGGACGCTGTCCATACGATCTTGGTGCCGAGGCCGATGACGACCAGGGTGGCTGGCCAGCCGCTCCGGGACACCCCCGTCCTTCGGTGGGCGATCGACCTCATGCAGGCGGTCCTGCTGGACAGCGTGGCCGACGCGGCACGAGTCGCGACGAGTCAGCGATGATGACGATGGGTAATGATCAGCTGGACGTCGTCTTGGTGGAGTCACCGCCGGGCGGCGCGACGAAAGGAACGGCTTTGTCGCCTTCGCAGAACCCTCGCTCCCGGTCGGGCAGGACCCGCACCTCCCGTATGGCGTTTGCGGCGGTACTGCTGCTCGGCGCCACGGCGGCGGTGTCCGGTTGTGGAGGGCAGCAGCCGAGCGCCGCGGCGATCGTGAACGACACCGTCATCAGCGACCAGGACGTCCAGTCCGTCTCGAACCAGCTCAGCGAGATGGCCACCGATGGCCAGCAGCTCAAGACGAGTGATGCCCTTCTCAGTCTGATCCTTGCGCCCTACGTCATTGCCGAGGCCAAGCGCGTCGGCAAGACCGTCTCGGTCTCACAGGCCCGCCAGGTGATCGCCAAGGTTCCGGACCCCTCGCCGTCCACGATCCAGTTCGTCCAGATGCAGCTTGCGGTCCAGCAGCTTGACCAGGACAGCAAGACCCTGATTGTGGGCGAGCTGTCCAAGGCCAAGATCACCGTCAACCCGCGATATGGCGTCTTCGATCCCACGCAGATTGCGCTGACTCCGATCTCGCCCAACTGGATCAAGCCCGGCGCACCATCGGCGACCAAGTGACTGGCGGCGCGGTGACACATCGGCTCACCCTGCTGCTCAGCACCCCACGCATCGCCCCCGGCCTCTTCACCCGCGACGCCTGGACCGCGCTCTCAAACGCCGTCCACGTCTTCACCAGGGACGAGGACGAGACCCAGCTGATCGCCATACGGGAGTCGGGTATTGCGGCCGTCCACCTCGGTGAGCAGCATCCGGTCGCGTTGGCGCGCCTGTTGCTCGACCGGACCATCGACGGTGAGGTGGTCTGGATCGGCTCGGCCGACGGTGACCCCGGTCTGACCGATGCGCTGGCTTCCGAGGTCACCCGAACCGAGAACGCGCCAGAGGTCGAGGTCATGGTCGCCTCCTATGACGTACCGGGAGCGCGGTTGCTCGACCTGGTCGCAGTGATGGACCGGCTGCGCTCGCCCGAAGGCTGCCCCTGGGACGCGGAGCAGACTCACGAGTCCCTGGTGCCGTACCTGATCGAGGAGGCCCACGAGCTGGTCGAAGCCATCGAGTCCGGGGACCGCACCCATATGGCAGAGGAGCTCGGCGACGTCCTGTTGCAGGTGGCGTTCCATGCGCGGATGGCTCAGGAGCATCCCGACTCGCCGTTCGGGATCGATGACGTGGCCAGTGGCATCGTGGACAAGCTGGTCCGTCGTCACCCGCACGTCTTCGCGGAGGTCGACGCCGAGACCGCCGACGACGTGGCGGCCAACTGGGAGCAGATCAAGGCGGACGAGAAGCCGCATCGGAGCTCGCCGATGGACGGCATACCCGAGGGCCTGCCTGCACTGGCCCGCGCTGACAAGGTGGCCATGCGTCTGTCGGCGGCCGGCCGGTCAGACCTGGCCCGGAGCGCAGCTGCCGGCGATGACCTCGGCTCGCGACTTTTCGCTCTCGTGCTGGAAGCACGCGAGAACGGTCAGGACCCGGAGGCCGCCCTGCGCGCAGCGGTTCGAGCGGTGGCCGTCCAGCTCTGAGCTCCAGCCACCAGCGACCGCCTGCGCGTTGCGGGTCGGTGACCGGCGACTGGAAGGCGAGCCGGTAGGCTCGGGCCGTACCTATCCAGCACACCGCAGGAGAGCATTATGGCCATCATTGACGACGTAGGCGCACGTGAGATTCTGGATTCGCGTGGCAACCCAACCGTTGAGGTCGAGGTCGCTCTCGACGACGGCACCATTGCCCGGGCGGCGGTTCCCTCGGGGGCGTCCACCGGCGCCTTTGAGGCAGTCGAGCGCCGCGACGGCGATCCAAAACGCTACGGCGGCAAGGGTGTTGAGCAGGCCGTCGACGCCGTCCTTGACGAGATCCGTCCGGTCCTCCTTGGCTTCGAGGCCAGTGAGCAGCGGCTCATCGATGCAGAGATGCTCTCCCTCGACGGCACCCCCAACAAGGGATCCCTGGGCGCCAACGCGATCCTGGGCGTCTCGCTGGCCGTGGCCCGGGCGGCCGCTGAGTCGGCCAACCTGCCGCTCTTCCGCTACATCGGCGGCCCGAACGCACACGTCCTGCCGGTCCCGTTGTTCAACATCCTCAACGGCGGGTCCCATGCCGACTCCAATGTTGACATCCAGGAGTTCATGATCGCTCCGATCGGCGCGTCGACCTTCCGTGAGGCACTGCGCTGGGGCGCCGAGGTCTATCACGCGCTGAAGTCCGTCCTGAAGGAACGCGGCCTGTCCACCGGGCTCGGCGACGAAGGCGGTTTCGCGCCCAATCTCGAGAGCAACCGTGCGGCCCTCGACCTGATCATCGTGGCGATCGAGAAAGCCGGCTATCGGCCCGGCACCGACGTCGCCCTCGCGCTCGACGTGGCTGCCTCCGAGTTCTGCACCGACGGCGTCTACACCTTCGAGGGCCAGCAGCGCACCGCTGCCGAGATGACGGCGTACTACGCCGAGCTCGTCGCGGCCTACCCGCTGGTCTCCATCGAGGACCCGCTGGATGAGGACGACTGGGAGGGCTGGGCCACCATGACTGCCGAGCTCGGCGCCGCCGTCCAGATCGTTGGCGATGACCTGTTCGTCACCAATCCCGAGCGTCTCTCCCGCGGTATCGCCGGCCACGCCGCGAACTCGATGCTGGTCAAGGTCAACCAGATTGGGTCGCTGACCGAGACCCTGGATGCCGTCGATATGGCCCACCGGGCCGGCTTCACCTGCATGATGAGCCACCGTTCCGGCGAGACCGAGGACACGACCATCGCGGACCTTGTCGTGGCGACGAACTGTGGCCAGATCAAGTCCGGTGCCCCCGCCCGGTCCGAGCGCGTGGCGAAGTACAACCAGCTGCTGCGTATCGAGGAAGAGCTGGACGATGCCGCGCGCTATGCCGGTGCCTCTGCCTTCCCGCGCTTCAGGGGTGCGGCTACGCCGGTTGCCGAGGGCGCAGCTGCCGCGGACGACGAGGGCTAAGCGGGCCTCCACCTGTGGCGACCACGCGACGACCTGACAGTACGCCGAGGGCCCCTCGGCGTACTGCCGCGTCGCGTGCCGGGCGAGGTTCCTCCGCCAGGCCGACTGGTTCCCGGCCGTCAGCGCGCCCGGCTGCTGCGGCTCGTGGCCGTCGGGCATCAGGGGAGCGAGGTTCACCGAAGTCCGTCCGGCGCACGGTTGTCCTCTCGGCGATCTTCGTGATGCTTGCGGTGACCCTCATGCCCACCTTGCGCTCGATGCTCAACCAGCAGAACGAGATCAACAAGGTGCGCAGCAGCCTCGGCCAGCAACGCGAGACTGTGGCCGCGATGCAACAAGAGCAGCGACAGTGGAATGACCCGGCGTTCATCGAGCAGCAGGCTCGCGAACGTCTCAAGTTCGTCCGCGTCGGTGAGACGTCCTACACGGTCATCGGCACGCCGACCGCTGCTCCGGCCAGCGACGCACGCGCAAAGATCGCGGCCACTTCGCCAGTTACCTCCGCCGACAACCCCTGGTACGGGCAGCTGTGGGAGTCGATGGTGATTGCGGATACTCCGGCGGTTGTCGTGAAGGCGCCCGTGAAGGCGCCCGTGAAGGCGCCCGCGAAGACGCCCGCGAAGACGCCGGCGAAGCGAACGTCGGCGTCGGTGTCATCCCCTGCCAAATGAGTAGTCCGGGCCAGATGGAGAGCCCGGCTCACCTGCCGAAGGTCGCCGCTGCGGATCTGGAAGCGGTGCACGAACAGCTCGGCCGGATCCCGCGCGGAGTGGAAGCTGTCGTCCACCGATGCCCGTGCGGGCTCCCTGACGTGCTTCGTACCCAGCCACGGCTCCCCGACGGCACCCCGTTCCCCACGACCTACTACGCGACCTGCCCCCGCCTGACCGGGGCCATCAGCACGCTGGAGACCGGCGGAATGATGCGAGAGATGACAGAACGGCTGGGCAGCGACCCAGACCTGGCCCGGGCATACACGGATGCCCACGAGGACTATCTGCGCCGTCGCGGCGAGCTCGACGACGTAGTCGAGATCGAAGGCATCTCCGCCGGAGGCATGCCCACCAGGGTCAAGTGCCTGCATGTCCTGGTCGGCCACTCGCTGGCGGTCGGCCCGGGCGTCAACCCGCTGGGCGATGAGGCGCTGGCCGCCCTGGGCGAGTGGTGGGCGCCCGGTCCCTGCGTCCCCCGCGGTGAAGAACTGCCCGGCCTCGACACCACCGGTGTCGACTCATGACGCGCGTCGGCGCGATCGACTGCGGGACCAACTCGATCCGACTCCTGATCGCCGACGTCGACCCGGGCTCTGGTTCGTTGACCGATGTCGTGCGGCGGATGGAGATCGTGCGACTTGGGCATGGCGTCGACAAGACCGGCTCCATCTCGCCTGAGGCGATGATCCGTACCCTGGCTCAAGCGCGCGAATACGCCTCTCAGTGTTCGGAGCTCGGCGTCGAGAGGGTGAGGTTCGTCGCGACCTCGGCGTCGCGCGATGCGACCAACGCGCGGGAGTTCGTGGCCGGTGTCCGTGAGGCATTTGCCGGGTTCGGGGTCGTACCCGATGTCATCACCGGGCACGAAGAAGCCTCCCTGTCCTTCCGGGGGGCCACAGGCGGCCTGCAGGCAGAAGCCATCCCCGGCCCATATCTCGTCGTGGACATCGGGGGAGGCTCCACCGAGTTCGTGCGCGGGACCGACGAGGTGGACCAGGCCCTGTCGGTCGACGTCGGGTGCGTCCGGATGACCGAGCGCCACCTGCGCAGTGACCCGCCGACGCCCGCGCAGATCGCAGCAGCCACCGCTGACATCGAGGCTGCCATTGACCGGGTTGCTGACGTCGTTGACTTCCAGGGGATCTCGACACTGGTGGGTTTGGCCGGGTCTGTTACCACCGTCACCGCGCACGCGCTGCGGCTGACGAGGTACGACGCCGAGAAGATCCACCTCTCGCAGCTGCCTGCTGACCAGATCATCGACGCATGCACCTCGCTGCTGGCGATGAGCCATGCCGAGCGGGCTGCGCTGGGCTTCATGCACGAGGGTCGCGTCGACGTCATTGGCGCCGGTGGTCTGGTGTGGCGAACCATCGTGCAGCGGCTGCAGCGTGACGCGGGCATCGCGCGGGTCGTGACCTCGGAGCACGACATCCTCGACGGCATCGCACTGTCGATCGCCTGACTTCACGGCCGCCCGGCCCACGTTCGCGTGACACGCCCAGGTTGTCCCTATTCCGCGGTACCGCGGAGTACGTAGTACTGTCTTATCCGCGGTAACCAATCCCCATTGTGGAGGTGGACGTGGAGACGACACAGCTCGTCAAAGGTGTGCTCGACCTGGCTGTCCTGGCTGTGGTGGCCGAAGAGGACGGCTACGGCTACGACGTGGTGCGACGGCTGCGGGCAGCGGGCCTTGACGAGGTCGGCGACGCGTCTGTCTACGGCACGTTACGCAGGCTGTACAACGCAGGCGCCTTGACGTCGTACGTCGTGCCGAGCGACGAGGGACCGCACCGTAAGTACTACGGCATCAACAAGCAGGGGCACGAAACCCTTGTTCTGCAAGCAAAGACCTGGCGTTCGTTCGCCTCAACCATGGAAAACCTGCTGACGACCGCGGAGGGCACGTCATGAGTGACACGACCGTTGGATATTCGCCAGGGCTGTTCGAAGGTGTCGCCGCCTATGTGCGTGAGGTGCGGGCCGAGCTCGCCGACCTTCCGATGGATGATGTCGACGACCTCACGGGGGGCATGGACGCTGACCTGACCGAGCTGGCCGCGGAGTGCGGTGGCGACCTTGCTGGACGGCTTGGCACGCCGAGGCTGTATGCCGCGGAGCTGCGTGCCGCTGCCGGGCTACCGGAGCGAGCCACGGGGACTGGCCCGCGTCGTGGGCAGCTGAGTACGGACGTGGCCCATGCCCGGGCCTGGTTCACGCTGCTCACCGCACAGCATCCGGGGCTTCGGTCGGTCGCGGCATTACTGGTGACGCTCCGACCTGCGTGGTGGGTGCTGCGTGGCTACCTGGCCGCCTGGGCGCTCTGGTCGATTCTCGGCACCGGCATCCCAGGCCTCCGGCCCCAAGGGTTCTTCGAGTTCTGCACGGCTCTGCTCGGCATCGTCGTCAGTGTCCAGCTCGGCCGAGGCTGGCTGCGGCGTCGGACGCTGACGCGGCCGTTGCTCATCCTTGGCAACGCGATCGCGGTCATCGTGGCGTTTATCGCCCTGGCCTCGGGGCAGGGGACCAACTACACCGTAGACAGCTACGGTCCGCCCCCCGGGGTGTCCGTCGATGGCGCGCAGGTGGGCAACATCTACGCGTACGACTCCGACGGCAATCGGATAAACGGTGTCCGGCTGTTCACCCAGGATGGGAGACCACTGAACGGGGATCCGGGTCTTGTTGACGCCAACGGCAATCCGATGGGCGTCGTGCGGGACAGCAGCGGAGCTCCGCTGCTGAACGTCTACCCGCGTGCGCTGGTCGGACTCGATCCCTGGCAGGTAACCGACCCCTCAAATCCCGAGGTCAACCTGGACGTCTGGACGCCGCCTGTGTCCATCGTGCCGCTGACCTTGAGCACACCGGCAACCACGCCGGTGCCCACACCGACGGCGACCTCGAAGCCTGTGCTGCCAACGGCCAAGCCGCCAACTCCGTCGAGCCGGCCGAGCCCGTCGGTGACACCATCGGGCGGGTGACCTCGAAACTGCTGCCACATCCCGTGACCGGCCAGCTGTTCAGCTCGCCTGTGCCCGCCGGCGTGGGCTGGCCGGGCGATCCTGCGACGGCACAGACACCGGTGGCGAGGACTGTGGCGCAGGCTGAGCGCGTGGCCGGGCGGGCTGGTTCTGTGGGCGAGCTGGATGCCGCCGTCTCCGTATGCCGTGCCTGCCCCAGACTCGTGCAGTGGCGCGAAACCGTTGCCACTGAAGGCAAGCGGGCATCCTTTGCCGACCAGCCGTACTGGGGCCGACCGGGGCCGGGATTCGGCGACCCGGAGCCCGAGATTCTCGTCGTCGGACTGGCGCCGGCCGCCAACGGCACCAACCGCACCGGCCGGATGTTCACGGGCGACCGCAGCGGTGACTGGATCTACGCCGCCCTGCACCGGGCCGGATACGCGAGTCAGCCGGTGAGCACTCACAGCGGCGACGGGCAAAAGCTCAACGGCGTACGCATCGTCGCAGCGGTACGTTGCGCACCGCCGGGAAACAAGCCGACCCCGACCGAGCGCGATACCTGTGGGCACTGGCTGGACCGCGACCTCGCACTTGCTGCTCCGGGCCTGCGTTCGATGCTGGCGCTGGGCGCGTTCGCCTGGGACGCCACCCTTGCCAGCGCCAGGCGACTCGGGTGGGACGTCCCACGTCCCAAGCCGCGGTTCACGCACGCCGCCCAGGCGACGCTCGTCACTGACAGGGAAAGGCCGATCCAGCTCCTGGGCAGCTATCACGTGAGCCAGCAGAACACCTTCACCGGCAAGCTCACGGAAGAGATGCTGGACGAGGTCCTGGCTCGTCTCTGATCCCGACGGGCTGAACGGGCCGCACGGCGTACCTCCTCGTCCCATCTATCGGTAATCTGTCGCCTGTCCCCGTAGCCCAACGGCAGAGGCAGGCGACTTAAAATCGCTCCAGTGCGGGTTCGAGACCCGTCGGGGACACCAGGGGCGGGAACTTTCGGCGAGCCCCAACCTTTATTCTGGTCAACAGGACCGTCCATGGGCGGCATGACTTTGGTGGAGGAACGACGATGGCAAACCCGGTGTTCGACCGGCTCGACAAGCAGATCGCCAAGGGCGACTACGCCACTTTTGATCGCGGATCCTCGGCCACCACGGCGAGCGCCGGAAGTGGCGTGCAGGACAGCCTCAACTCC
>JBBRWQ010000057.1:0-21446 GCA_038249115.1 Actinomycetales bacterium
AGAGCGCATGTACCTGTCTCACCAGCAGGTGCACGAGCTCGCCGACGCCTGCGAGTCACACAGGCTCGTTGTGCTCTTCCTCGCCTACACGGGCGTGCGGTTCGGTGAGATGGCAGCGCTGCGTGTCGGGCGCCTGGATCTGATGCGCCGGCGAGCGACGATCGCCGAATCGGTGACGCTGGTACGCGGTGTGCAGACTTGGGGAACACCGAAGGGTCACGAGCGCCGAGAGGTGCCGATCCCCCGCTTCCTGGTCGACGACCTGGCAGCACACATCGCCGGCCGCGAGCCAGGCGCGCTGGTGTTCACCGCCGTGAAGGGCGGCGCGCTGCGGGCACAGGGGTTCCAGCGCACAATCCTGACCGAGACGGCCGCGTCGCTAGGCCTCGAGGGCCTGCATCCACACGCGCTACGCCACACCGCGGCGTCGCTAGCGATCGCGTCGGGCGCGAACGTGAAGGTCGTGCAGCAGATGCTCGGGCACAAGTCCGCGACCATGACGCTCGACCTTTATGGGCACCTTTTCCCGGACCAACTCGACGAGGTCGCCGATCGTCTGGACGCCGCGGCTCGCGCTGTTGTGTACCCGTTGTGTACCCGGGCCGACATCATCCCGATATCGGCGGGCTGAGAAAACACCAAACCCCTTGGAAACAAAGGGGTTTGGGATGGTAGCCCCGACGGGATTCGAACCCGCGCTACCGCCTTGAGAGGGCGGCGTGCTAGGCCGCTACACAACGGGGCCCTAGCTGGTGCTCCCGAGTCGCTCAACGCTCCTCGGCAGCGGAGGAAACCATACCGGTTAGGGCGGGTTGTCTCCGAATCTCGCCCCACACATGGGTCAGGCGGTCAACGCTGGGGTACAAGGACTCGAACCTAGACTAACTGAACCAGAATCAGTCGTGCTGCCAATTACACCATACCCCATGGGGGTATCACTTTCCGTTTGCCTCACTGGCATCCGGACGGTGACCCGAGGATGAACCTTACCGGCCGCGCCGCTGGTCCCCCAAATCGGTCCCGCTCATACACCGAAGTACGGCCTACAGGCCTCGAACCCGCTGATCTGCACGCCGTCCGCTGCTTCCGACGCCAACCATTTCGCCCGCGTCAGCCGCAGGTGGACCATCACGCCGACCCCGTCGTCGTTGTCGCGGCGGTGGCGATACTGCCCGTTGGGCTGGTACCCGATGGACCGCGAGACGCCGAGGGAGGCGTGGTTGTCCTCCCAGGCCGAAGTGATGGCGCACTGGGCTTCCAAGGGACCGAACGCCAACGCCAGCACCGCTGCCCGCATCGCCTTCCCCACCCCCATACCCCTGACTTCCGGGACGAGCCACGACGCCGAGTCCACGGTCCGCAGCATCGGGAAGTCCTCGCCCTCGAGCGTCTATATGCCGCGGATACGGCCGTCGACCTCGACGACGAACGTCAGCACCCAGGAGGGGATGCTCCAGCGTCCCCAGCCCTGCCAGTACTGCTGGTGGGCAACAACCATGCGCCCGGTGGTGGTTTCCAGGCCCGAGAAGGCGGTCGCCGCCGGGTTCTGCTCGAGGTCGTCCGGCAGGATCGCGGCGAAAGTCGCCAGGTCGACTTCGGCCATCGTCCGCAGGACCACGTCAGGAGTGGTCAGCCGTAGGTCGAACAGCAGCCAGGTTGGATGAGTCATGCGACGGAGGTTAGTCCCCGACTGTTCGCGTCAGAGAGAAGAGCGCAGCGCCCGAAGCCGGGACAGTGAGGAATCACGACCGAGGATCTCCATCGACTCGAACAGCGGCGGCGAGATCCGGCGGCCGGTCACTCCGACCCGCAAGGGTGTGAAGGCGAACTTGGGCTTGAGACTCAGGCCGTCGACCAGGGACGCGCGTAGTGCCGCCTCGATGTCGGCTGCGGTCCACGTGGGCAACGCCTCGAGAGTCGTGACGGCCGCGTCCAGCACTGCGTCGGCGTCGTCCTTGAGCTGAGCCCGTGCATCGTCCTGGACGACGAGCTCACCGTCGCCGACGAGGAGGAAGGCGAGCATGCCTTCGGACTCCGAAAGCAGCTGCATGCGCTCCTGGACCAACGGGGTCGCAGCCCTGATCAGCTCGATCTGCGCTGCTGGGGGCTCCGGGGCCAGGACACCGGTCAGGCTGAGGTGGCCGACGATTCGGGCTGCCAGCTCGTCGCAGTCCAGCGAGCGAATGTAGTGACCGTTGAGCCAGCCGAGCTTGTCGAGGTCGAAGATCGGGCCGACGGGGTTGACCTTGCCCCAGTCGAAGTCTGCGACGAACTCGTCGAAGGTGAAGACCTCGCGCCCGTCCTCCTTCGGCGGATAGGCAAGCAGCGCGAGGAAGTTCACCAGGGCCTCAGGCAGATAGCCCTGTTCACGGAACCAGGTCAGGCGGGCCGCAGGGTTGTTGCGCTTGCTGATCTTGGACTTGTCCGGGTTTCGCAGCAACGGCATGTGAGCGTAGGCGGGCAGGTCCAGGCCAAGCCACTGGTGCAGAAGGACGTGTTTGGGGGTGGAGCTGATCCACTCTTCACCGCGTACGACGTGGGTGATCCCCATCTCGTGGTCGTCGACGACGACGGCCAGGTGGTAGGTCGGGTAACCATCCGCCTTGACGATGACCTGGTCATCAGGATGGGGCGCGTTGAGCTCGCCGCGGATGAGATCCGTGAAGTGGGCGTCAAAGTCGGCAGGGATGAGCATGCGCACGACAGGAGTCTCCGAGAAGCCGGGGAGCGCGGCGCGCTCGGCGCGGGTCTTCCCGACGCACAGCCGGTCGTAGCCAGTCGGCTTCTTGGCCTTCTGCTGCGCCTCTCGCATCTGCGCCAGACGCTCCGTTGAGCACCAGCAGTGGTACGCGTGTCCGCTCTCGAGCAACCGGTTGACATACGGCGTGTAGCGGTCCAGTCGCTCCGACTGGCGGTAGGGCGCATACGGTCCCCCGATGTCCGGGCCCTCGTCCCAGTTGAGCCCGAGCCAGTGCAGGGTGTCGAAGATCTGCTGCTCGCTGTCCTCTTGGAACCGTGCCTGGTCGGTGTCCTCGATCCGGAGGATGAACTGCCCGCCTTGCTGCCGCACGAAGGCCAGGTCGAACAGCGAGACGTATGCCGTACCGACGTGCGGATCGCCGGTAGGCGAAGGCGCAACGCGCAGGCGGACAGGGCGAGATGCGGTGGGTGCAGTCATGATGGGTCGATTCTAATCAACCGATTCCGCGGGCAGGCGGGCTGCCCCGAACGGCTCGTCAGTCGCGACGGATGAACGGGTTCGAGAGGATACCGATGCCCTCGATCTCGATCTCGACGCGTTGCCCGGGCTCCACCGGCCCGACGCCGGCCGGCGTGCCGGTCAGGATCACGTCACCGGGCAGCAGGGTGAAGGCCTGCGACACATGCGCCACCAGCGTGGCCACGTCGTGGATCATGTCGGAGGTCCGGCCGTTCTGGACGACCTCGCCATCGCGACGGGTGATGATCGAGAGGTCACCAGTGTCGAGGTCGGTCTCGATCCAGGGCCCGAGCGGGCAGAACGTGTCGAACCCCTTGGCCCGGGACCATTGACCGTCCGAGCGCTGCAGGTCGCGGGCGGTGACGTCGTTGGCGCAGGTGTAGCCGAAGACGACGTCCCTGACACGCTCGACCGGGACGTCCTTGCACATCCGGCTGATGACCACGGCGAGCTCGCCCTCGTAGTGCACCTCAGCGCTCTGCCTCGGCATGACGACCGGGTCATCGGGGCCAACGACGGCGGTGTTCGGGATCAGGAACATCAGCGGCTCGGCGGGGGGCTCGCCACCCATCTCGGCGGCATGGGCCGCGTAGTTCTTGCCGATGCCGATCACCTTGCTGCGAGGGATGATCGGCGCCAGCAGGCGAACGTCATCGAGCAGGACGCGGTTGCCGGTGAAGACAACCGGCTGGTAGAGCGGGTCACCCTGGATCTCGGCAATCCACAGGGCACCGGGCTCCCCCTCGACGATGCCGTAGGTCGGGTCCTCACCGGTCGTATATCTCGCTATGCGCACAGCCCCGACCCTATCCGCCCTTCATGCCCCGACCCTCACATCGGGTCCGCGCAGACAGTTCCTCCACGACAGGCCCTCCACGTACTCTTGACGACCATGGCGCAGCGACTGACGCAGGACGAGTGGCACCCGCTCGAGGCCGCCCATCACGACCGTGCGGACGCGCTCACGGCCGCACACCTGGGCCGGCGACAGGCCGCACGCAAGCACCCTGTCGAGGACTTCCTTTTCACCTATTACATGCACAGTCCTGCCAAGCTCCACCGCTGGTATCCCGGTCCGGGAGTGTTGCTCGAAGACGCCGATGAACGCGCCGGATGGAAGTTCCACCGCTATGCCGAGGGCGCAGTGGGCGTGGACCTCGAGGCGTTTCTCGCGGCTCGCTCGGACATCGTCCGCTTCATCCGCGACCTGTTGTCGGCGACGGCGGCGCAGACTGTCCAGCTCGGCTGTTTCGGTCTCCACGAGTGGGCGATGGTGTACCGCCAGACGCCCGAGCAGGTGCGTCACTCGGACTGGTCTCTCCGGTTAGGCCCGGAAGGGACCGACACCGTGGTCGAGTCGCACCAGATCCGCTGCTCCCACTTCGACGCCTACAGGTTCTTTACCTCCGCCGCGCTTCCACTGAACACCCTTGCGCCAACACGGGATTCGCAGATCTCGATGGAGCAGTCTGGTTGCCTGCACGCGAACATGGACCTCTACAAATGGGCCTACAAGCTCGCCCCGGCGGTGCCCAGCGATCTCATCGCAGACTGCTTTGACCTCGCTCGCGCGGTGCGCACCCTGGACATGCGAGCCGCGCCCTATGACCTGAGCGAGCTAGGGCTTGAGCCTGTCCGGATCGAGACCCCGGAAGGCAAGGCCGAGTACATCGAAGCGCAGCGCGACTTCGCCACGCGCTCGCAGGTCTTGCGTCGAAGGCTGATCGACTCATGCGACGCCCTGGTCGCCAACGCGTCGGGTGCGTGAGCGGTCAGACGTGCCGAGGTGTCTGCTCCACGGACGGCCCCAGCACCAAGCCAGGCGAGCGCCGTCGGGTGCGCATGTTTGACGGCGGGTCAGCGCACCGGCACCGACTGGCGCCACAGGCCGTAGGTGATCCCGTCGACCAGGGCGATCCAGCTGGCCTCAACGATGTTGGGCGCCACGCCAACGGTGTTCCATGAGGTGCTCCCGTCCGAGGTCTCGATGAGCACTCGGGTCACGGCGTCGGTGCCGTGCGCCGCATCCAGGATACGCACCCGGAAGTCGATCAGCTCGAGCTTGTCCAGCTCGGGATAGGCGGCCGAAAGTGCTTGCCGCAACGCGTGATCGAGTGCGTTGACCGGGCCGTTGCCCTCGCCGGTGGCCAGGACGCGTTGGCCCCCGGCAGCGAGCTTGACCGTGGCCTCGGACATAGCCTGCCCGGTGCCGGTCGAGTCGGTGATGACGCGCCAGGACTCGACCCCGAAGTAGGTCAGCGCCGCACCCTCGACCTCGGCATGCAGCAGCAGCTCGAAAGATGCGTCAGCGGCGTCGAACGTGTAGCCCGCCTGCTCCATCTCCTTGACCCGGGCTACGACGCGGCCGAGCAGCTCAGGCTCCTGGCTCAGGTCGTAGCCGAGCTCGCGCCCCTTGAGCTCGATGCTGGCCCGTCCCGCCATGTCCGAGACCAGCATCCGCATGTCGTTTCCGACGGCGGTGGGGTCGGTGTGCTGGTACAGGTCTGGGTCGACCCTGATGGCGCTCGCGTGCAAGCCTGCCTTGTGCGCGAAGGCACTGGCGCCGACGTAGGGCTGTCTGCTGTACGGGGGCACGTTCGTGACCTCGCTGATCGCGTGGGCGATCCGGGTGGCCTCCCGAAGCCGGCTCTCGGGCAGCAGCTTGAACCCCTCCTTGATCTGGAGGTTGCTCACCACCGTGAGCAGGTCAGCGTTACCGGTGCGCTCGCCATACCCGTTGATCGTGCCCTGGACGTGGGTGGCGCCGGCGGCGACGGCGGCCAGTGAGTTGGCCACGGCGCAACCGGTGTCGTTGTGGCAGTGGATCCCCAGCCGGGCCTGGCTCGCGTCCAGGACGTCGGTGACGACGTCGCTGACCTGAGGCGGCAGCATGCCTCCGTTGGTGTCGCACAGGGCAATGACCTCGGCCCCGGCCTCGGCCGCGACCCGCAAGACCTCCAGCGCGTATTCACGGTCGGCCAGGTAGCCGTCGAAGAAGTGCTCGGCGTCAAGGAAGACCCGCCGACCCTCACCGCGCAGAAAGGACACCGTGTCCCGGATCATCGCGAGGTTCTCGGGAAGCGTTGTACGCAAAGCGGACTCGACGTGGCGGACATGTGCCTTGGCCACGAGCGTGACCACCGAGGCGCCCGAGTCCAGGAGCGCCCGCACCTGCGGATCGTCTGCTGCCACAGTGCCTGCGCGCCGGGTGGCACCAAAGGCTGCGAGCGTCGCGTTGTGCAAGGTCAGCTCCCGTTGGGCCCGGGAGAAGAACTCGGTGTCCTTGGGGTTCGCGCCGGGCCAACCGCCCTCGATGAAACCAACACCCAGCTCGTCGAGGTGCATGGCAATGGCCAGCTTGTCCGTGACCGAGAGGTTCAGGCCCTCTTGCTGGGCGCCATCGCGCAGCGTGGTGTCGTACACCTGCAGGTCAGTCATCGTCAGCCCTGTCTCGCGAGATGAAAAAAGACCCCCCAGGGGCTGGGAGGTCTGCGCGGCGGGAAAAGCCCCGTCGCGCTAGTCGATAATGACGCTGGCGGTGGCCACGGGCGTCCCTGTGTTGCTCACCGCAGAATCGTGGCACGCCAGTCCACCATCTGGCTACCCGTCTCGCACTGTGGTCATCGCACCGTGGTGTTGGCGGCGCGGTCATGGAACCGTCTACACCAGGCGGGTGAGCCAGCCGCGCCGATCCGGCGAACGGCCGTACTGCAGGTCTAGCAAGGTATGACGGATCGTGCTGGTCATCGTCCCCACGCCTTCGTCGACGCTGTGATCTCCGATGACGACCTCGCCGCCCTGCCATGCCAGCCGGCCGACCGGCGTCACCACTGCAGCTGTCCCGCAGGCGAACACCTCGGTGATCTCGCCACTGGCAGCACCATCGCGCCACTCGTCGATGGAGATACGGCGTTCTTCAACCTTGCGCCCGAGGTCACCGGCCAGCTCGATGATCGAGGAGCGCGTCACGCCCTCGAGGATCGTCCCGGTGAGCTCGGGGGTCACGATGGTGCCGTCGGCCTGGACGAAGAAGAGGTTCATCCCGCCGAGCTCCTCGACCCACTTGTGCTCGACTGCATCGAGAAACGCGACCTGGTCGCAACCATTGCCCTTGGCCTGGACCTGTGCAGCCAGGCTGGCGGCGTAGTTGCCCCCGCACTTGGCCGCTCCGGTGCCACCCGGGGCCGCGCGCGTGTAGTCGGTGGACAGCCAGATGGAAACGGGCCTCACCCCGCCAGAGAAGTAGGGGCCGGCCGGCGAGGCGATGACGCAGTAGGTCACCTCAGCCGAGGGGCGCACTCCCAGGAACGCCTCAGAGGCGAACATGAACGGGCGCAGATACAGGCTCGTCTCCTCGGCATCACCCGCGGGAACCCACTTCTCGTCTGTCGCAACAAGCACACGGAGCGACTCGATGAAGTCCGCCTCTGACAGCTCCGGAAGAGCCAGTCGCCTTGCGCTGCGGGCGAATCGCGCGGCGTTGACCTCCGGGCGGAAGGTCCAGACCGAACCGTCAAGGTGTCGGTAGGCCTTCATGCCCTCGAAGATCTCCTGGCCGTAGTGCAACACCGCCGCGGACGGGTCGAGCGACAACGGCCCGCGGGCTGTGACCTTGGCGTCATGCCAACCCTGACCGGAGGTCCAGGTCGTCAGAACCATGTGGTCGGTGAATGCCTTGCCGAACCCCGGATCGGCCAGAAGGGCTTCGCGTTGATCGTCCGGCAGCACGTCAGAACGCGGCTCGACGGTGAATGAGAGTGCTGCCGGTGACATAGGTCCTCCAAGGACATGCGTGGTATCTCCCTCGAAGGCTACCGGGACCCGTCGCCTCGCTCTCAGCGACCGTAGACGCTCCCGCTCAGCCGATGAGATCGGCGATGGCGTCGCCGACCTGTGACGTCGAGCGGATCATGTCGGTCATGGTCCCCCGAGTGCCCAGGTCCGAAGCGACGGCCTGTTCGACCCTGCGCGCATCCTCCGCGCGCCCAATGTGCTCAAGCAGCATTGCCACGGACAGAATCGCAGCTGTTGGGTCGGCTTTGCCCTGGCCGGCGATGTCGGGCGCCGAACCGTGAACGGGCTCGAACATGCTCGGGGACGTGCGTTCTGGGTTGATGTTGCCGCTGGCAGCCAGGCCGATGCCACCAGTGATCGCCGCCGCGATGTCGGTCACGATGTCGCCGAAGAGGTTGTCCGTCACGATCACGTCGAAGCGACCGGGGTCGGTCACCATGAAGATCGTGGCCGCGTCCACGTGCTGGTAAGCCGTTGCCACCGCAGGGAACTCGGCACCCACCTCATCGAAGGTCCGGCGCCAGAGGTCACCGGCGTTTACCAGGACGTTGTGCTTGTGCACGAGGGTCAGATGCTTGCGGTCCCGAGCCTGTGCTCGGGCGAAGGCGTCGCGCACGACACGCTCCACGCCATAGCGGGTGTTGACGCTGACCTCTGTGGCGATCTCTGCCGGTGAACCCACGCGCAAGGCGCCACCGTTGCCGACGTACGGCCCCTCTGTGCCCTCGCGGACGACGACGAAGTCGATGCCGTTCGGCGCAACCCTCTCGACCGCCAGCGGGCTCTGCATACCCGGATAGAGCCGGACAGGGCGCAGGTTGACGTAATGGTCGAGGGCAAACCTCAGCTTGAGCAGCAGTCCACGCTCAAGCACACCGCTCGGCACGCTCGGGTCTCCGACAGCGCCGAGCAGGATCGCGTCGTGTCCGCGGATCTCCTTCAGCACCGAGTCGGGCAAGGTCTCGCCGGTGGCGAGCCAGCGGCGGGCGCCCAGGTCGTACTCGGTGGTGTTGACCTTGAGGCCCCTGACAGCGTCGACGGCCTGGACCGAGCAGATCGCGGAGAGAACCTTGAGCCCCTCGGCCACCACCTCAGGGCCGATGCCATCGCCCCCGACGACCGCAATGTCCAGCGAGTCAGATCCACGCGAGTCAGCCATGCTGCTCAGCGTAGGAGCCGTCTTGCGATCTGGATTCCCTGTCTCACCTGACGAACGGCGTCAGGGTAACCCCCGACACCGTTCGTCATCCGCCGATGCAGTTCACTCGTCCGAGTGACCTTGGTCCCGCAGGTCCATGGACTCCTGCAGCGCGCGGCGGGCATCCAGTTGTTCTTCGCTCATGTGAATCACGTCCTCTGCCCAAAAAGGGCTGTCGCACAAAGGTATTGGGGCACTCGACGGCATCGGAATCCTGCCAGTCGGTCGGTCAGGAGGCGCATGCGGGGTCTCCGCGATGCGGCGCTGACTCAGAGAAACCTGCTGCGACGGGGGAGGGTGATCCCGCGCCGTTGCACGCCCCAGAGAATATGTGGCCGTCCAACTTCTTGGGATGAGTTTCTCAGCAACTGAGACGCACCACACAGTCGGTTCGGGCCGCTCAGATCGAGCTCAGCTGTCGATCGCGCAGGTCTCGTGGGCTCAACCGTCGAGGTCGACGACCTTGACGCTGGTCGCGTCGATCTCCTCGGAGAGCTCGCTCAGCACTGCGACCGGGATTTTCGAGTCGACGGTGAGAACGACCAGCGCATGTCCGCCAGCCGCGTCACGCGCCACCTGCATGCCGCCGATATTGATACCGGCGTCGCCGAGCACGCGGCCGAGACCGCCCACCACACCCGGGCGGTCGGAATAGGTGTAGAAGACCATGTGCTCAGAGATGGGGACCTCGAGGTCGAACTGGTTCACCCCGACGACCTTCTCGATCATCCTGGGGCCGGTGAGCGTGCCGGCGACGCTGATGACGCTGCCGTCCGCCAGAGTTCCGCGCAGGATCGTCACGTTGCGGAAGTCCGGGCTGTTCGGATCGGTCAGCAGACGCACTTCACACCCTCGCTCCATGGCCAGCAGCGGGGCGTTGACGTAGGACACCGACTGCTCGACCACACCCTGGAAGAGACCTTTGAGAGCGGCCAGCTTCCAGACGCTGACGTCGTGCTGGGTGATCTCGCCTCTGACATCGATGTCCAGCTGCGCCGGGACCGACCCCGCAAGCGCGGTGAAGATGCGACCGAGCTTCTCCACCAGCGCGATTCCGGGACGAACCTCCTCGGCGATAACACCGCCGGAGACGTTGACTGCGTCGGGCACCAGCTCACCGGCCAGTGCCAGCCGGACCGACTTGGCCACTGCGACGCCGGCCTTCTCCTGGGCCTCTTCGGTCGATGCGCCGAGGTGGGGCGTGACGACGACCGACTCGAACTCGAACAGCGGCGACTCGGTGCACGGTTCCTTGGCCCAGACGTCGATACCGGCGCCGGCGACACGGCCTTCCCTGAGCGCATCAGCCAGGGCCTGCTCGTCCACGATGCCACCCCGGGCCGCGTTGATGATGCGCACGGTGGGCTTGACGAGCTTGAGGGCCTCTTCGCCGATGAGCCCCACGGTCTCGGGCGTCTTGGGCAGGTGGACGGTGATGAAGTCGCTCTCGCGCAGCAGGTCGTCCAGGGGGACAAGCCTGACGCCGAGCTGTCCGGCGCGCGCCTGGGACAGGTAGGGGTCATAGGCGATGAGCTTCACCCCGAAGCCGGCCAGCCGCTCAGCGGTCAGGGCGCCGATCCTGCCGAGTCCGATGACACCGACGGTCTTGTCGAACAGCTCGACGCCGCCGTACTGGCTGCGCTTCCACTTGCCGGCCTTGAGGGCCTGGCTCGCGGGCACGATGTTGCGAGCCGTGGCCAGCAGCAGGCCGATGGCCAGCTCCGACGCAGAGGTGATGTTCGAGGTTGGCGCATTCACGACCATGACGCCGGCAATCGTCGCCGCCTTGACGTCCACGTTGTCCAGACCGACACCGGCGCGGGCCACGACCTTGAGCCGTCTGGCAGCAGCTAGCGCCTCCTGGTCGATGTTGGTGGCGGACCGAATCAACACCGCGTCGACGTCGACCAGGGCTGCCAGCAGCTCTGCGCGGTTGGCGCCATCGCAATGCCGGATCTCGAAATCAGGGCCGAGGGCATCGACGGTCGCGGGAGAGAGCTCTTCGGCAATCAAGACAATCGACTTGGTGGCAGTCAAGACAACGGGCTGGGTCACTGGGCCTGTCCTTCACAGCTGGAGGGAGTCGGCCAGTCCATGGGTGCGGCCGGCCAGTGCGAGCAGATTCCTCGGCACCGCGTTGTGCCCGGATTCCAGTTTAGGTCGCACCCGCCTGTCTTGTTGGCATCGGCCCGCCATATGGACCACTCGAGAGTCAGCGAGCGGCGGATCCCTCCACGTAGTCGGCGTCGGAAGCCTTGATCCAGCTCATCAGGCCACGCAGCTCGCGCCCGGTCGCCTCGATCGGGTGAGCCGCGCCCTTGGCACGCAGTTCCTTGAACTCGGGGGCGCCAGCGTCCTGGTCGGCGATGAAACGCTCCGCGAAGGCGCCGCTCTTGATGTCCGCCAGGACCGCCTTCATGTTCTCCTTGACCCGCTCGTCGATCACGCGCGGGCCCGACACGTAGTCGCCGTACTCTGCCGTGTCGGAGACCGACCAGCGCTGTTTGGCGATGCCGCCCTCGACCATGAGGTCAACGATCAGCTTGAGCTCGTGCAGACACTCGAAGTAGGCAACCTCAGGCTGGTAGCCGGCCTCAACCAGGGTCTCGTAGCCGTACATGACCAGCTGAGACGCGCCACCACACAGGACCGCCTGCTCGCCGAACAGGTCGGTCTCGGTCTCTTCGGTGAAGGTCGTCCTGATTCCGCCGGCCCGCAGCCCGCCGATCGCCCGGGCGTAGGACTTGGCCAGCTCCCAGGCCTTGCCCGTCTCGTCCTTCTCGACGGCGACCAGCACCGGTACGCCTCGGCCGTCGACGTACTCGCGCCGAACCAGGTGACCAGGTCCCTTGGGCGCCACCATCGCGACGTCGACACCGGACGGCGCCTGGATGTAGCCGAAGCGGATGTTGAAGCCGTGGGCAAAGAAGAGCGCTGCACCCGGCTTCAGGTTCGGGGCGATCGACTCTGCATAGACCTTTCGCTGGACCTGATCGGGCGTCAGGATCATGACGAGGTCGGACTCGCGGACTGCATCGGCCACCGACAGGACCGTCAGGCCCTCGTCCAGCGCCTTCGCCCTGGACGTGCTGCCCTCGGCCAGGCCAACCCGGACATCCACGCCGGAGTCGCGCAGGTTCAGCGCGTGGGCGTGACCCTGACTGCCGTATCCGATGACAGCGACCTTGCGTCCCTGGATCACTGACAGATCTGCATCGTCGTCATAGAACATTTCAGCCACGGCGGGCTCCTTCAGGTAGTGGACGAAATTGGATGAATCTCAGGCCGACCGAAGTGAGCGGTCGGTGATCGAGCGGCCACCACGACCGATGGCGACCATGCCGGAGTGCACCAGCTCCTTGATGCCGAACGGCTCCAGGATCCGCAGCAGCGCCTCCAGCTTGTCGCTGTCGCCGGTGGCCTCGATGGTCACGGCATCTGTTGCGACGTCGATGACCTTGGCCCGGAACAGCTGGGCGGTCTCGAGGATGTGCGAGCGAGTCTGCAGGTCCGCTCGTACCTTGACCATGAGGATGGCCCGCTGCACCGAGGCGGTGCGTTCGAGCTCGACCACCTTGAGCACCTCGACCAGCTTGTTGAGCTGCTTGGTGACCTGCTCGAGCGGCAGCTCCTCGACGTCGACGACGACCGTCATCCGGGACACGTCGGGGTGCTCCGTGGGGCCCACCGCCAACGAGTCGATGTTGAATCCCCGTCGTGAGAACAGTCCGGCTATGCGGGTCAGCACGCCTGGCTTGTTCTCCACCAGGACTGACAGCGTGTGCTTGCTCATGACAATTGCCCTTCCAGTCCACTGTTGCCCATGGCGAGGATGAGACCCCGCTCCGCTCCTCGCTCCGCTGCGATGCTCACGGCGCCTAATCCTCTGCGTCTTCTGGCGAGGATGAGACCCCGCTCCGCTCCTCGCTCCGCTGCGATGCTCACGGCGCCTAATCCTCGCGGTCCCACACCGGCGTCAGCCCGCGTGCAGTCTGGATCTGGTCGTTGCTGACTCCCGCGGGGACCATCGGCCACACCATCGCATCGCGGTGGACGACGAAGTCCACCACGACCGGAACGTCGTTGATCTCCATCGCCTTCTTGATGGTCGCGTCGACGTCGCCAGGCGTATCGCAACGCATTCCCACGCAGCCGTAGGCCTCGGCCAGCTTGACGAAGTCCGGCACGCGAACCTGCGCGTGGCTGGTGTGCAGGTCGGTGTTGGAGTAGCGCTCGTTGTAGAACAGCGTCTGCCACTGGCGGACCATACCCAGACTCGAGTTGTTGATGATCGCGATCTTGATCGGGATCTTGTTGATGACACAGGTAGCCAGCTCCTGGTTGGTCATCTGGAAGCAGCCGTCACCGTCGATCGCCCAGACGACGCGCTCTGGCTGGGCGACCTTGGCGCCCATGGCCGCCGGCACCGCGAAGCCCATCGTGCCCAGGCCGCCGGAGTTGATCCAGCTGTTCGGCCGTTCGTAGCGCACGAACTGTGCGGCCCACATCTGGTGCTGGCCCACCCCGGCCACGAAGACCGACTCGGGTCCGCTGATCGCGCCAATGCGCTCGATGACGTGCTGCGGGGCCAAGGACCCATCATCATGTGCGGAGTAGCCCAGCGGGAACGTGGTCTTCCACTGCTGGACCTTCGTGCGCCAGTCCTTGTAGTCGCCCGGGTGGCCCGCGTCATGCGCGGCGCGGACGGCGGCAAGGAGGTCGATGATGACCTCCTTGCAGTCGCCAACGATCGGCACGTCGGCGAACCGGTTCTTGGAGATCTCGGCAGGGTCGATGTCCGCGTGGATGACCTTGGCGCCAGGGGCAAAGGTCGACAGCTGACCGGTCACCCGATCGTCGAAGCGGGCACCAAAGGTGATCAGCAGATCGGACTTCTGCAGGGCGGTGACGGCGGCCACGGTGCCATGCATGCCCGGCATACCGAGGTTGAGCGGATGACTGTCGGGCACCGCACCGCGCGCCATCAGCGTGGTGACAACTGGTATCTGGGTCAGGTCGACGAACTGACGCAGCACCTCGCTGGCCTCGGCGCGGATGACTCCCCCGCCGACATACAGGACCGGACGGCGGGCCTCCATGATCAGCCGGGCCGCCTCACGGATCTGCTTGCCATGTGGCTTGGCCACAGGGTGGTAGCCCGGCAGGTCGAGCTTCGGCGGCCAGACGAACGTTGTCTGGGCCTGCAACGCGTCTTTGCTGATATCGACCAGAACCGGGCCTGGACGGCCGGTCCCGGCGATGTGGAAGGCCTCGGCCAGCGCCCTCGGGATGGCCGCGGGGTCCGTGATCAGGTAGTTGTGCTTGGTGATCGGCATCGTGATGCCGCGAATATCCGCTTCCTGGAACGCATCCGTGCCGATGGATCTGGAGGTGACCTGGCCGGTGATGGCGACGATCGGGACCGAGTCCAGGAAGGCATCGGCGAGCGGCGTGACCAGGTTGGTCGCGCCAGGGCCACTGGTGGCCATGCACACTCCAACCTTGCCGCTGACCGAGGCGTAGCCCTCTGCCGCATGCCCTGCGCCCTGTTCGTGACGCACGAGAATGTGTCGCACCTTGGTGGAGTCCAGCAACGGGTCGTATACCGGCAGGATCGCGCCGCCGGGGAGGCCGAAGACAGTGTCGACACCGAGGGCCTCGAGGGACATGACCAGGCTCTGGGCACCGGTGACCTCAACGGCCGGGACCCGTGCACTGGACGCACCCTTGGCCTTGGCCGTGGGCGGGCCCGCGTCAGCCCCGCGTGAGCGAGTCGAACCAGCGAGGTCAGCCGGAGAAGCACCGTGGCGCCCTGGCCCTTCCGGGGTCGAGCCTTGGGTGGTCGAACCTCCTGGGCTCGAGTCTGAGGCCTTGCCTTGTGTCACTGCCGTCACCGCTTTCGATAACTAGCGCTTGTCGGTTCCGTGCACCGAATCAGCCGATGACCACGGACCTTCTGCATGAAAAAACCCCTCGGTCCGTTACCGGACATGAGGGGCAGCGCGCTGACTCAGGTGAAAGTCTGCGCGCTAGGGAAGTACGAGAATTCGAGCCACGTCCCCACCGTGGAACACCGTGGTTGCTGTGTCAACATGCGGATGCGCGCGATCTCATCATCCGGACGGATTGTCCGCCAAATGGCCCAAAAGGGTTGGCGCTAACCACACACCGCTCCCCCGGCGGCGCTGCCGACGAGCTTGCGGTACTTGGCCAGGACGCCTCTCGGGTACTTGGGGGCAGGGGGGGAGAAGCCAACGGCGCGCTCGGCCAGCACCTCTGCGGTGACCTGGACGTCGAGCGTGCCCGCGGCGACGTCGAGGCGAATCCGGTCACCGTCCTGCACAAAGGCGATGGGTCCGCCGTCGACTGCCTCTGGGGCCACGTGCCCGACGCAGAGGCCGGTCGTGCCTCCGGAGAACCGGCCGTCGGTCAGCAGCAGCACATCCTTGCCGTGGCCGGCGCCCTTGATGGCGCCGGTCACGGCCAGCATCTCGCGCATGCCCGGACCGCCCTTGGGCCCCTCATAGCGGATGACCACGACGTCACCAGCCTTCACATCGCCACTCGCGACGGCGTCCATCGCTGCGCGTTCACCGTCGAAAACCCTTGCGCTGCCCTCGAATACGTCGGTGTCAAAGCCGGCGGACTTGACGACAGCACCCTCGGGGGCCAGCGAACCACGCAGGATGGTCAGGCCACCGGTGCGGTGGATCGGCTCAGAGATCGCTCGCAGCACGTGACCATCTGGGTCCGGCGGAGGCACGTCGGAGAGGTTCTCCGCGACGGTACGGCCCGTGACCGTCAGGCAGTCGCCGTGCAGCAACCCGGCGTCAAGCAGGGCCTTCATGACAACCGGGATGCCTCCGACCCGGTCGATGTCGGTCATCACGAAGCGGCCGAACGGCTTGACGTCGGCCAGGTGAGGGACTGTGGCCCCGATCCGGGCAAAGTCCTCGAGCGACAGCTCGACCTCGGCTTCGTTGGCCATCGCCAGAAGGTGCAGGACGGCGTTGGTCGAGCCGCCGAGGGCCATGACGACGGCAATGGCGTTCTCGAACGCCTCCTTGGTCATGATCTGGCGGGCGGTGATGCCACGACGCAACAGCCCGACGACGGCCTCGCCGGACTTGCGGGCAAAGCCGTCTCGCCGACGGTCTGTGGCGGGAGGCGCCGCACTGCCGGGCAGCGACATCCCCATGGCCTCCGCGACGGAGGCCATGGTGTTGGCGGTGTACATGCCGCCGCAGGCACCCTCGCCCGGACAGATCGCTCGCTCGATGGCGTCGACGTCGGCCCGGCTCATCCGACCCGCTGCGCAGGCCCCGACCGCCTCGAAGGCGTCGATGATCGTGACCGTTCGTTCTGACCCGTCGCTCATCCGGGCGATGCCCGGAAGGATCGAGCCGGCATACAGGAAGACACTCGCAAGGTCGAGACGGGCAGCGGCCATCAGCATGCCCGGCAACGACTTGTCGCAGCCGGCCAGCAGGACGGAGCCGTCAAGCCGCTCGGCCTGCATGACAGTCTCGACGGAGTCGGCGATGATCTCGCGGCTGACGAGCGAGAAGTGCATGCCCTCGTGGCCCATCGAGATGCCGTCGCTGACGCTGATGGTGCCGAACTCCAGCGGGTAGCCGCCGGCTGCGTGCACTCCGTCCTTGACCGCTTTGGCGAGCCGGTCGAGGGACAGGTTGCAGGGTGTGATCTCGTTCCAGGAGCTGGCTACTCCGATCTGCGGCTTGACCCAGTCGTCATCACCCATCCCCACGGCGCGGAGCATGCCCCGCGCGGCCGCCTTCTCGAGGCCGTCGGTGACGTCGCGGCTGCGCGGCTTGATGTCGGGCTGGTTGGACGATGGGGTCGGGCGCTCAGTCATGGCCGGATTCTATGACCCCGTCCATCGGCTGGACCCGCAGTCTCGCCCAGCGGGATCACGGAACCAGGTTCAGGCTCGCGGAACCGGTTCAACCTCGCGGAACGACGAACTCCAGCAGGTGCGCCGCGTCGGGTTCCAGCTCAGCCCAGCCGCCCTCGAAACCCAGAACCGCGAGGCCGGAGGTGGGAAAGCCCTGGTTCAGACGTTCAGCGGCGTCCGTCGACCCAGCACCCTCCTGCACGAGCACCGTTGCCAGGACTGGGATCCCGGGGGCATGCCCGATCACCAGAACGGTGTGGACCGTGTCGGGAACCTCGCGAAGTACCTCGATGAGCCCGGCCGCGCTTCCGTCGTAGATGCGCTCGTCAAACCGGGTCTCCCTGACGGAGGCTCCCCCGGCGCAGACCTCGTCGAGGGTCTGGCGGGTGCGCTCGGAGGTCGAGCACAGGACCATGTCGAGGTGGGCGCCTGGCTGCAGCTCGCGGCTGATCCACTCACCGACGGCATGGGCGTCTTTGCGGCCACGCGGAGCCAGCTCGCGATCGTGGTCGGGCTTGCCCACTACCTTCTCGGCCTTGGCGTGCCGGGCCAGGATCAGCGTTCGCTTGCTCATGGGCATCGTCATGGCTCGAGCATCCTCCAGATCCCCGGATCGGGCGAGTCAGCCGCCGGCGACGGACGGGAGGATGTGGACCACTGCGTTGGGGCCTACCAGGAGCTCGAGACCGCCAAGCCGGCGTACGTCCTGGCCGTCGACGAACACGTTGACGTGCCGGCGCAACGCGCCGGTCTCATCCCTGATCCGGGCGCCGAGCTGCGGGCGCGTGACAACGGCGGCATCGAGGACCACCCGCAACGGCGCTGCGTCCCCACCGACGGGCACAACGAGCTCGCCCAGACCGTCGGCCAGCTCACGCAGCACCCCCGGCAGGATGATCCGCACGCCTTCGCTCACGTGAGCACGGCCGCCCGCACACACAGGACGTCGGGCAGCTGTTCGGCGATACGAGCGAAGCTCTCGCCCTCGTCGGCCGACGCGTAGACCTCGCCGTTGCGGGTCCCGAAGTAGATCCCCGCCTGCTCATGCGTGTCCGCAGCGGCTGCGTCCCGAAGCACGCACGTGTATGACGGAGCAGGGAGCCCTTCGGAATAGGTCACCCAGGACGCGCCGGCGTCCGTCGAACGCTGGACCTGGAGCTGGCCGCCGGGCGGGATCCTTTCGTCGTCCGACGCGACCGGAATCAGCCACAACGTGTCGGCCCTGGTCGGATGCGTCAGGACCGTGAAGCCGAAATCGGTGGGCAACCCGTCCTCGATCGAGGTCCACGTCGCTCCATTGTCATCGGAGCGGTAGACGCCATGGTGGTTCTGCGCATAGAGGCGAGCAGGGTTGCCACTGTCACGGGCCACCTTGTGCACGCACTGGCCGAACGCCGGCCATGGGTCGGGCTGGTAGGGCGCCTTGATGCCGTTGTTGTTGGCCGTCCACGACGTGCCGCCGTCAGCCGTCCGGTAGACGCCACCAGTACTCATCGCCACGAGCATGGATGCCGCGTCGGCGGGGTCGGGCAAGATGGTGTGGATCGCGGCCCCGCCGAACCCTGCGCCCCATTCGGGCCGGTGCGGGTGGTCCCACAGGCCTCGGACCAGCGAGAACGTCTCACCTCGGTCGCCGCTGCGCCACAGCGCCTGGGGTTCGGTGCTGGCCCACACAACGTCGGGGTCATGAACGTCCGGCGTGATCTGCCAGACCCGCTCTACCGCTGCACCAGTGTCCTCAGGAAAGATGACCGCGCCCTCAGGAGCCTCATCCCAGGTCTTGCCGAGGTCGTCGCTGTGCTGGATCGCCGGGCCCCAGTGCTCCGATCTGAAGCCGACGAGCAGCCGTGGCTGCGGGCCGCGGGTGTCGATGCCGATGCTGGGGACCTCGCGCATCAGGAAGTGCGGGCCGTCCAGCGACCAGGTGCGGCGATCGTTGCTTCGGGCCAGCCAGAGTCCCTTGCGGGTGCCGATGGCCACCAGTGTCTGAGTCATGGCTCAGTGTGTCGCCACCCTCCGACACGTGGCAACGGCTATCCGACATACCGCGCTCGTTATCCGACGTGCACCACGTTTCGCACCGGACGCTCCTGCGCGAAAGCCGCGAACTGCTCCCTCAGCAGGGCCACAGCCCGGGGCTCAAAGGCGCTGGTGACCCCACCCACGTGCGGGCTGATGAGAACCCCGGGCACCTGCCACAACGGGTGGTCAGCCGGCAGTGGCTCAGGGTCGGTGACATCCAGAGCCGCCAGAATCCGACCGGACGACGTCGCCTCGAGCAGTGCCTGGGTGTCCACGACCTTGCCCCTGGAGACGTTGACCAGCAGCGCGCCGTCGGGCATCGAGGCCAGGAAGTCCCGACCGACCAGACCTGTTGTCGCGTCCGAGAGCGGCACGATCACGATGACCACGTCGTGCTCGGGCAGCAGTGACGGGAGCTCATCCACCCCGTGCACGCAGTCCACGAGCCCGTCACCTGCCCGCGCGCGTGAGGCGACCGCGGTGAGGGACGCCTCGAACCCGCTGAGCCTGCGTGCGATCGCGGTTCCGATGCCGCCATACCCCAGGATGAGCACCCTCCTGTCCGCCATGGAGGGCCTGGACTTGGCCGGCAACCATTGCGACCGCCCCTGTGCAGCAACGAAGTCGGGTATGCCGCGTAGCGCGCTCAGAGCGAGAGTGACGGCGAGCTCCGCGGTCGAGGCGTCGTGAACACCGGAGGCGTTGGCCAGCTGCACCCCTGCCGGTATCGCTGAGACCACGTTGTCGTAGCCAGCGCTCAACAGCTGAACCACGCGAAGACGGGGCAACAGGCCAAGCCGCTCCCACGCGCAGGACGTCATGTAGGGCGGCACCACGAAGGAGATCTCGTCGCGGCGCGACGGCTCCTGCGCCAGGTCCCAGGGGAGCATCTCGATACCCTCCACCGGCCCGACGAGGTCAATCCAATTCTGGTCTGGCAACGAGATAACCGGCATGACTGGACCGTAACGGGTCAGAATGTTGGATGAGGAATCGGGGCTGGTCCGTGCTGCTGTTCGCTGTCGCCCTTGCCGGCTGCACGAGCGGCGCAGACCCGGTCACGTTCCCGACCGCTTCAGCGCCCCGAAGCAACTCGACTCACGCTGCAACGGCCACCACCAGCCCCTCACCTTCAACGACTCCGCCCGTAACCACCGCACCCGTAACGGAGACCATCGCGACCGGGCTGCCCCTGCCATGGGGTCTGGCATTCCTGCCTGATGGCACAGCCCTCGTGACCTTGCGGGACCAGGGCGAGGTGCTGCACATGGTGCCCGGCGCCAAGCCGGTGTCGGTCGGACGCGTTCCAGGCGTAGTTGCCGAAGGAGAGGGCGGACTGCTCGGTATCGCCGTCTCCCCCGCCTTCACCTCGGACCGAGCCGTCTTCGTCTACCTCACCGCTCGCGACGACAACCGGGTGATGCGGATGACGTTCGACGGCACCGCGTTGACGGCAGACAAGGTCATCGTCGAAGGCATCACCAAGGCCGCCAACCACGATGGTGGCCGGCTCGCGTTCGGTCCGGACGGCTACCTCTACATCAGCACCGGTGATGCAGGGAAGCGTGATCCCGCCCAGGACAAGGGGTCACTGAGCGGCAAGATCCTGCGGGTGACCATCGACGGTGCCCCACCGCCCGGCAACCCGTTCACGGGGTCGCCGATCTGGAGCATGGGCCATCGCAACGTCCAGGGCATGGCCTGGGACCAGGCCGGCAGGATGTACGCCAGCGAGTTCGGGCAGAACACGTGGGACGAGCTGAACCGCATCGAGCCGGGGCGCAACTATGGCTGGCCGGTCGCCGAGGGGGTCGCCCATCGATCCGGTTTTGTCGACCCGATCCGCCAGTGGCCGACCGCCGACGCGTCACCCAGCGGCATTGCCGTGGGCACCGACGGCGCCATCTACATGGCGGCCCTGCGCGGCGAGTCGCTTTGGCGAATCCCGTTGGACGCCAATGGAAATGCTGGAACGCCGCAGCGCCTTCTTCAAGAGAAGTACGGGCGGCTGCGCACCGTCGCTACCGCGCCGGACGGACGGCTCTGGCTGTTCACCAGCAACACCTTCCGGGGCACCCTCCACCCCGGCGACGACCGGATCCTCGCGCTCCGCCTCCCGGTTCAGCAGGACTGAGCATCCGACGTAGCCTGCCGAACAAGGAGGGTTGGGGGGTGCCCCGTTGCCCCTTCATGCGCGGTTGCGAGCCGGGGCGAGAGCCACCCCGCAGCCCGACGGATACAGACTGAACCAGACGGGTAAGGCCTACGAGACGTCGAGCTTGGTGAGGATCAGCTCG
>JBBRWQ010000058.1:0-20917 GCA_038249115.1 Actinomycetales bacterium
CCTTGGGTCACGTGGGGCTGCCCAACGTCGAGGACACCCACGCCTGGGGGGTCAGGCTCGGCGCCCTCCTCAGGGCCGGGGACCTGCTGGTGCTGACAGGCGACCTGGGTGCCGGCAAGACCACGCTCACCCAGGGCATTGCCGAGGGACTGGGCGTGCGAGGCCCGATCACCTCACCGACGTACGTGATAGCCCGTGTTCACCCGTCACTCTGCGGCGGCCCCGACCTCGTGCACGTCGACGCATACCGGCTGGGCGGGCTCGCCGAGCTCGAAGACCTGGACCTCGACGCCTCCCTTGATGCGGCCGTCACGGTGGTCGAATGGGGCCATGGCGTCGCCGAACACCTCAGTGAGGACTACCTCGAAGTGACGTTGCGTGGCCTCGACAGCAGGATCGTGGACCTTGCCTGCCATGGTGACCGGTGGACCGACCCGACAGCCGTGGCTGCACTCGATGCCCTCGTCTCGTTAGCCTGAACCCGTGCTGCTGCTAGCGATCGACACCGCCACCTCCGCTATCACCGTCGCCCTTCACGACGGTCATGGCGTGCTGGCAGAGTCGACCACGCTGGACGCACGTGGCCACGGCGAGTACCTCGCGCCCGGGGTCGCCGAGGTCCTGAAACGTGCTGGCCGTGTTCCGGCCGACGTCAGCGCCGTGGTCGCCGGCACGGGACCGGGTCCTTTCACGGGGCTTCGTGTCGGCTTGGTGACGGCTCGAACGTTTGCGTTTGCCCGCGGCATACCGGTGTTCGGGGTGTGCAGTCTGGACGCGATGGCCCATCAGGCATGGCTGGAAGCTGCGGGGGAACTGGGCCAATCGTGTGTCGTGGCAACGGATGCGCGACGCAAGGAGGTCTATTGGGCCCGTTATGAGATCACAGGTGAGGGCGTCCGGCGCACAGGCGAACCGTTGGTCGCGAAGGCAGCGTCGATCGCCGAGCAGGTGCGGGGTCTGCCCGTCATCGGACGAGGTGCTGACCTTTATGCCGACTCGTTCGGACCGCGCGTGGGACCTCTCGATGTCAGCGCCGGTGCCTTGGCCGATCTGGCGGCCATGATGATGGCGGCGGGAGTCAGGTTGCCTGAGCCAGTGCCGATGTATCTCCGTCGGCCTGATGCGACACCTGCGCCGCCACGCACGTCGGCACTGACATGACGCCGACTGCGATGACCTTGCGCGAGATGACGTGGCGTGACATCCCGGTTCTCGTCGAGCTCGAGCTGGAGCTCTTCGCCGGGGACGCGTGGTCCGAGCAGAGCTGGTGGGCAGAGCTGGCCGGCCGCCCACGGCGCGCCTACGTCGTCGGCGAGCAGGATGGCGCTCTGGTTGGCTACGCCGGCGTCGACCGTGGCTGTGAGATCGCTGACGTGATGACGATCGCCGTCGCGCCACCAGCACAGGGCAAGGGCTTGGGTGCGGTGCTGTTGGACTGGCTGATCGGTGAGGCCCGACGTGGCGGAGCCGAGCATCTCATGCTGGAAGTTCGAGCGGATAACGTTGCGGCACAAGGGCTCTACACCAAGGCGGGTTTCGCGATGACGAGTGTGCGGCGCAGGTACTACCAGCCGTCCGATGTTGACGCGCAGATCATGAGGTTGACGCTGTGACAGGCGGCCCGCTGGTTCTCGGCGTTGAGACGTCCTGCGACGAAACCGGTGTTGGGATCGTCCGCGGCGAGACGCTACTCGCGGACGCGGTCGCCAGTAGTGTCGAGGAGCACGCACGCTTCGGCGGCGTGGTGCCCGAGGTTGCCAGCCGAGCACACCTCGAGGCCATGGTTCCGACGATCGAGCGAGCGTGTCGTGACGCGTGCATACGGCTCGATGATCTGGACGCGATCGCGGTCACCGCCGGCCCGGGGCTGGCCGGTGCACTGTTGGTGGGCGTGGCCGCGGCCAAGTCGCTCGCAGTGGCTCTCGGCAAGCCGTTGTACGGGATCAACCACCTAGCCGCCCACGTCGCGGTGGATATCGTCGAGCATGGTCCGCTTCCTGAGCCGACTATGGCGCTGCTCGTCTCCGGTGGGCACTCGAGCCTCTTGTTGGTCCCGGATGTCACCGATGACGTGCGGTCCCTGGGGAGCACGATCGACGATGCCGCGGGTGAGGCCTTCGACAAGGTGGCGAGAGTCCTGGGGCTGCCGTTCCCAGGGGGGCCACATGTGGATCGGGTTGCCGTTGAAGGCAATGCGACGTTCGTGGCGTTCCCTCGTGGTCTGACCCTGGGCCAGGACATGGAGCGGCATCGTTACGACTTCTCCTTCTCCGGCCTCAAGACGTCCGTGGCCCGATGGGTGGAGGCGCGCGAGCGCGCAGGCGAGCCGGTGCCGGTTGCGGACGTCGCAGCCAGCTTCCAGGAGGCTGTTGTCGATGTGCTGACACGCAAGGCGGTCCTGGCCTGCAAGGAGAACGGCGTCGATGATCTGCTGATCGGCGGCGGGGTGGCGGCCAACACGCGGTTGCGTGCCATGGCCCAGCATCGTTGCGACGCCGCGGGCATCCGGCTGCGCGTGCCACGACCCGGCCTGTGCACGGACAACGGCGCGATGGTTGCCGCTCTGGGTGCCCAGATGGTGGCCAGGGGTCGCGTGGCGTCGACCCTTGACCTGCCAGCCGACTCATCCATGCCGGTGACCCTGGTCAGGGCATGACCAGGCTGCTGCCCGTCATTCTCGATGTCGACACAGGTGTGGATGATGCCTGTGCGTTGCTGCTGGCAGCCCTGCACCCACAGGTGGATCTGCGCGGTGTGACCTGCGTGAGTGGCAATGCCAGCGTGGACGATGTCGTCCGAAACACATTGACAGTGCTGGACATCGCAGGCCGTACGGACGTTCCTGTCGCTTGGGGTGCGGTCAGACCGCTGCTCGAGCCCGTGAGCGATGCGAGACACGTCCACGGGGATGACGGTATGGCGGGTCTCGGCTGGCCCACATCCGACCGCCATCCGGACGGACGGCACGCGGTGGAGCTGCTTCGGGACCTGCTGAGGGACGCCGTGACGGAGGGCACTGATGGTCGGATCACGTTGGTGCCGTTGGCTCCGCTGACCAACATCGCCCTCTTGTTGCGGACCTATCCTGAGGTCGCTTCCGGCCTGCGCGAGATTGTCTTTATGGGCGGCGCGGCGCATGTCGGCAATGCCACCGCCTCTGCCGAGTTCAACGTGTGGCACGACCCCGAAGCCGCAGCCATCGTCCTCGAATCGGCGGCCGAGCTCGACATCCCCGTCGTCATGCACGGCCTTGACGTCTTCTACGACGTGTTTTTCAGCCGTGAACGGGCTGCCGAGCTCATCGCGGTCGGTGGTCGTGGCCCGGCCGAGTTGGCGGGGCGTCTGATCGACTACCAGTGCAGCCGTTTCGGCCAGGCCGATGCGACCGTGGGTGACGCCGGTGCAGTGTGCGCTGTCGGTGCTCGCTGATGGGACGGGTCGTGGTGGTTGGCTCCCTGAACGTCGATCTGGTCACGCGCGTCGAGCGACATCCGAAGCCCGGTGAGACCGTTCTGGGCAGCGGGCTGGCAAGGCTGGCCGGCGGCAAGGGTGCGAACCAGGCAGTGGCCGCTTCGGCAGCAGGCGCTGCAGTGGTCATGGTTGGGCGTGTCGGGTCTGATGAGGCCGGATTTGCTTATCTCGCAAGACTTTCGGCGCTGGGTGTCGATGTCGTCGGCATCCGCACCCAGCCTGACTGCGTCACGGGACATGCCCTGATCACGGTTGACGACGGGGGCGAGAACTCGATCGTCGTTGTTCCCGGCGCCAATGCCGAGGTCACGGTCGATGACCTCGAGGTCCTGGGTTCGGTGGGGCCGGACGACGTTGTGTTGTTGCAGCTGGAGGTCCCGCTTTCGGTCGTGGCCGCAGCTGCTCGCCGTGGGTCAGCCAGGGGTGCCCGGGTCATTGTGAACCTGGCCCCGTACGCCGCGCTGCCAGCGGACGTGGTCGCTCTCGCCGATCCCGTGGTGGTCAACGAGCACGAAGCCCTGTTGTTGGCCGATTCCGAGGCGATGCCTGCGTCGTTGCTGGTGACTTTCGGCGCCGCCGGCGCCGCGTGGGATGGTGACCAGATCGTCGGGCCGGTTGTCGAGGAGTCCGCGGTGCTCGACACCACGGGCGCGGGTGATGCCTTCTGTGGCGCACTGGCTGCCGCGTTGGCCGCGGGAGCCATGCACCGGGAGGCTCTTCAGGCTGCGCTGGCCGCGGGTGCGGATGCGGTGAAGCACATCGGAGCACAGCGTGATCCGGCTCTCTAAGGCGAGTTGCCAGGTATTGGCATGGTGATGCGTCGCCGAATTCTCGGTTCGCCTGATGAGGTCCGGCGCGAACGCTGGGCCTGCGAAGCGCGGCGGTTGCCTAAACCTGATGTGGGAGGATCGCCAGCGTGAATCCGTCGACCGCTCTCGCCACCGTTGTGGTGGACGAGCTGGTCCGCCATGGAGTTCGTGAAGCCGTTCTTTGTCCCGGCTCGCGATCCGCGCCGTTCGCCTATGCGTTGCAGGACGCGGACCGAGCCGGCCGACTTCGGCTGCATGTCCGGGTCGACGAACGCTCCGCCGGGTTCCTGGCCCTGGGCCTGGCCAAGCTCACGCGCCTTCCGGTTCCAGTGTTCACGACGTCGGGCACCGCGGTTGCCAACCTCCACCCCGCCGTTCTCGAGGCCAGCCACGCCGCTGTGCCACTGATCGTGGTCAGCTCCGACCGTCCTCCGGAGCTGCAGGGCACCGGGGCAAACCAGACCACCGAGCAGAGGGACCTGTTTGGCAACGCGCTCCGCCTGTTCCACCAGCTCGGTGCCCCTGAGAGGCGCGCAGGCCAGAACGCGGTATGGCGTGCGGCCGTGGCGCGTGTCTGTGCGGCGGCCACGGGGGCGGCTGGGTTCGCCGCGGGTCCGGCACACCTCAACGTGCCCCTACGTGAGCCGCTGGTGCCCGAGCTGCCGGTGCCCAAGCTGCCGGTGCCCCAGGCCTCCCCCGTCGTTGGATGGCCAGAGAGCCTCGATGGCAGGGATGACGATGCCCCGTGGGTCAGGACTCACCTGACCCACTTTCAGGCCGAGCCCTTCGCCCGCATTCCCAAGACCCTCGTGCTGCTTGGCGATCTGCCCGATCCGGCCATGGCCGTCACAGTGATGGCGCTGGTCGCCGCGGCCGGGTGGCCTGTCATCGCTGAGCCCATGGGCGCCCACGACCGCACCGCCACAGTCCCGCACGGTCCATTGCTCCTGACCGACGTCGACTGGCTCGGGCCGCATCTGCCTGAGCGAGTGCTCGTCGTGGGACGGATCACACTCTCCCGGGCTGTGGGCGCGTTGTTGCGCAACCCCGCACTCACGGTGGAGATCGTTGCGGCGCAGTCGAGCTGGCCCGATCCCTCGCACGCTGCGTCTGCCGTCCATTCGTTCGAGGCCGTCGAGGCTTCCATCGCCGGCGGTCGACAGGTCGACGAACAGTGGGCGCGGGATTGGTCCCAAGCCGGCGAGGCGGCCGCCAAGGCAGTCGGGGCGGTCGTCGAGCAGTCGTGGCCGAGCGGGCTTGCGATCGCGGCCACCGTCCTGGCCGAACTACCCAGCAACGCGGTGCTGTTCGTGGGATCCTCCAACTCGGTTCGCGACGTCGACCTGGCGTTCTCACCGTCAGTCAGAAGGGCGCCGTTCACCGTGGTGGCCAATCGCGGTCTCGCAGGCATCGACGGCTGCGTGTCCACCGCCATAGGTGTCGCGCTCGCACAGTCCCGTCGGCCGGCATTCGCGCTGATGGGGGACCTGACCTTCCTGCATGACGGAAACGGCCTGCTCATCGGCCCAGACGAGCCGCAACCCGATCTGACCATCGTCGTCACCAATGATGACGGAGGTGGCATCTTCACTCTGCTCGAGCCCGGGGAGCCAAGCAGGGCAAGGGATTTCGAGAGAGTGTTCGGCACACCGACGGGCGCCTCAATCGCTCACATCTGCCGCGCTCACGGCGTCACTCACTCGTTGGCCTCGACAGCCGCGGAGCTTGGTGCGCTCGTCAGGACGCACCCCGCCGGACTGCGTGTGGTCGAGGTGCGGGTTGACCGCTCGGGTCACCGGGATCTCCACGCCGAGCTCAGGGCGGCCGTGGTCCGCGCCCTGCACTAGCCAGCAGCCCGGTCGGATGCCGGTGGGCGGTATCGCCTAGAACGGTGGTGGGCCAATGGAACGCCTCCGCAGGTCAGTAGCCAGCGCCTTGGCTGCTTCTGGTCGCCACGGGTGTTCTCGTGGTTTGGGTGTCGCCGGGACCAGGGCCTGTGCCCAGTCGATCTGGTCGAAGATGTTGATGTGTCCCGGCAGCGGGACGTCGGGGTTGACTACGCGAGCCAGACGACGGCCCTGCCACGTCTCCAAGGTTGAGCCGTTGATCGGGAGACGGTCAGGATGGTCGTAGACATAGGGGTAGGTCGTCAGCTTTCTGCCGGTGGCTGTGGTCCAGACCAACGAACCGTCAACGGACTGGTCGCTGTCCCAGAACCTTGAGGTCTTGAGGTTGTGATGGCCGCGGTGCAAGGCGACCAGGTTGGGTTCTGAGGTTGGCCCGCCGCCACCATCTGGCTCCCACTCGATGCTGTGGTCCAGGTCGCCGCGGTCGGCGGGGATCTCGCAGCCCGGTGCTCGGCAGGTTCCGTCCCTGGCGATGACCTGCTCGCCCATCGCCTTGGGGACCCGGTAGGTACCGGCGGTGGTTTCGATCGCGCGCCCTGTCAGCGGGTCGGTCACGATCCGGGTCCAGACGGACCCGGATGCCAGGGCCAGTTTGCGGATCGCCCTCGCCGTCAGGGCGCCCCAGCCGGGGATCTGCCCGACGCCCCGGTCGACACCCAACAAGGTGGCCAGAGACACGACCACAGCAACTGTCGCCACCGGCGGCTGCCCCAGCGCAATGAAGGTTGGGTCGGTGGGAACCCACCCGCGGAGCAACAGGTCCGTGGCCACATCCGCTCTCAGCTGGGCCAGAGTGCGGGCGTCGCCGCTCTTGCGTAGTCGTCGTGCGATCCGGTCGACCCGGCCGTGGGCGGCGGTGATCCGCGGCCCGTCACCGGTGATCAGCAACGACCCGGTCCCCTCGCGTTGCGCCTCGGCCCGCATGTCACGAGCCTTCACACCCTCGGCGTGGGTCCGCTCTGATTCACCCACCAGCCCGTGATGGAGCACCAGCTGGGTTCGCAGCCGGCCGAGGAACGTGGCTTGCGACAGCGGTGCCACGCCGGGCAGTGGCTGGCCGTCGGGGCTGGTCAAGGGCCGCAGCACCCGGGTGCCGACCGCAGCCGCGGTGAACGCGTCCAGGTGTGCAGTGGCCTCGGTCAACGCCAGAGCCCGGGCGAAGGTCACCCGTCCTGCCTTCATGGCCTCCAGGACCGGGCCGACGCGCTCCGGCTCACATGCCGACAGTCACACCCGGCGTTGACACTGGGTAATCGGCAGACCGGTCGTGACCTGGATCTCCCTCGCGGCGGCTGAACGACACGAACGGGCGAACCGGGTCCACCCCCATGTGCTCGGGGGCACTGGCGCCAGATCCACGAAGTCCGTCTCGAACTGGGCGACGATCGCCGCCGTCGCAGCCACCGAGACCGAGTTGGCCCATGCCTTGACCGACTCGACCGCCTCGACAACCCGCAGCGCGTGCTCACTGTCGACCCCGGAAAGGCCGCCCGCGGCCGCTGCGCTCAGCACCAGCGCCAGCTGAGCCGTCACGTCCTGGGCCGCAATAACAGGGACTGATACATCAGGGGTCGCGACACAAGGGGCGACGAAGGCGGGGTCGGCGACAACGGAGCCGACCCCAGCGTTGCCAACCAACTGAAGGGCAGAACCAGCCGTCGCCCGAGCCAAGGGCGGAGCGGGCTTGCTCACCATGCTCGTCGCACCCGTCATGTCTGCCCCCTTTGCCGTAGTCGAACTGGTGTTCTGATCCTAGGTCGGGCCTCTGACATCGCAAGGTCGAGTCTCGGACATCACCAGGGTTCGGCGCCGGCGATGGTGGTGCCAAGCGGGCTGAAAGGGTCACGCTGGATCTTGCGAAGTCGCCGACGCCCTGTGCTAGAACTCGATGGCCCCAACCGGCTGGCTGTCACAGCTCATGGCCCGCGACAGCCGTCGCACGGCGCCAGGGGTCAGCTCGGCGACCAGACCCTGATCTGCCTGTGTGGCAATGCTCCTGGATCCCAGATAGGCGGCCCCGAGCGTCTGGACTGGAAGTCGCACGTCTGCGTCGTCCGCAGTGGGCTGGCACGTCGCCAGCCCGGTCTCGTCAACGGTCAGGCGCCATGGGTGTTGGTTCCATGGGCAGACGGGGTCCACCACGTCCAGAACGATGTCGCAGGCGTTCGAGTATCCGCGCGCGGTCAAGGCTGCCCCGACGTCGATCAGTCGCAGCCACAAAGAGTCGAAAGGCTTGACGCCCATGGCGCGCGGACCCCCGGCCCACCAGATGAGAGGGTCATCGGCCCCACGACCGCTGATGGTGACCGTGGCGGTGAGGTCGAAGTCCACGAGCCGCCGAGCCAGAGCCAGCAGGGTTGCAGGATCGGTGGCCGCCAGCTCGCGGACGGTGACAGTGCCTTTGGCCTTGGCGTCCGTCCACTTCTCTTTGCGGCTGAACACCGCGTAGCCCGCCGGCTGTCCATCGATGTGGGCCAGGAGGACCTGCCAGGGCTCGCGCCCCTGACGGGTCAACGGCAGGTCAAAGAAGATCGGTCGGGCCAGTAGCTCCGGCCGGCTCACCGCACCCAGGGTGTCCCTGGCGTATCGGATATGGATCTCATGGACGACCCTCGCTGCGTCGTCCGAGTCTGCTGCAACGAACCGGGTCGTGACACGTCCGGCAGCAGCGTCCAGAGACGGCGCCGTAAAGACCGTGCCGCGCTCGAGCTCCAGCTCCTGCTCGACCGAGCTGATCCCGTAGCCGAACCGCCCGTAGATCTGGACCTCGGCCGCGTGCAGCCCGCTCAGGGGGCGCCCTTCCTCATACAGCCGGGCGAAGTGGTGGGTCATCATCTCGGTGAGGACCCCGCGGCGTCGATGGTCCGGGTGAACAGAGACCCACGACAGCCCTGCCATCGGGACCTGTGCCAGCGCGCCCGACGGACCGGGCGCGGCCACAGCCATGTCGTATGACGTGTAGACGCCTACCAGCTCATCCGCCCCTTCGTGAGTGGCGCCGAACGTGCGCGACCAGTCGAAGTGGCTGGTGACCACGTCGACCGGGTGGGCCGTCGGGTCGAAGAAGAAGGCAGCCATGTCGACCTTCAGGAGACGCTGCCGGTCTGAAGCGGTGAGGGGCACGATGGACACGGTCATATGGCGAGCCTTACGGACGCGGCATACGAGCGCAACCGTTTTTGCGATGGCAGCCGGCTCAGTCGGTTCGGCCGGCGCCCAGCACGGGTATGGCATCGCTTCCGAAGTGTTATAGCTGGCTCCACCGATGGGCGACGGGAAGAGGCACTGTGGCTGGACCCGGAGAAGTCGAAGTCGCGCAGGACCCACGAGCAAGGCGACGGACCCTGGTGACCAGGCGCAACCTGGCCGTGGTCGTGTTAGTGGTAGCCGTGTTGGTGCTCGCCAGGTGTAGCGGGGACATCGTGGGACTGTTCCGCACAGGCACCGCGTACGGTAATCAGCCGTTCCGGAACGGGTCATTCCTGATCACGAGCACCTCCCTCGCCTGGGACGTGCAGGAGATAGACGCCGGGGCGGCCGCGAAGTCGCATGGGGTGACGTCGTACAAGCCCAAGAACGGCCATTTCATCGTGTTCTATGCCACGGCGACCAACGTGTCCTTCACGTCGGCGTCAATGCCGTCCGCGAGCACCACCCTGACCGACGCCGCGGGCACGACGTACGAGGCGGCGGGTCCCTTCGTGGGGGCCGTGGGGCAGGATTTCGACCAGAAGCAGCTGCCAGGCACGACCCAGTCGGGCTGGTTCGTTTTCGACGTACCGGAGTCGCTGATGATGCTCAAGACTTTGAACGTGCAGTCCGTCCTGCGCCAAGGCACAACGAACCCGCCGACCTTGGTGAAGTTTGGGTGAGGGCGGTGACGGGACAGACTCGGTCGTCACCCGAAACGCCGCCTCTAGCCGGCGACAGCCTGGCCAGATGACGGGTGTCTCGCTTCGGCCCATCGCGCTTGACGACTGGCGTCGCGTGCACGAATGGGCTTCCACGGAGGCGGCCTGTCGCCACCAACCTTGGGGACCCAACGACGAGGCTGATACTCGGCAGTTCGTTGTCGATGCGCTCGGGGCGTGGACGAGCACCGCATCCACGCGTAGGGTCTGGGCCGCTCAGACACAGACACACGGCGTCATCGGTCTCGGCGAGCTGAAGATCCGCAGCCTGACTCACCGACAGGCGGAGATCTCGTATGCGGTCCATACAGATCTATGGGGGCAGGGCTACGGCGAAGCCATTGCGCGGTCGCTGGTCGAGGTTGGCCGGGCCGAAGGAATGCACCGAATCGCGGGCACGTGTGACCCACGCAACGGCGCTTCGGCGCGGGTCCTTCAGAAGATCGGAATGTCGTACGAGGGGAGGATGCGCCACACCCTGCACCTTCGGGACGGGTGGCGAGACACTGACGTCTACGCGCTGGTCATCGACACGTAGGCGACCTCAGCTGGCTGGCGCTACGGCTCCGGTTGTGAGGGAGCCGCCACAGCCGGCGCGGTGAACTGATTTCGGCATGGTCCGCCCGTCGCCAAACGCTGCTCAAGGAAGCAGCAGGTGGGACAGTGACGCTTATGCCACAGCCATCGGGAAAGGCGCCGCCTGACGCGGCCCGGCAACAACCGGGTGGACAGCCCGATAACTCGGGACGGCCCTCGACCCGAGGCTGGCTGTCACTGCTTCGAGAGTCCTCGGTCGTCGTCGTCAGTGCCCTCGTCCTCTCGGTGCTCGTCAAGACCTTTCTCATCCAGGCGTTTTTCATCCCCTCCGGGTCCATGGAGCCGGTACTGCACGGCTGCCCGGGATGTCTCGGCGACAGGGTGCTTGTGAACAAACTGTTCAGCCACATGGGAGGCATTCGAAGGGGAGACATCGTGGTCTTCCGCGACTCGTCCGGCTGGCTACCGACTGCGCGACCAACCCCCGGGCTGGGGAGCCGCGTCCACGACGGTCTCGAGTTCATCGGCCTGGTTCCCTCCAGTGCCGAGAGCGACCTCATCAAGCGCGTCATCGGGATCGGCGGCGACACCGTCGAGGGACGCGATGGCAAGGTCTACGTCAACGGCACCATGCTGGACGAGCCGTACGTGTTCCCTGGCAACAGCCCAAGCGAGAGCAACTTCACGGTAGTTGTGCCGGCAGGGAAGCTCTGGATGATGGGCGACCACCGCGATGCATCGCAGGACAGCCGCGCCCATCAGCAGGATCCTGGTCGGGGTTTTGTGCCCGCCAGCGATGTCGTCGGTCGAGCGTTCGTCATCGTCTGGCCAGTGGGCCGAGCCGCGGTACTCCAGCGCCCAGCCACGTTCGACCGGCCGGCCCTTGTCGGAGGACGCTGAGCACGGAGCTGCACTCAGTTCGCGGTGAGGGCGTCCCTCATCGGCACGAACTTGGCATCGGACTCTGCCAGCTCCGAGGCAGGGTCCGAACCGGCGACGATTCCGCACCCTGCGAACAACCGCATCCGGCTGGGTTCAGCGCTGTCAAAGACCCCGCATCGCAAGGCGATTCCCCACTCGCCGTCTCCGGTGGCGTCCATCCAGCCAACAGGACCGGCATAGCGTCCACGGTCCATTTCTTCGAGATCGCGGATCGCGGCATCGGCCACAGCTGTGGGGGTCCCGCAGACAGCGGCAGAGGGGTGAAGCGAAGCGGCCAGCGCCAGCGAGGTCGACTGGTCGGTCAGGACTCCGGCTACATCGGTCGCCAGATGCATGACGTTGGACAGGTGCAGGACGAACGGCGACTCGGGGACGTTGATCGACGAACAGTGCGGCGCCAGAGCCTGCGCCACCGAGCGGACGGCATACTCGTGTTCCTCAAGGTCCTTGGAAGACCGGGCGAGCGAGGCAGCGAGCGCGAGGTCGTGATCGTCATCCCCGGTTCGGCGGATGGTGCCGGCCAGCACGCGCGAGGTGACCAGGCCCTTGTCCAGCTTCACGAGCATCTCCGGCGTGGCGCCGACGAGCCCGTCGACCGCGAATACCCATGTGTTGTCGTAGCGCTCGGCCAGTCGTTGCAGAAGCCAGCGCGGGTCGATCGCCGAGCGGGCGTCAACCTCGAGGTCACGCGCCAGAACCACCTTGTCCATCTCGCCGGCGTTGATCCGTTCGACGGCACGCGCGATGACCGCCGACCACTGCCCCCCCGAGAGAGCTCCGTCCGCGAAGGCCACGTCCTCGGGTGGGGCGGGTGGCGACGATGCCGACGGTGTCAGAGTGGTAGGGAGATGCGAGTCGACGCCGATCGTCGTCAGCCACCACCGCGAACCCCGTTGCCCCACCAGGATCTCGGGCACCACCAGAACAGCACCGGCGGGGGAGTCGGGTGAGTAGGAGATGGAGCCGAACGCCACCGGCCCTGTGCCCGGAAGCGAAAGGTCGTCGCGAACAACCGCGCGTTCCACCACTGACCGCCACCATGCCTGTGCGTCGGAAAACCGGCCCGGCCCGTCGGCTCGGAACTCCAGCGCCCGGCCCCAGCCGACCAGTCCCTCTCCTCGACGGACCCACGCGGACACCTGCTGGGGGGAGAGAGTGTCAGGAAGCAGCGACAACAAGGCGCCGGGGTCGTCGATCGCCACCGTGCGGGCGACGATGGCCGGGACGGACTCGGCCGGCGACTCGGTTCGACCGCGCTCGGGGTGCGGCAAGGAGGTCACGACCAGTAAGCCTACGACCGCCCCATGGCAGAACCGCGCAGGGACCAGTGGAGTGCAGACCCGACCCGTGAAGTGCGAACCTGAACCATGATCGGCGAAGATGGGGCCATGACTCGCGCCAGCCTCGACAAGCAGCCCAGGGACGTCGCCGCGATGTTCGACACCGTCGCCGCCAAGTACGACCTGACCAACGATGTCCTGTCCCTGGGCCAGGACCGCCGGTGGCGCAGGCTGGTCCGCGAGGCCGTGGGTGCCCGGCGAGGCGACACAGTCCTGGATATCGCGGCCGGCACCGGCACGAGCAGCGAGCCTTTTGCGGATGCCGGCGTCAACGTCGTTCCGGCCGACTTCTCCCTGGGGATGCTTCGGGTCGGCAACCGGCGCCGGCCGGACCTGGGTTTCACGGCCGCGGACGCCCTCAGGCTCCCGTTCGCCGATGACTCCTTCGACGCCGTCACGATGTCGTTCGGGCTTCGCAACGTCGTGGGCACCAGCGCGGCGCTCGCAGAGTTCCTGCGCGTCACCAAACCCGGGGGCTCGCTGGTCATCTGCGAGTTCAGCCACCCCAGCGTCAAGGTGTTCCGCACGGTCTACTCAAAGTACCTGATGCGTGCCCTTCCGCCGATCGCGCGCAAGGTCAGCTCCAACCCCGACTCCTACGTCTACCTCGCGGAGTCCATCCAGGCCTGGCCGGACCAGGCAGGTATGGCGTATCTGATCACCGAGGCGGGATGGCAGGACGTGGCCTGGCGAAACCTGTCGGGCGGCATCGTCGCTCTGCACCGTGCGACGAAGCCCGTCCACACGGATGCAAGGTAGAGTTTTGCGGAGTTCGTGAAGTCCTTCATAAGCGCTGCCAGCCCGGTTGTCAGCTCCGCAGAATCACCATGGTGAGGCCCCCCTGTGAGTCCGAGAATCATCACCAGTGCCACCGACGAGGTCCTGAGCGTGCCATCTGCTTCGCCGGTGCAGTCCGCAGACGTGATCATTGTCGGGGCGGGTCCCGCCGGCTCCGCGACGGCTGCCTACCTGGCGATGGCCGGGCTCGACGTGCTGCTGCTGGAGAAGGCCACTTTCCCGCGTGAGAAGGTCTGCGGCGACGGTCTGACCCCCCGGGCCGTCCGCGAGCTGATCACCCTCGGCATTCCCACTCCTGAGGAAGACGGCTGGATCAAGAACCACGGCCTGCGCATCGTCGGTGGTGGCCATCGGCTGCAGCTCCCGTGGCCGGACCTGGCGAGCTTCCCGCCATACGGCCTGGTGCGCACCCGGCACGACTTCGACGACATCCTGGCCAAGCACGCGGTCAAGCACGGTGCCCGCCTGCTCGAGGCCACGAACGTGACCGGTCCGGTTCTGGACGATCGCACCGGCTCCATCATCGGCGTCCGGGCCAAGGCGATGGATGTCGATGGACGTCCGACCGGTGGGGAGCTCACCTATCACGCCCCGCTCGTGGTCGCCGCTGACGGCAACTCGAGCCGCCTGAGCATGTCGATGAACCGGCCCCGGCGCGAGGACCGCCCACTGGGTGTCGCCGTCCGTACCTATTACACGAGCCCGCGTCACGACGATGACTACCTCGAGTCCTGGCTCGAGCTGTGGTCAAAAGGAGACGACGGCCAGAAGAAGCTGCTGCCCGGCTACGGCTGGATCTTCGGCGTGGGCGACGGCACCTCCAACGTGGGCCTGGGCATCCTCAACACCTCGGCCGCCTTCGGCAACGTGGACTACAAGGAGATCCTCAAACGCTGGGTCGACACGTTGCCCCCCGAGTGGACCTTCAACGACGAGACGATGACCGGCCCGGTCCGCGGTGCCGTGCTTCCGATGGGGTTCAACCGGCAGCCGCACTACGACAAGGGCCTGCTCCTGGTCGGCGACGCCGGTGGCATGGTCAACCCGTTCAACGGCGAGGGCATCGCCTACGCGATGGAGTCGGGCCGCCTGGCTTCCGAGGTCATCGCCCAGGCCTTCGCCCGGCAGACCGATGCCGGCCGCGAGAAGGTCCTGCAGTCCTACCCCACGGTGATGAAGGACGCGCTCGGTGGCTACTACACGTTGGGCCGCGGCTTCGCCAAGATGATCGGCAACCCCGAGATCATGCGCCTGGCCGTGAGGTACGGCCTGCCACGCACCACGATGATGAAGTTCCTGCTCAAGATCATGGCCAACCTGGCCGAGCCGCACGGTGGCGACGCCAGCGACCGGCTGATCAACGCTTTGTCGAAGATGACCCCCTCGGCATGAGCTTGGGCACCGCCTCTAGGCTGGTGCCGCAATCCAGGCAGTCGGTAACCGAAAGGGGAGCGCGCCCGTATGACGAACCAGTACGTTCCAGTGTTGTTCCTGGCGGCGCTCGGCGCCGCGTTGGCGGCCGCCGCCGTCCTCGTCAGCCCCTTCCTCGGGCCCAAGCGCTACAACCGGGCCAAGGCCGACGCCTACGAGTGCGGGATCGAGCCCACACCCCAAGCAGTTGGCGGCGGCAAGGTGCCGGTCAAGTACTACCTCACCGCGATGATCTTCATCATCTTCGACATTGAGGGCGTCTTCCTCTACCCGTTCGCGGTGGCCTTCAACAAGCTGGGCCTGTTCGCGCTGGTCGAGATGGTGCTGTTCATCACCACGGTGTTCGTCGCCTATGCCTATGTGTGGCGCCGTGGTGGCCTCGAGTGGGACTGAAGAGGGACTGAGAAATGGGTATCGAAGAGAAGCTTCCAGCGGGCTATCTGCTGACCACGCTCGAAAGTGTGGTGGGCTACAGCCGGTTGCACTCGGTCTGGCCAGCGACGTTCGGTCTGGCCTGTTGCGCCTTCGAGATGTTGGCCACAGGCTCGCCTGACTACGACATCGCCCGGTTCGGCATGGAGTACTTCCAGCCCTCGCCGCGCCAGGCCGACCTCATGATCGTGGCCGGCCGGGTCAGCCAGAAGATGGCCCCCGCGCTCCGCCAGGTCTACGACCAGATGTCCGAGCCGAAGTGGGTGATCGCGATGGGTGTCTGCGCCTCCTCCGGCGGCATGTTCAACAACTACGCCATCGTGCAGGGGGTCGACCACATCGTCCCGGTGGACATCTACCTTCCTGGCTGCCCGCCACGGCCAGAGATGCTGCTCAACGCGATCGTCATGTTGCACGAGCAGATCCAGAAGACCCCGCTCGGCGTCAACCGGGTCGCCGCAGTCAAGGCGGCCGAGGCTGCAGCTCTGGCCGCGACGCCCACGCACCAGATGAAGGGTCTGCTGGCATGAGTGACGCAGAGGAGAAGGAGAACCTCCCGGCCCCGCCTGGAACGACCCCCGAGCCTGTGGTGATCGGTTCGCGACAAGGTCTTTTTGGTGCCAATGACGACGGTGACACCAGCGGGTACGGCGGTCTGGTCACTCACGTGCTCTTCCCGGCTGCCGCTGTTCGGCCCTACGGCGGATACTTCGACGAGGTCGCCGACCATCTCGAACGAGTCCTCGGCGGCGGCGCGACATACGCCAAGGCCATCGAGCGAGTCGTGGTGGACTGCGGTGAGATGACTATCTTCATCGCCCGTGAGCACCTCGTGAAGGTGGTCCGCGCACTTCGCGACGACCCCTCGCTGCGCTTTGACATGTGCCTCGGCGTGTCCGGCGTCCACTACCCGCAGGAGTCCGGCCGAGAGCTGCACGCTGTCTATCACCTGCGCTCGATCACCAATGGCGGCCGGCGGGTTCGCCTCGAGGTGACCTGCCCCGACGACGACCGACACATCCCCTCCATTGTTGAGGTCTACCCTGCCAACGACTGGCACGAACGCGAGACCTGGGACTTTTTCGGCATAGAGTTCGACGGCCATCCTGCGTTGACCCGAATCCTGATGCCTGACGACTGGCCCGGTCACCCGCAGCGGAAGGACTATCCCCTCGGCGGCATCCCGGTGGAGTACAAGGGCGCCACCGTCCCGCCGCCGGACCAGCGCAGGAGCTACACCTGATGACTGAACAGACTCGTGAAATCCATGCCACTCCCGCCGCTGGCGCGCAGGATGCCGAGGGCGCCCACGTCTATGACGCAATCGGCGGCGACTGGGATGCCATCGCGGATGAGGCATCCTCCCTGCACGAGGAGCGAATCGTCGTCAACATGGGGCCGCAGCACCCATCGACACACGGCGTCCTGCGCCTCATCCTCGAGCTCGACGGCGAGACCGTCACCGAGACCCGGGCAGCCATCGGCTACCTGCACACCGGTATCGAGAAGAACATGGAGTTCCGTACCTGGACCCAGGGCGTCACGTTCTGCACCCGCATGGACTACGTCATGCCTCTGTTCAACGAGACCGTTTACTGCCTGGCCGTCGAGAAGCTTCTCGGCATCACCGACCAGATCCCCGAGCGCGCCACTATCATTCGCGTGCTCATGATGGAGCTCAACCGCGTCGCTTCCCACCTCGTCGCCCTGGGCAGCGGGGGTCTGGACATCGGTTCGACGACAGCCCTTCAGATCGCGATGAAGGAGCGCGAGCGCATCATGGCGATCTTTGAGATGATCACCGGACTGCGGATGAACCACGCCTACGTCCGCCCGGGCGGCGTCGTGCAGGACCTGCCCCAAGGTGCCATCGACAAGATCCACGACGCCATCCCTCGGATCCGGCGCGGCATCGGTGAGATCGAGCGGCTGTTCAACGAGAACCCGATCATCAAGGCTCGCATGGTGGACATCGCCTACCTCGACCTCACCGGCTGCATGGCCCTCGGGATCACCGGGCCCATGTTGCGCTCGACCGGCCTGCCGCTCGATCTGCGCAAGTCCGAACCATACTGCGGTTACGAGAACTACGAGTTCGATGTGCCGGTGCGTGACTCCTGCGACGCCTACGGACGGATGCGGATCCGCATGGACGAGATGTACGAGTCGCTCAAGATCGTGGAACAAGCGACAGCCAAGCTGCAGGACACCCCCGGCCCCGTCATGGTGGCGGACAAGAAGATCGCCTGGCCGGCTCAGCTGGCCATCGGCGGCGACGGGTTGGGCAACAGCCTGGACCACATCCGCGAGATCATGGGCACGTCGATGGAGTCCCTCATCCACCACTTCAAGCTGGTGACCGAGGGCTTTCGAGTCCCACCTGGCCAGTGCTATGTCTCAGTGGAGTCCCCCAAAGGGGAGCTCGGTGTGCACCTGGTCTCCGATGGTGGGACTCGCCCTTATCGGGCGCACTTCCGTGAGCCGTCGTTCAACAACCTTCAGTCCGTCGCCGCGGTTTGCGAAGGCGGTCAGCTCGGTGATGTCGTGATAGCAGTCGCCTCGATCGACCCTGTGCTGGGAGGCGTGGACCGATGACCAATGACGACAGCCCGAACTATGGCGTGGTGCCCTCACTGGACACCCAGGCCTACCCGAACGACGTCCTGGCGACCCTGCGGGTCGACGCCGAGCAGATCATCGCCCGCTATCCGCAGAAGCGCTCGGCCTTGTTGCCGCTGCTGCACCTGGTGCAGTCGGTCGACTCCTATGTCTCTCCTCGGGGCATCGCGCTGTGTGCTGACCTCCTGGGTCTGAGCGGCGCCGAGGTGAGCGGTGTGGCGACCTTCTACTCGCAGTACAAGCGGCACCCCAACGGCACGTATACCGTTGGCGTCTGCACCAACACCCTGTGCGCGATCATGGGCGGCGACGAGATCTGGGACTTCGTCAGCGCCCATCTGGGCATTGGCCACGACGAGACCACAGCCGACGGCATGGTCACCCTTGAGCGGATCGAGTGCAACGCAGCCTGTGACTACGCGCCCGTGGTCATGGCCAACTGGGAGTTCTTCGACAACCAGACGCCGCAGTCTGCCAGTCAGCTGGTCGACGACCTGCGCTCCGGTGCACCGGTGACTCCCACCCGCGGCGCCTCCAAGGTCTGCACCTTCAAACAGGTCTCACGGGTCCTGGCCGGCTTCCATGACGGCCTGGCCGACGAGGGCGTCGGCGCCGGGCCGGCCTCGTTGGAGGGCCTGCGGGTTGCCAAGGCCCAGTCAGCCAAGACCGCACCGGTCGCGGACGCACTGTTCGAAGCGCCCGAGGGCACCATGAAGGCGGAGAAGAAGTGAGCACCCAGCTGACCCCGATCCTCACCAGGTTCTGGGATGACCCCCAGTCGTGGACGATGGCGACGTACGAGAAGAACGACGGCTACAAGGCGCTCAAGAGCGCACTGAAGCTGCCGCAGGCCGATCTGGTGCAGATGGCCAAGGACTCCGGCCTGCGTGGTCGCGGTGGCGCGGGATTCCCGACTGGCATGAAGTGGGGGTTCCTGCCCGCCCCTGACGGTGGCCCCCGCTATCTCGTGGTCAACGCCGACGAGTCAGAGCCGGGCACCTGCAAGGACATCCCGTTGATGATGGCTGCGCCGCAGCTGCTGATCGAGGGCATGGTCATCACGTCGTTCGCCATCGGCTGCAACCACGCCTTCATCTACCTGCGCGGCGAGGTCGTCCACGTCTACCGCCGGCTGCTGCGCGCGGTCGAAGAGGCCCACGCCGCAGGCTATCTGGGCAAGAACATCCTCGGCAGCGGCTTCGACCTCGAGATCACCGTGCATGCCGGTGCCGGCGCCTACATCGTGGGTGAAGAGACGGCGCTGCTGGACTCCCTCGAGGGTCGTCGAGGCCAACCGCGCCTCAAGCCGCCGTTCCCGGCGGTCGCCGGTCTCTATGCGCGGCCGACCGTGGTCAACAACGTCGAGTCAATTGCCTCTATCGCCCCGATTCTGCTCAACGGCGCCAAGTGGTTCGCCGACATGGGCACCGAGAAGTCGAGCGGCTTCGGCATCTTCAGCCTCTCCGGGCACGTGACCCGCCCCGGCCAGTACGAAGCACCGCTGGGCATCACCTTGCGAGAGCTGCTCGAGATGGCCGGCGGAATGCGGGGTGGGCGCAAGCTGAAGTTCTGGACCCCGGGCGGCTCGTCCACGCCGATGCTCACCGACGAGCATCTCGACGTGCCGCTGGACTTCGAGTCGGTGGGCGCCGCCGGGTCCATGCTCGGGACGCGCGCCCTCCAGATCTTCGACGAGACGGTGTCGGTGGTCCGCGCGGTCTCACGCTGGACCGACTTCTATGCCCACGAGTCCTGCGGCAAGTGCACGCCGTGTCGCGAGGGTACGTTCTGGCTCAAACAGATCATGGAACGCCTCGAGCACGGCCAGGGCTCGCAGGACGACATCGACAAGCTGCTGGACATCTGCGACAACATCTTCGGTCGCTCGTTCTGCCCGCTGGCGGACGGCGCGATCAGTCCGATCACCTCGGCGGTCCAGTACTTCCGTGAGGAGTTTGAGGCCGGGATGCACACCCCAGCCGCCGAGCTTTTCCCGCCGGCCGCCTCGACGCTGTTCGCGAAGGAGACCGTGTCCGCATGACCGTCACCACAACAGATCTGGTCACGTTAACCATCGACGGGGTCGGCGTAGGCGTCCCCAAGGGCACCCTGGTGATCCGAGCCGCCGAGCAGATCGGCATACAGATCCCGCGGTTCTGCGACCACCCCCTGCTCGAGCCCGTGGGTGCCTGTCGCCAGTGCCTGGTCGAGATCGCGACCCCCGGCCCCGACGGCTCGCTGCGGCCGATGCCCAAGCCGATGACCTCCTGCACCACGACGGTCAGCGAGGGCATGGCCGTCAAGACGCAGCACACCTCGCCGATGGCTGACAAGGCCCAGCACGGCCAGATGGAGTTCCTACTGATCAACCACCCGCTGGACTGCCCGGTCTGCGACAAGGGCGGCGAGTGCCATCTGCAGAACCAGGCCATGTCCGGCGGGCGCAGCGTGAGCCGGTTCGAGGACGTCAAGCGCACCTACCCCAAGCCGGTCAAGCTCTCGTCGCAGGTGCTGCTCGACCGCGAGCGCTGTGTCCTCTGCGCCCGCTGCACCCGGTTCTCCGACCAGATCGCCGGCGACCCGTTCATCGCCCTGATCGAGCGTGGCGCCCTGCAACAGATCGGCCTCTTCCAGGACAAGCCGTTCGACTCCTACTTCTCCGGCAACACCGTCCAGATCTGCCCCGTCGGCGCACTGACCGGCGCGGCATACCGCTTCCG
>JBBRWQ010000059.1:0-20663 GCA_038249115.1 Actinomycetales bacterium
GGATCACCAGGGCTGAGATATGGCTGATGGCGTGAGGTGACCGATAGCCGCGGGAGATCGCCCGGGCCGTCAGCGCGTGCCGAGTCTCGGGGCTGGCGTCGACCAGCAGCCGGCTGTCGACGAAACAGCCCGACCGAGCCCTGAAGAGCTGACCGTAGGCCACGAGTCTGCGCAGGCCGTCATGGGTGTAGCCGCAGGAGTGCGCCTCGACAGCTGTGACCAGACCGCCCTGAGCGGACAGACGTGCGGCCAGCAGATCGTTCACCGTCGCAGCCTCTCCCAGAGGACAGCTGTGACCAGACCGCCCTGAGCGGACAGACGTGCGGCCAGCAGATCGTTCACCGTCGCAGCCTCGGCCCTCCGGGCGGCCGCATCGATGCGTCCGGTGATGGCTGTGCAACCTGCGGCGACGGACCACACCCATGTGGACGGGCGAGGGGAATCGGGGAATGGCCAACCGCCCCGACCCATCCGTTAGCGCGTTTTCGGCACCAATGCCTGTTCGGCGGCCCGCATTGATGCCATAAACCTGCTAGCGGCCAGGAACGAGGCCAGGCACGAACCGCCCCGTCGTCGTCAGATCGGTCAGGCTTTGAGCGCCTGGTCGAGGTCGGCACAGAGATCCTCGACGGCCTCGAGCCCGATGGAGATCCGCAGCAGGCCCGGGTTGGGGCGGGCCTCGGCGGCCACCGGCCGGTGGGTCAGCGACGCCGGATGCTCGATCAGGGTCTCGGTGCCACCCAGCGACACCGCATGGCCGACGAGCTCACAGGCTTTGGCCACAGCGGCAGCGGCCGGGTATCCGCCGACCACCTCGAACGCGAGCATCGAACCGGGGCCTGCCATCTGGCGACCCAGGATGCCGTCGGGGTCGCAGCCCGGCAGCCCGGGATAGTGCACGACCTCCACCGACGGCTGAGCGGCCAGCCACTCGGCGACCAGCTGGGCGCTGGCCTGCTGAGCGCGCACCCGGATCGGCAGCGTCTGCAGACCGCGGTGCAACAGGTAGCCGGCGAGCGGGTGAAGGATGCCGCCGGTGACAGCGCGGACCCGCCGAAGCGCCGATGCCCATTCCGAGTTCGTGGCGATGACCCCGGCCAGGACGTCTCCGTGGCCGCCGATGAACTTGGTGGCGCTGTGCATGACCAGGACCGCGCCATGGCGGATCGGCTGCTGCAGAACGGGAGTGGCAAAGGTGTTGTCGACCAGGACAGGGACATCGCCGGCCTGGGCGCAGACATCGTCCAGGTCGAGCAGCTGCAGTGTGGGGTTCGCGGGCGTCTCGACCAGCACCAAACCGGTGTCGGGTCGCAGGGCATGCGCGATCTCCTTGGGTTCGACCCAGGAGACCTCAACGCCGAGCAGACCGTTGTCGAGCAGGTGGTCGGTGCCGCCATACACCGGACGGACGGCGACCACATGCCGCTTGCCCGACGCGCTCATCGCGAGCAGGGATGCGGTCAACGCGGCCATCCCCGAGGCGAAGGCGACGGCTTCATCAGCGCCCTCAAGCTCGGCGAGGGCGTCCTCGAAACGAGCGACGGTCGGGTTCCACAACCTGCTGTAGACGAGGCTGCTGCCGGGGATCGGCCGCCCACCAGTCGCGAGCGCCTCGTAGGCCTCGCCGCCGGACTCGACGTCAGTCAGCGGGTTGGTGGTGGACAGGTCGATCGAGGGCACATGGACGCCGAGACCGGCCAGGTCGGACCGACCGGCATGCACGGCACGAGTATCGAGGGCGTTCATGATGCCTCCTGAAAGTTCAACTGGTTTCCTCAGTGTCGAGACTTCACCAGCCAACAAGCAAGCATTCCGTATTTGATTCGCTCCCAGTGCTGTTCGCTGTCATCTATTCGACCGGCACCGGTCCGCAGGCGACCTGCGCGAACAACCTGCGGGATCCCGAGACCACTTCGACCGTACTGGCGTCAGGACGTAGGGTCGGGCCGTGGGCGGCGAGGCAAGGATCCTGATCGTATGCACCGGCAACATCTGCCGGTCTCCGTTCATCGAGCGACTCCTGCAGCACAACCTGGACGAGAGCCAGCCGACAACCGGCTGCGGCATCCTGGTGAGCAGCGCCGGGACGGGTGCCCTCACCGGCCAGAGCATGGACGAGCAGGCCGCCGCACAGCTCGTGGCCCACGGCGGCGACCCCACCGGGTTCATTGCGCGAGACCTCACCGCAGACATGATCGAAGAGTCCGACCTGGTGCTCACCGCCACCCGCGAGCACCGTGGATTCGTGGCCCTGATGCACCCCCAAGCTCTGCGCCAGGTCTTCACCTTCCTCGACTTCGCCGACCTCGTTGCCGAGGTCGACGGACTCGGCGCGCGAGTGGCCCACACCGATACAACGACCTGGGTGCGACAGGTCACCGAGCGGGCTGCCACCCGACGCGGCCTCAACCCACCGCTCGAGCAGGCCCAGGCCGATATCGTCGACCCCTTCCGGCGCGACGACACGGTCTTCGGTGCCATGGCAGAACAGATCGTTGGCTCGATGCCTGCAGTTGTTCGCGCCCTGGTCGGCTGACGCGGGTCAGCTGACGGTCTCGTCGCGCCTCGCCACCGTGGGTCTGGTCATTCTGGCGGCCGTCCACGTCGCCGCCCGAGACCCCTGGCCGCCCTGACCGAGACGTCGGCTAGTTGAGGTCCTTGGCGACGAAGGCCGGGACTGTGATGCACCCAGCGCGCCGGCCCAAGGCGGCCAGACCAACCACGTCGCTTGCCGCGAAGCCGCTGGGTGTGGAGGCGTTGATGGCCGGGTTCATCAGCAGGCGGGTGTTGTTCACGTGACCGAGCCCGGTGGTGTGAGCGAGCTCGTGCAGAAGCAGGTTGCCGCGGCGGAAGCCGGTGCCGAAGCCTGGCTTTAGCCGGCGCATCAGGTCAGGGGTGTCAACGACGACGAACCCGCGGGTAATCGCGCTCCCATAGGTCTTCGCCGTCCCGTTCCAGGTGCTCCACGACGACCTGCTGGTCCCGCCCTGTGCGACGATCGACCCAGCCAGGTTGTAGTTGGTCCTGGAAGGCGTGGTGAAGGCGATGATCAGCTCGGCGGACTGCCTGGCGGAACTCCCGACCCGGGGCACCTCTCTGGTCTGCCCGCGGTAGGTGTAGACGAGGCCGGTCTTGGACGCCAGTATCCGGATCGCCAACTTCGTCTCAGCCAGGATCCTGGTGCGGGAGGCGGCCGGCACCGACGCCAGGTTGACCTTGTAGGTGATGTGCTGGCACGGGTTCCACCGCGAGACGATCGTCTTGCCGCTGCCCAGGGTCACCCGGCCCACGGAGAACGACGCGGTAGCGGCTGAAGCTGCGGGAGCCGGAACCAGCACACCCACCGCCGCGATGGCAGTGGCGATGGTCATAAGCCGGGTACGGGAAATCGACGGACGCATGAGAGCTCCTGGAAGAAATCCGCAGATAAACTACGTCAAGTCGACGACGCTGCGTTACGTGAATTGTGGCAGAAGAACCTCGTCTTGGTAAGGGTTTTGTACTAGTCCGCTTCTACGCACAAGACCGTAGACTGGCTGGTCAGGTGCTCGCCCGACTCACGCGCCCGCAGACACAGAGGCTCCCCCCTATGACGATGAGCGGTCAGGAACCGACCTGCTCGCGCTCCTTGGCGCCCTGACGGGGTGACTCGGGCGCGATGCTAAGCGCAAGCTGGCGGCATTGACGGCAGATCTGGTGCACAAGCTCAACGCAGACCATGTGCCCCTCCGCGACATGGGCGAGGCGGTTGGGGTGTCATTCCAGGAAGTCCACCAGTTGCTCCGCGCCTGAACGGAAGCCGCGAGAACACCCCAGTTTGGGAGCGCCTTGGATTCGTACCCAGTGCTCATTACTGTCAGGTACTCAAGGGCACAGCACAGGTCTGGAGGACACCGATGACCAACGTTCGACGCCCCGTGCTCGACGAGATCGACCACGCCATCCTGAGACTGCTCTCGGCCGACGGCCGGATGCCCAACCAGGCTCTTGCCTCTGCGGTGGGGATCGCGCCGTCAACCTGTCTCGGGCGGGTCCGTGCCCTGCGCGAGAGCGGCGTCATCCGCGGCTATCACGCCGACATCGACCTGAACGCTGTCGGCCTGCCGATTCAGGCGATCATCGCCGTCCGCATGCAGGCACACCACCGCGACCAGATCCAGGCCTTCGTCACGCTGGCTCCTCACCTGCCGGGCGTGATCGAGGTGTTCCACGTCGCCGGGGGGACGGACTACCTGCTGCACGTGGCGGCCGCTGATACGACCGCGCTGCACGACTTCATCCTCGAGTACTTCGCCGCGAGCCCGGCCATCCAGCACGCCGAGACCAGCCTCGTGTTCCGGCATCTTCGCGGCACCAACGTATTGCCCGCAGACTGAGTCCACCGGACCCGGGACAGAGCCCGGATCCGGCGGATACAGCCAGCAATCTTGTTCAGCAGCCACGACGTAGCTGCGTTTCAGCAGCAGCGGGCCTGCGGGGTGTTCTCCTTGTGCTCGGCCCGGTGTCGCTCAAAATCCTTACGCGAGATGGGCTTGACGTCCTCGTTGCGGCAACGCTCGAGGTACTCGTCCCACTTGGCCTCGCCGGTGGACTGCTTGAGATACCAGAGGATTCCGCGCCCAACCCGACGCGCGTCGGCCCTCACCGCTGTCTGCCCGATCCGGCCAGCTCTCGCTCGACGGCCTCGTACTCGCGGACGGCCACCTTCTCGTCCGCGGTGGCAAAGAAGTCAGCCGGAGCGACGATGTACGACGGCCGGCTCGGCACCTCGGTGGTCGGGAGCCCGCCATTCTTGGCCGCCTTGATCCAGACCGGTATCGCACTGGCGATCACGACGAGGGTGAGCAGCGCGAAGAGCGCCTGAAGGACACCGTCAACGGTGGCGTTGGTAATGATCAGGTTCATCTCACCCAAGCTCTTCGCGGGCTTGAGCAGCTGACCCTGGTCGAGAGCGGTCTGGTAGAGGTTGCGCTGGGAGAAGAAGCCGATCTTCGAGTCGCCGGAGAACACCTTCTGCCAGCTGGCAGTCATCGTGACGATGAGGTCCCACGCGAGGGGGACGCCGGCAACCCAGGCGTACTTGAGCTTCCCGTGCTTGATCAGCAACGTCACGCACAAAGCCAGCGCGATGGCGGCCAGCAGCTGGTTAGCGATACCGAACAGCGGCAATAGCTGGTGGATGCCACCGAGCGGGTCGTTCACGCCGACATACAGCATGTATCCCCACAATCCCACGACGGCGGCGCTGGCCGACCAGGCGGCGGGCTTCCAGGAGACGTCGGCGTACTTTGGCCACACGTTGCCGATCGTGTCCTGAAGCATGAAGCGGCCAACGCGGGTGCCGGCGTCGACGGCGGTGAGGATGAACAGCGCCTCGAACATGATCGCGAAGTGGTACCAGAACGCGGCGAGGCCTCCGCCGAACGCCTTGGAGAAGATCAGCGAGATCCCGAAGGCGAGCGTGGGCGCGCCTCCGGTGCGTGAGATGAGGGTGGTCTCGTGGATGGACTGCGCCGCGGCGGTGAGGTCAGCCGGGGTGATGGTCAAGCCGAGGGTGCCGATGAACTGCGCGGCCGCAGCCGGGGTTCCGCCCGTGGCGCCGGAGGGGCTGTTGATCGCGAAGTAGATTCCCTGGTTGATGACCGAGGCGGCGATCAGTGCGCTGATGGCGACGAACGACTCCATCAGCATGCCGCCGTAGCCGATCATCCGGACCTGGCTCTCCTTGCTGATCATCTTGGGCGTGGTGCCCGAGGCGATCAGTGCATGGAACCCGGACAGGGCACCGCAGGCGATCGTGATGAACACGAACGGGAACAGCTTCCCGGCGAACACCGGGCCGTGGCCACTGATCGCGAAGTCCGAGATCGCCGGGCTCTCCAACATCGGCCGGGCGATGACGAGCCCGACCGCCAGGAGCGCGATGACGCCGACCTTCATAAATGTGGACAGATAGTCACGCGGGGCCAGCAGCATCCACACCGGCAGGATGGACGCCAGGAAACCGTAGATGACCAGTGACAGGACCAGCGCGTTCGGCGAAAGGGTCAGCACGTCGGCCAGACCCATCTGCTCGACGTAGTTGCCACCGATGATCGCCGCCAACAACAGAACGACACCGATCACGGTGACCTCCAAGACCCGGCCGGGGCGCAGGTGGCGAAGGTAGAAGCCCATGAACAGCGCGATCGGGATGGTGAGCCCGATCGAGAAGACCCCCCAGGGGGATCCGGCAAGGGCGTTGACCACCACGAGGGCGAGCACCGCAAGGATGATGATCATGATCGCGAAGACTGCGATCAGTGCTGCGATACCGCCGATGGTCCCGATCTCCTCGCGGATCATCTGGCCGAGGCTCTTGCCGTTACGGCGCATCGAGAAGAAGAGCACCACCATGTCCTGGACCGCACCGGCGAAGATGACGCCGACGATGATCCAGATCGTTCCTGGCAGATAACCCATCTGGGCGGCGAGCACCGGGCCGACGAGCGGGCCGGCGCCGGCAATGGCCGCGAAGTGGTGACCGAACAACACCCTCCGGTCGGTCACGTCGTAGTCGACGCCGTTCTGGAGGCGTTCGGCCGGGGTGGCCCGGGTATTGTCAACGTTGAGCACCTTGTAGGCGATGAACCGGGAGTAGAACCGGTAGCCGATCGCGTACGACGACAGCGCCGCGAACAGGATCCACAGGGCGGAGACATTCTCGCCCCGGGCCAGGGCCAGCACAGTCCAGCAGACCGCGCCGACAACGGCGACGACCCCCCAGGCCGCCATGGACTTGGGCGTCATCTTCGGCTTTGGTTGCTCAGGAGGCGTCAGAGCCCGCCCGGTTTGATCGCGAGACATGACCGGTGACATGCATCCTCCTGGTGAGTGGTTTGTCGGAAAATCTACGCCTTTGGTCAAGCCCCCCGGCGTGAACGGCGGCCAACCGGCGGTCTCACGGCGGGCGGGACGGCCTGGGCGGGACTTTTGGCCCTACCCGCCGTCGCCGCGCTGAGGCAGGAATGGAGCCATGGAAACCATCAAGGACGCCGCAGCCCAGTTCCTCTCGAACAAGCGGGTGGCGGTCACGGGTGTCTCGAGAAACCCTGCCGGCCACGGGAGCAACGTTGTGTACCAACGACTTCGGGCACGGGGGTACGAAGTATTCGCCGTCAACCCGAACGCTGACGAGGTCGAGGGCGACCCCTGCTATCAGGACCTCAAGTCCATCCCCGGCGGGGTCGACGCGGTTGTGATCGGGACCCGACCCGAGACCGCTGAGATCACGGTGCGTGAGTGTGCCGAGCTTGGCATCAAACAGGTGTGGATGCACCGGGCCTTCGGCAGCGGCAGCGTCTCCGATGCCGCTACCGCCTATGGCCGTGAGCAGGGAATCACCGTGATCGACGGCGGCTGCCCGCTGATGTTCGGCCCGACAGCCGACGGCGGGCACAAGATGATCCGCTACGTCTGCACTCTGACCGGCAAGGTCCCCCGGAAGGTGTAACTGCGCGCTGGATCCCCCTGGCCCCGCAGACCAGGATCACCCTGCCGGCAGCTCGAACTCCACCGACTCCCCCGGCCCCAGCATCAGCACCTCGCCGCCGCAGGAGACCTGGATCGCAGGGACACCATCGGGCATCGCGCTGACACGTAGCAGCGTGCTGCTGATCCGGACGAGGATGTCGGTCCCGCGAAAACGCAACCGGCAGCTGAAGGTGCCGAGCTGCGCCGGCCACTGCGGGTTGAACCGCAACACCCCACCGCGCGTCTCCAGCCCGGTGAAGCACCTCTGCAGCAGGTCGACACTGCCTGCCATGGCGGCGAGGTGGATCCCTTCCTCGGTGGTGCCTCCCTGGACGTCGGCCACGTCACTTTCCAGCAGCAGTTTGAAGTACTCCACCGACTGGTCCCGGTGTGCCCGGGCGAGCACCCAGGAATGCACCAACGCGCTGAGCGTGGAGCCGTGCGAGGTCCGGCTGATGTAGTACTCAATGGTCCTGGGGATCGTCTCCGGCTCCAGCTTGTAGCCGAGATCTCCCAGCAAGTCTCGTAGCTCGTCGGCGGAGAGCAGATAGAAGAGCATCAGGACGTCGGGTTGCTTCGAGGCCTTGTACCCGTTGACCGAACGCCCCTCAGCCTCGAGGATCCGGTCGAGGCGCTGGATGTTGTCGTACCGCTGTCGGTAGTCCTCCCAGTCGAGCTCCTCCAGGTCGACATACCCCTCGAACTGGCTGATGACGCCGTCGTGGAAGGGCACGAACATCCTGCGGATCATCTGCCGCCAGAGCCCTGTCTCGCTGGGCCCAAGCCCGATGCTCTCGATGATCTCCGCACGCCGCTGCGGGTCCAGCGAATCAAGGACATCCAGCGCCCGCCGCAGCACCCACACCGCCATGACGTTCGTGTAGGCGTTGTTGTCCACCCCCGCGGTCTCCGCCCCCGGGTAGCCGGTGTGGAACTCGTCCGGCCCCATCACCCCCCGGATGACGAAACGGTCGCGGCCGGGGTCATAGGTGGCGAGAGAGGCCCAGTAGCGGGCAATGTCCAGGATCATCTCCGCGCCCTCGTCGTCGAGGAAGCCCAGGTCGCCGGTCGCGTCGTAGTAGTGCCACGCCGTGTAGGCCACCGCCAGACCCGCGTGCCGCTGGAGCTGGCTGACGTCCGGCAGCCACCGGCCGGACAGGGGGTTGAGGTGGATCAGCTGGCTGACCTCGCGGCCGTCGCTGCCCGACTGCCAGGGGTACAGCGCACCGGCCAGGCCGCAGGCCAGTGCGGCGTCGCGGGCGGCCGGCAACCGACGGTATCGATAGCTCAGCAGTGCCCGGGTCAGACCGGGAGCCCTCAGGGTCAGCACCGGAAGCACGAAGACCTCATCCCAGAAGATGTGCCCGCGGTAGGCCTCGCCGTGCAGACCCCGGGCGGGGACGCCGGCGTCTGCCTCGAGCGTGTGCAGGGACAACGTCTGCAGCAGATGGAAGAGGTACAGCCGGACGGTGAGCGACGCCTGCGGACCAGCCTCCTGACCGTCATCCAACGAGGTGTGGAACCTCTCCCACAGGTGCGCCCAGGCAAGCGTGTGCTCCTCGAGCAGCGCCTCGAACCCGGCCGCACGTTCCAGCTCCGCCGCGACGGCTTCGGCCGGCTCGGAGACGGCCCAGTCGCGCCCGGTGTGCAGGGCCACCACCTTCTCGACCGTCACCTCCTGGCCCTCCGAGATCGCCAGCGCCATCTCTTCCTCGACCAGGCCCGGCTCGGTTCGCACCTTGCGCAGTACGTCGCACCGCTCTCCGGAACGCCACACTCGCGTCCGCGCCCCGACCGCGATCCTGATCTTGGACTGGCTCGTCTCGACCGTCAGTACGACGGTGTCGGGACCGTCGGGTCCCTGCGAGATCGGCGTGAGGTGGCGGCTGGCCAGCGCGCTGTAGCGTTTCACGCCCGCGTTCTGCACGGTCCCGTCGATGCCGGTCCGGATACGCAGCGTGCCCGACCAGTTCTCGGCGGTGATCGTGGTCTCGAGCCCGGCCAGGTGCGCTCGCTTCATGTGCACGAAGCGCCGCTGGATCATCGTCGTGAGCCGTCCTTCGGCGTCACGGATGCGAAGCTGCCGGGTGAAGACGCCGCGCCTCAGGTCCAGCTCGCGCTGCTGGGTGAGCACCTCTACCCGAGCGAGGTCGAGCCAGTCGCCGTCGTCGAGCGCGAAGGTGACCGGAAGCCAGTTGGGCAGGTTCACCATGCTCTCGTTGTCCACCGAATGTCCGTCGACCTGGTCCGTCAGCCGGTTCCAGCAGCCGGCGACGTAGGTGCCCGGGTAGTGGACCCCGTCCGCTGCCGACTCAGGGGCAGCCCCGCGGGTGGCGAAGAAGCCATTGCCGAGCGTGCACAGAGCCTCGCGCAGGCCTTCGTATGCCGGATCGAACCCTTGGTAGGTGAAGACCCAGTCACTCACGGTCGGGTCCGCTCAGTCGCCGGCACGGGCGCGACGTCGATGCCGGCGAGGTCGGTGACGATGACGGCTGCGCCGTGCGCCAGCAGCTCCGGCCCATGCCGGGCTGGGCCCACCCCGACGACCAGGCCGAAGCCACCTCGACGTCCCGCCTCGACCCCGGCCAGGGCGTCCTCGACGACCACCGTCCGCGCAGCCACGGTGCCCAGCCTTCGCGCGGCCTCGAGGTAGACCGCCGGGTGCGGCTTGCCCGGGAGGCCAAGCTCGGCAGCGACGACACCATCCACTTCGGCATCGAAGAGACCGGTGATGCCCGCCTGGCTCAGAATCGCGCTGCAGTTGCGGCTCGCGGACACGACCGCAGTCACAAAACCCGCCCGGCGCAGCGCGGTGAGCAGGGGCACTGCGCCACGGATGAACCTGACGCCCTCCTGACGCAGCAGGTCCTGGAAGCCGCCGTCCTTCTGCGTTGCCAGTTCCTGGACCATGTCCGAGGCCACCTCGATCCCCCGAGACTCAAGGAAGCTGACCACGCCATCGGAGCGAGGCATGCCGTCGACGAAGCGCCGGTAGTCCTCGTTCGTGAACGGCCGGAGGTCCTCCCCGGGCCGCGGCGAACGGCTCGCCAAAAACCCGTCGAACAGCCGCTTCCACGCTTTTTCGTGCACCGATGCCGTATCGGTGACGACCCCGTCCAGGTCCAGGACGACGGCGTCGAAGTCCTCACGCGAGAGCATGACTGTCGCGCTCACGGGCCCCTCCGCATCAGGTCTGCCAACTGATGACTCTGGCGTAACTGATGATGCCTCACCAGCCGGCAGGATTACAGAGTCGAAGGTCCTTCGGCGATTCGTCCCATGTGGGCAGGCGTCAGGCGGACAGCACCGGGTAGTCGGTGTAACCCTTGGCGCCGCCGCTGTAGAACGTTGCCATATCAGGCTCGTTGAGCTCGGCACCAATGCGGAGGCGCTCGACGAGGTCGGGGTTGGCCAGGAAGCCGCGGCCGATGCAGAACAGGTCGGCAGCACCGGTGTCGACGGCCTCCTGCGCGGTGACCAGGTCAGACGGTCCGGCGAAGCCGGTGTTGAAGATGGCCGGGCCGTCCCACTGCTTGCGAAGCTGCTCCCGGAAGTCGGAGTCCGGGCCCTCCAGGATGTGCAGATAGAGCAGGCCCAGCGGGTTCAGCCCGTCCAGCAGTGCGGCATAGGTCTGCTCGGTCTCGGTCTCGGTGACGTCGTTGAACCTGCCGCCGGGCGAGATCCGGATCCCGACCCGGTCGGCGCCGATGGCGCTGGCGACGGCGGTGGCCACCTCGACAACGAACCGCGCACGGTTCTGGGGGGACCCGCCATACAGGTCGGTGCGGGTGTTGCTGCCATCGGCGAGGAACTGCTGCAACAGGTAGCCGTTGGCTGCGTGCAGCTCGACCCCGTCGAGACCGGCGCGCACCGCGCGACGTGCGGCATCGACGAACTCCTCGATGACATCGGCAAGCTCAGCGGTCTCAAGCGCGCGGGGTGCCTCGAAGGCCTTCATGCCCTGCTCGGTGTAGACCTCGCCGGCGGGGGCGACGGCAGAGGGGGCGACCGGCTGCTGGCCGGTGATCGCCTGGTGGCTGATCCGACCGGCGTGCATGAGCTGGGCCACGATCCGGCCGCCTCGCGCGTGCACAGCGTCGGCGACCAGGGTCCAGCCGGCGACCTGCTCGTCGGTGTGCAGACCCGGGGTGTGCGGGTAGCCCTGACCGACCGCAGACGGCTGCGTGCCCTCACTGATGATCAGTCCGGCCCCGGCCCGCTGGGCGTAGTACTCGGCAGCGAGCTCCGTCGGAGCCTCACCAGCGCCGGCCCGGTTGCGGGTGAGCGGCGCCATCACGAAGCGGTTGGCGAGCTCGATGCCGCCGAGCTGATACGGCGCGAACAGGTCTGTCATGGTGGCTCCCTCTGGTTGGACTGCAGCTAGTACAACCAGAGGACGACGGCGGTCTTCCTAGAAAACGGTGTGAACAATATCGCAGCGGCAGATCGGAATACGGACGGCAGCGGCCGCGAGCCGCCTCGGGCAATCAGCTGGCAGTCAGCCAGCAGGGACCGACTCGGCCGGGGGCGCCCACTGCGACCGACCGGGCGCAGCTTGTCGGCAGGCACCGGCCGGCCGAAGAGGTAGCCCTGTCCGATGTCGAAGGGCATGGTGCGGAGCCGGGACAGGGATGAGTGCCCCGTGCCGAAGTCATCGATCGCCCCCCGCACACCGAGCTTACGGAGCTGGACCAACGGCTGAAGGGCCTCCTCACCCTCGGTGACGGCCACCTTCCCGGTGACCTCGATCGCGAGGGCCGTCGTCGGCAGACCGGTGAGCCGCAGCCTGGTCAGCACGAGGTCGCGCAAAGTGCCCGACCCGCCTCGACCGCGAGTTCGGCCTGTCTGTTGGAGAGCTCCGCGGCGGTCCTGGTCTCACGGCCCCGCGGGAGCACTCCCCGCGGCCCGAACCCGGGCGCGAGCCTCGTCATACGTCAGGCCGGTGAGCATCAACAGGTCCAGTACGGCCGAACGCACCTGCGCCCTGATCACTTCGGCAGACAAGCCCTGGTGAGTTTCCATGAGTGAACTCGCTCGCGTGATGGCGGTCAATGCGTCTCGCGCGCCCTCGGCAAGTTCACGATTGCTGAGCCGCCCGGCGATCTCATCGGTCACGACGGCCAGGGATGAGATGAGGTCTGCGTACGCCGCCGGGACGTCCTCGCCCTCACTGAGCGCAACCGACGCGCGCCGCACCAGGACCCGGATATTGCGGATCGCTCGGTCCAGGGGCTCGACCAGGTCGGCGATGGCCTGAACGGCCGGGAGGTGCCGGCGTCGGAAGGGTGAGAGTCGGAACACGGCAATGCCTTCGGCCGACAGGCCACGCAGCTCGTCCAGGGCGTGCTCGGAGTCGCGGGCACGGGCCAACGCGTCGTCGGCCAGGCCGATGTCGTTCTGCCGCAATGCGTTTGCTGTGACTGCGAGGATCTCAGACAACTCGGCGACGACGGCGGCCGCCTGAACACGTGGCCGTCGCAGGGGGGAGGCAGGGGCGATGGTGGCAGCTAGTAGCGCGATGCTGCCACCAACCACGGCATCGAGCCAGCGGCTCAGGCCCTGCCCCGGCTGGACCAGCAGCGTCGTCACGATGATCGACTGCACGCCCGCCTGTGAAACCAGCAGCGTGCCCTGTCCGAACAACACGGCGATCGTCATGGCCGTCGTGGCGACGAGCGCGATCTGCCAGACACCTGAGCCAAAGACGCTGACGAAGATGTCCCCCACCAGCACACCGATCGCCACTCCGATCGTCACATCAATGACGCGGCGAAGGCGTTGTCCATAGGACATGCCCAGGCTGATCATGGCGGTGACCGGCGCGAAGAAAGCACTCTGGTGATGGAGGAGTGCCGTGGCGACCCACCATGCCGCCGCCGCCGCGAGCGAACATTGCACGATGAAGAAGAACCGGTGACGAAGCCGGTTCAGTCGTTGACGCACCGACGCCATGGAACGAAGCCCAGCCCCTGGAGCCAACGCCGCGATCCGAGAACGCCACCAATCGATCGAGGAGGTCATCACACTCAGCCGTTCTGGTCCTTTGCGGCACCAATTCGGGCCGCGGGGCTGTGGTGAGTCTCGTACATCTGCATCGCGACGACCAGCCCGGACGCCGACCGACCCGCGTTCGCGTCATACGAGCTGGGGGAAGCTGCGGGCAGCGGTGTACAACGCCACCGCAACCAACAGCACGGTGAAAGCCGCGGTGAGCCGCTCCGGGCGGACCCGGGCAGAAAGGCGACCTCCGAAGAGGCTGCCGACAATCGCGGCGAGGGTGAACACGCCAATGAGTGGCCAGTCGATCTGGACGCCGTTTCCGAACCTGGAGGCCAGGGCTGAGGCACTGTTGATTGCAATCACCAGCAGCGAGGTGCCCACAGCCATCGGCATCGTGAAGCCGAGCGCCAGGATCAGCGCCGGGACGATGACGAAGCCGCCACCCACCCCGAAGAACCCCGTGAGCAAGCCCACCACCGAGGCTGTGACCAGCACCTTCAGGACCCGGGGACAGTCGCAGATGAACGTTGGCCGGAGCTGCAACAGCGGGCCATCCGGTGAGCCAGCCCCAGCATTGCCGTCAGCTGCCGCGCGTAGCTGAGCCCGGCGGCGAACGACCATCATCGCGGCCACAGCGAGCATGAGAACCGAGAATGCGGCCAGCAGCACCGCCGGGGCGACGCTCGCAGACAGCCGTGAACCAAGATAGGAACCGGCCATGCCGAGCACACCGAAGACCAGGCCCTGGACGACCCGCACCCGGCCGGCCCGGTGCTGGGCCACCGTCCCTGCCAGAGCGCTGACACCCACGATCAGCAGGGACCCGGTGGTGGCAGCGTGGGTGTCCTGACCGAGCACGTAGACCAGGGCCGGCACGGTCAGGATCGAGCCACCGCCGCCGAGCGCGCCCAGGGTCAGGCCGATGAACAGGCCGATGGGCAGCGCCAGGGCGAGCATCAGCTCAGGCCACCGCCGCACTCAGCTGGCCCGCGCCGGTGACCAGTGGCAGCCCGGACGCGGCGGCCTGCTCCGCGAATGAGTCGTCCACGGCCACCACCTGCACACCGTGGGCGGTGAGAATAGACGCGGCGATCGAGGCGCGGTATCCGGCGGCGCAGTGCACCCAGACCTCGCCTTCGGGCACCTCGGCGACACGGCTGAGCAGCTCGTGGATGGGGATGTTCAAAGCGCCGGCGATGTGCGACTCGCGCCACTCCATCTCACGTCGCACGTCGAGGATGGCCACGGGACGATGGTGCCGCACCTGCGCCAGGTCGGCGAACGCGGCCCGCTCGAAGCTCACCAGCGGGCGTTGGGTCCAGTCTCGCGGGGACCCGGTGGCAGCGGCAGCGGGACGGTCGATTCCGATGCGGACGAGCTCACGTTGAGCCTCGGCCACCTGCTCGGAGCTCTCTCCGAGCAAGGTCACAGGGGTTCCCCACGGGATGAGCCAGCCCAGGTAGGTCGCGAACTGGCCGTCGATGCCGAAGTTGAAGGTGCCCGGCACGAAGCCGGCAGCAAACGCGGTTCGGGTCCGAAGGTCCACGACCCACTCACCGGCGTCGATCCGGCGTCGCAGGTTCTCGGCGTCGGCCGGCTCGGGAGCACTCAGGTCGGCCGCATCTGGCCCGGCGGAGTTGGCCGGGCCCATCTGGGCGTAGTACGCCGGCCAGGCATCCAGAGCGGCGAGCAGCTCGTCAACGTAGTCGTTCTCGGCCTGGGTCAGAGCCGGGTTCGTGCGCCGTTCCTGGCCGATGGTGGACGAGGTCGCATCGGACTGGGTCGCCGAGCAGAAGCTGCCGAAACCGTGCGTGGGCAGGACAGGGGTCTGGTCCGGTAGCGCGTCTGCCAGCCGATGCGCTGAGGCGTACTGATGGTGTACCAGCGCATGGGTGTGGTCTGGTCCGAGCAGGTCGGGACGGCCGGTGGAGCCGAAGAGCAGTGACCCGCCGGAGAAGACACCGACGTGCTCCCCCTCGGACTCCAACGAGTACGACAGGTGCGTGTAGGTGTGGCCAGGCGTGGCGATGACCCGGATCAGCAGCGCGTCACTGACCTCGATGACGTCACCATCACCGATCGGGACCCGCTCATAGGCCACGTCATCGGCCGCGTTGACGTGGTATGCCGCACCCGTCACTTTGGCCAGGGCCAGACCGCCGGTGACGTAGTCGTTGTGGATGTGGGTCTCAAAGACGTGAGTAATCCGCACGCCGGCGGCCTCAGCCAGCCCAAGAACCCGGTCGATGTCACGCTGCGGGTCGATTACCAGTGCAACCTGGCCGTCATGGACGAGGTAGCTGCGGTCCCCCAGGGTCGGGGTCTCGATCGGGACGATGGCGACCATGCACACTCCGTAAGTCGACGAGGCACCAAACAGAACAGATACCCATGGGGGTATCTGGCGATGTCAACACCAACCAGGCTCCGGTCATTCCGGCAGCAGGTATCGGGTGAGCCACTCGCTCTCTAGCATCGCGCAGGCCAACCGCATACAGCACATCAGCGACGTGCCGCATCGAGCAAGGCCATCACCTCGTCGTCACTCGTCGGCGAAAAGTCGAGGTAGTGGCACCCGACGGCCTGGAACGGCCAGGGCAGGGCAACGCACACGATTTCGTCAACCCCCGGCATGCTCTGAAGGGAGTCGGCCGGGGCAACCGGAACCGCCAGAACCACAGTGGTCGCGCCGAGCTGCCGGGCGACCCCGCAGGCCACACGTGCAGTCGACCCTGTCGCTATTCCGTCATCGACGATCACGGCGGTGCGACCCGTGAGGCTGACACGCTGGCGGCCGCGCCGAAGCTGGTCGATCCGTGCTTCGAGGACTGCCCGCTCGCGGGTCTCGACCGTGTTCAGCTGCTCATCGGTGACACGGGCGCGCCTCAGAACCTGGGAGTCGAGCACCCGGACACCACCCTCACCGATGGCACCCATGGCCAGCTCGGGCTGGAACGGGACGCCGAGCTTGCGCACCACGATGACATCAAGGGGCACGTTGAGTGCGCGCGCCACCTCGAAGGCCACCGGCACGCCACCTCGCGGCAGGCCCAACACCACGATGTCCTGTCCGCGCAGGTGCTCGAGCCACTCCGCCAGCCGCCGGCCCGCCTCGAGCCGATCTGCGAACTCAACCATCGCTGTGCCTCCGTCCGGTCATGTTCCGAGGGGGTCCCGAGCGGACAGTCAGTGTCATGGCCGCTCCGAGACCTTGTCCAAGACACCGAGATTGGCCCTGTTGGCACGCTCGTCGGCTTGCCGGATCTGGTCGCCAGCGCGGGTGGACCCGTGCGGCTTCAGCGGTGCCGAAGCGAGGGCCTCGAGAAAGTCACCGGCCCACCGCTGCGCGTCATCCTCGGCAACGCGTCTTCGCATCGCCCTCATCCGGCGACGCCGCTCCTTTTCGGGGGTCGTGATCGCGAGCATGATCGTCTGCTTGACGCCCTCGATGTCGTGCGGGTTGCAGGTGAAGGCCTGGTGCAGCTCGTGCCAGGCACCGGTGAACTCGGACAGCACCAGGGCGCCGCTGAGGTCATTGCGGCAGGTGACGTACTCCTTGGCGACCAGGTTCATACCATCACGCAGCGGCGTCACGAGCATGATGTCCGCGGCCACGAACATGGCAGCCATCTCAGCCGGCGGGTAGTAGTGGTGCAGGTAATGGATCGCAGCCGAGCCCAGGACGGAGTACTCGCCGTTGATCTGCCCCACGGTGCGCTCGATCCCCTCGCGCAGCAGGCGATAGGTGTCCACGCGCTGCCTGCTCGGCAAGGCCACCTCGATGAGCGTCACCTCTGGTGGGGCAACCAGCTTCTCCTGCAGGAGCTCCGCATAGGCCTTCAGCCGGTGCTGGATCCCCTTGGTGTAGTCGAGCCGGTCGACGCCCAGCATGAGGATCTCCGGGTCACCCAGCAGGGTGCGGATCTCGGCCGCGCGAGCGAGGACCTCCGGGGTACGGGCCAGCGCCGAGAGGCCCTGGAAGTCCACCGAGATCGGGATGGCGCTGGCCCGGACCGTCCGTCGTGCCGGGGCGTCACCGGGAGGCGTGAACGTCACGGTGTCGCCCTTGGTCGACATGCCTAGCAGCCGGCGGCAGACCCGCAGGAAGTTCTCAGCGTCGTCGGTTCGCTGGAAGCCCAGGAAGTCCGCGCCCAGCAGTCCTTCCGCCAGCGCTCGCCGCCATGGCAGCTGGGCGAAGAGCTCGACCGGCGGGAAGGGTATGTGGTTGAACCATCCGATGCGCAGGTCGGGCCGGATCGCTCGCAACATCGCCGGCACCAGCTGCAGGTGGTAGTCGTGCACCCAGACGGTGGCCTCTGGTGCGGCCACCTCGGCGATGGCCTGGGCGAAGCGATGGTTGATCGTCCGGTAGGTGTTCCACCAGTGGCGGTGGAACGTCGCCCTGACGATGGCGTCGTGGTAGATCGGCCAGAGCGTCTCGCTGCTGAAACCCTCGTAGTACTCCTCGATCTCAGCGGACCTCAGGCTGACCGGGTACAGATAGAGGTTGCCCTGGTGGAACGGCTCGGGGGCGGTGCCTGGCTCGCCGGCCCAGCCAACCCACGCCGCGTCCCGGCCTGCCATGACCGGCTCCATGGCCGACACCAGCCCGCCCGGGCTTCGTCGCCAGATGCCCTCACCGCTGTCATCGACGACGAGGCCAACGGGAAGGCGGTTGGCCGCCACGACCAGGTCGAACGTCGGTCCAGCAACGGTCACGCGTCATCACCTACCGTTCGGCGACGTATCGCCCTTCCAAGTACAGGTAGCCGGGGGCAGCCCGGACAGAGGCCTTGGTCCTGATCTCATGTCCATCTTGCCGGTCAGCAGCCGGTTGGCGCGCCACTTTCAGACACCGCCGGCGGCCAGCCGTTCATCTGAGGTCGCCTCAGGCCGGGCCGGCACCGAGCTGCCGCGGGGCTCAGGTGTCGGTCTGGGTCACCTTGTGGAGCCCGCGGGGCGCGTCGGGATTGAGCCCAAGCGCCCGGGAGAGGCCCTCAACAACCAGCTGACCGGCCACCACCAGGGCAATCGGCGCGACCGCCTCGGGCAGGTCTGGCCCGGCCACGCACACGTCAGCTGCGGCGGCGAAGGCTGCGTCACCACCGATACCGACCGTCAAGGCCCCGCGCGAGCGAAGGTCACCCAACAGCTCGGTGAGACCCTCGAGCATGGGCCCGTCCTGGGCGGCCACCACGATCGAGACCAGCTGCGGGTCGACGATCGCGATGGGGCCGTGCTTGAGGTCCGCGTAGGACAGCCCCCGGACCGGCCGAAGACAGGTCTCCTCCAGCTTGAGTGCGGTCTCGACGGCCGCTGCAAAGGCAAGCCCGCGTCCGCTGACCAGCACCTCGTTGGTGCGAGCCAGCAGCGTCACGGCGTCATCGACGCCGGCGCGACGGGCGATCAGCCTGTCGATCTCGGCCGGCACCCGGTCCAGATCGGCGTCCAGCGCGCTCGGGTCGGGTGCCAGTGCCGTGGCCAGCACCGCCATGGCGGCCAGCTGGGTGGTGAAGGTCTTGGTCGCCGGGACTGCCCGCTCCGGGCCAGCCAGGGTGACCAGCGCCAGGTCAGCGGCGATCGCCAGCGGGCTGCCTTCGACGTTGGTGACCGCGATCGTGGCGGCCCCACACCCCCTGGCCCAGTCCTGGGTCGCGATGATCTCCTCGGTCTGACCGGACTGGGAGATGGCCACGACCAGTGCACCGCTCAGGTCGAGCTCACTGCGGTAGTGCGTTGCCACGCTCGGCGCAGCCAAGGAGGCAGTCCGGCCGGCATGCACCTCGAGCAGGTAGCGACCGTAGATAGCGGCGTTGTCCGAGGAGCCACGCGCCACGAACAGGATCTGCTCACGGCCCTTGGCAAGCTCCGCGATCCGCGGGCGCAGCGGGCGCAGCGCCGCCAGGGTTGCCGCGATCGCGACCGGCTGCTCGGCAACCTCCTGAGCCATGATCGTCTGCTTGCGTTGATCCGGAATGTTGTAGCTCCCTGCAGTGCGGTCGAAGGTGACTGGACGCTGGTCACGTGTTGATGGTGAGCCATTCGCCGCGGCGAAGCACGGCATGCAGCGAGAGGTCGTCGTCAACGACCACGACGTCGGCCACGTTGCCCGCCCGCAGGCTGCCGATCCCGGTCAGCGCAAGAGTCTGACTGGGCGTGAACGAGGCCGCGGTGACGGCGTCGAGCAACGGGATGCCGGCAGACTGCACGCACCAGCGGACGAGGTCCAGCGTCGTGGCCACCCCGCCGGCGATCGAGTCTCCCTCGACAAGTCGGGCGGTGCGCCCCGAGACGATGACGTCCTGGCCGCCCAACGTGTAGGTGCCGTCGGGCATACCGCTTGCCGCCATAGCATCCGTGATGAGGCAGATCCGTTGCGCACCAACGAGATCGAAGAGCATTCGCACAGTGGCCGGAGCCAGATGGACACCGTCGGCGATCACCTCCAGGACCGCCTCACCACGACCGGCGGCGGCCAGACACGCGCTGACCGGCCCCGGATCGCGGTGGTGCAGGGGCGGCATACCGTTGAAGACGTGGGTGACCAGCGGCCGTCCCCCTCGGGGCGCCGCATCCAGGCCGGCGCGCAGCGCAGCCCACGCAGTCTCGGCGTCACAGCCGGTGTGACCGACAGCGGCCAGGATGCCGTGGGATGACAGCAGTGCCGGAAGATCGACCGCGCCGGGACGTTCGGGCGCGAAGGTCATCTGGGCCAGCGCCCCTGGTGCGCCGGCCGCCGCGGCCGCCTCTGCCAGGGCCTCAACCAACCCCGCGTCGACGTCGCACAGGGCTGCCGGGTTCTGGGCACCGCGGCGCTCCATCGACAGGAACGGCCCCTCCAGATGTATGCCGGCCAGGTCACCGGTGGCGACCAGCGCCGCGCAGGTCGCGACCCCGCTGATCAGAGCATCGTGGCTGTTCGAGACCAGGCTGCCCAGCAATGACGTGGTGCCCCGTCGGTGATGGTGGTCTGCGGCCACGGTCGCGGACACCGTATCTGCACCGAACTCGCCCCCCGCGCCGCCGTGGCAGTGTGCGTCGACCAGCCCCGGCAACAAGGTGTGCCGCCCGGTCCAGCCGGTGGGAGGCGCTACGTCTTTCCACTGCTGCGGAATCTCGGAAGCCTTGCCAGCAAAGACAATCCGGTCGCC